>JAODNJ010000275.1 GCA_025465155.1 Frankiales bacterium
CGTGGATCCGGCTGAAGAGTTCCTTCTCGTCCACGGGCTCTCCTCTCCACCGGGCGGGACGGGTTCCCGCGCCGGGTCGTCGTGCTCCGGCGATCCTCCCGCGCCGGAGCCCGGAAGGCGCGTGCCCCCCGTCGCTCGGCGGAAAACGGGGTGGCCGGCGCGCGGCAAGCCTCGTCCCGGACTAAGGTTGCTTTACGTCAACTAACTAACGCGCTTGCCTCGGGGGGACGACGTGACGGTCCAGACCGTGCGAGGGGCGAGCGACCAGCGGCCGGCGGGGCGGGCGCGCTGGGGCAGGGACCATCCGCGCTACAAGTGGGTGGCCCTCTCCAACACCACGCTCGGCGTCCTCATGGCGACGATCAACAGCTCGATCGTGATCATCAGCCTGCCGGCCATCTTCCGCGGCATCGCGATCAACCCGCTGGGCCAGGGCAACGTCAGCTACCTGCTCTGGATGATCATGGGCTTCCTGCTGGCCAGCGCCGTGCTCGTGGTGGCCTTCGGGCGGCTGGGCGACATGTACGGCCGGGTGCGCATCTACACGCTGGGCTTCGTGATCTTCACGATCGGCTCGCTGGCGCTGGGGCTCGATCCGTTCAGCGGGGGCCACGGCGCGCTGTGGCTGATCATCTTCCGCATCGTCCAGGGCGTGGGCAGCGCGATGCTCTTCGCCAACTCCACCGCGATCCTCACCGACGCCTTCCCGTCCAGTCAGCGGGGTCTGGCGCTCGGCATCAACCAGGTCGCCGCGCTCGCCGGAGGCTTCCTCGGCCTGATCGTCGGCGGGCTGCTCTCCGAGGTGGACTGGCGGGCGGTGTTCTGGGTGAGCGTGCCCGTCGGCCTGATCGGCACCGTCTGGTCGTACCGGTCGCTGCACGAGCTCGGCACGAAGAAGGCCGGCAAGCTCGACTGGCCGGGCAACATCACCTTCGCCGTCGGCCTCTCGGTGATCCTGGTGGCGATCACCTACGGCATCCAGCCCTACGGCACCCACTCCACCGGCTGGGCCAACCCGAAGGTGTACGGCGGGATGATCCTCGGCGTCCTGCTGCTGGTCGCCTTCTGCCTCGTCGAGTCGCGGGTCAAGGACCCGATGTTCGACCTCTCGCTCTTCAAGATCCGGGCGTTCTCCGCCGGGAACCTGGCCGGCCTGCTCGCGTCGGTCGCCCGCGGCGGACTGCAGTTCATGCTGATCATCTGGCTGCAGGGCATCTGGCTGCCGCTGCACGGCTACAGCTTCGCGTCCACCCCGCTCTGGGCGGCGATCTACATGCTGCCGCTGACCGGCGGGTTCCTCCTCGCCGGCCCCGTTTCCGGCGCGCTGTCCGACCGGTTCGGTGCCCGATGGTTCGCGACCGGCGGGCTGCTGCTGACCGCGGTCACGTTCCTGGGCCTGTTCGTCATCCCGGTGGATTTCCCGTACTGGTCCTTCGCGCTGCTCATCGCGCTCAACGGGGTCGGGTCGGGCCTGTTCGCCGCCCCGAACACGACCGCGATCATGAACAGCGTCCCGGCGAACGAGCGCGGCGTCGCCTCGGGCATGCGGGGCACGTTCTTCAACTCCGGGACGTCGCTGTCGATCGGCGTCTTCTTCACGCTGATGATCCTGGGGCTGGCCAGGACCCTGCCCTCGTCGCTGTTCAACGGCCTGACCGGGCAGGGCGTGAGCGTCTCGGTCGCGCACCAGGTGGCCGGACTGCCGCCGGTCTCGAGCCTGTTCGCCGCCTTCCTGGGCTTCAACCCGATCCAGATGCTGCTCGGCCCGACCGGCGCGCTCCAGCACGTGAGCGCACAGCAGGCGGCCACCCTCACCGGCGGTGAGTTCTTCCCGCGGCTGATCTCGGGTCCCTTCCACACCGGGCTGGTCGTCGTCTTCACCGCCGCCGCCCTCATGTCGGTGATCGCCGCCGTGGCCTCGCTGGCCCGCGGCAAGCGGTACGTCCACGGCGAGGAGGGCTGACCCCTCCTACTCGGGGATCCAGCCCTCGAGGAAGGCGGCCAGCCGTCGGGTGACCGCGCCCCCGGCGCGGCCGAGCTCCAGCAGCGCGCTGCGCTCCAGCGGCACGCGCACGGGGCGACGACGGTCCGTTGCCGCCTTCACGGCGTGACCGGCCGCGACGAGCTCCGGCCACGGGCGGTCCAGCTGCCCGCGGACGCGGTCGAGTGCCGCGGCGACCGGCCCCGCGTTGCCGTCCACCATCGCGGTGACGAACGCGGGGTCGCTGCCGGCCACCCGTGTGCCGTCCCGGAAGCTGCCCGCGGCCAGAGCGAGGGCCAGCGGGCCGGCCTCGGCCGCACCGGCGGCGAGTGCGGCGGCCAGCAGGTGGGGCACGTGGCTGACGGCGGCGACGGCGGCGTCGTGCTCGTCGCTGGTCACCGGCACGACCTCGGCCCCGACGGCGAGAGCCAGTTCCGCGACCCGGAGCCACCGGGGGAGCTCGGTGCCCTCGTCGAGGCAGACCGCCCAGCGGGCGCCGGCGAACAGCGCGGGGTCGACGGCCGCGAAGCCGGACCGTTCCGTCCCGCACATCGGGTGGCCGCCGACGAACCGGCTCCCGTACCGGGCGCCCACGGTGTCCAGCACGGGCCGCTTCACCGAGCCCAGGTCGGTGATCGTGGCGTCGGGCGCCACGGTGAGGTCGTCCAGTGCCGAGGCCATGGCCGGGAGCGGCACGGCGAGGACGACGACGCCCTCGAGCTCACGCGCGACCCGCACGCCCCGGGCGGCCGCCGCCTCGCAGGCTGCCGGGTCGACGTCCCAGCCGGTCACCGGCCGGCCGGCCGCGGCAAGGGCGGCGGCGAGCGATCCGCCCAGCTGGCCGAGCCCGACGACGGCGACCGGAGGCGCGGGCAGCGTCATGACCGGGAAGCTCCGCGTCATGCGGCGTCCCACCGGCGCTCGGTCCGGAACACCCGCGCCAGGGCCGTCGCGACCAGCCGCCCGTCCTGCGCCCGCGCCTCGATCCGGTAGACCGCCGTCCGGCTGCTGCGGTGGAGCTCCACACCCTCGGCGACGAGCCGGTCGCCGGCCGAGCCGGGGGAGAGGAACTCGGTGTGCACGTCCTGCGCGACGGCCACCGTCCCGTGGCTGTTGCTGACCGCCGCGTGGACGACGTCGAGGAGGGCCATCGTCGCGCCGCCGTGCGCCGTCCCGACGGCGTTGAGGAGTTCGGGGCGCACCGTCATCGCCGCCCGCGCATACCCCGGGCGGACCTGCTCGAGGGTGATGCCGAGGTGGCCGGCCAGCGGGTCGGCGGCCAGCTGCCGGAACAGTCCCGGGGCGACGTCCCCGTCGTCGTCGAGGGAACTGCCGTCCCCGGCTGCGGCCTCATGCATGATCGGACCCTATGACGCCCCGGTCGTTCCTCCTGACACAGGAACTCTCCGACTACGTGCGGGCCAGCTCCCAGCCCCCCGACACCGTGGTGACCGATCTGCTGGCCGAGACCGCGGAGCTGGCCTCGCGCGGCGACGTTCCCGCCACCTTCCAGATCGCCCAGGAGCAGGGCGCGTTCATGCAGCTGCTCACGGCCGCGCTCGGCGTGCGTCGGGCGATCGAGGTCGGCACCTTCACCGGGCTCTCGGCGCTGAGCATCGCCCGGGGCCTCGCGGACGACGGCTCCCTGGTCTGCCTGGACCGCAACGGCGAGTGGACCTCCATCGCCCGTCGCTACTGGCAGCGCGCAGGCGTCGCGGACCGGATCCAGCTCCGGCTCGGGGACGCGCACGAGACGATCCGCGAGCTCCCCGCCGAGCCGACGTTCGGCCTGGCCTTCGTCGACGCGGACAAGGCGGGGTACGCCGACTACGTCGAGCAGCTGTACCCGCGGCTGGTCGACGGCGGGTTGGTGCTGCTCGACAACACCCTGCGGGCCGGGCGGGTGGTGGCGCCGGAGACCGACGACGACCGCGCGATCGTGGCGCTCAACGCCGCGCTGGTGGCCGATCCGCGCTGGGAAACCGTGCTGCTTCCGGTGGCGGACGGACTGACCCTGCTGCGCAAGCGATGAGCGAGCTCACCGAGCCCGCAGCCCGGCAGAGTTTCGCGGTGCGGGTGAGCAGGCCCGCCTCGCGCTGGAAGGTCGAGTTGCTCGCCGACGACGCCGGCGACGAGCTGCCGGCCCTCGAGCGGGCGCTGGGTGAGCCCGGCGCGGAGGGGTGGCCCGGGCCGTTCGTCGTCGTCGTGGACTCCCGGCTGTACTTCGTCGTGCTCCGCCACGGCCCGGGCGGCATGGTCCGCGCACTTATCTCCGACGCGACCATGCAGGAGTGGGTGCTCGCGGCCGAGGTCGTGGACCGCTACGGCATCGGCGTCGACCGGGCCGGCGCCTTCGACGACGACGCCTTCGACGACCACGCCTTGGACGACGGCGCCTTCGACGACGACGAATCCGGCTGGCCGGGCGGCGATCTGGACGTCTTCGCCGACGAGGGGCTGCCCGCCGAGCAGCTGCGGTCGATCGTGACGGCCGACGACCTCTGGGCCGACGAGATGGTGGCCCGGATCGCCGTCCGGCTCGGGTTCGCCGACGAGCTGGCCGCCGCGGTGCGCCTGTGAGCCGCGTCTCGGCCGTGGTGTTCGATCTGGGCGGGGTGATCACCGAGAGCCCGATGCGTGCCTTCGCCGCCTACGAGGCCGAGGCCGGCCTGCCCGACGGGCTGATCCGCCGGCTGAACAGCACGGATCCGGACACGA
>JAODNJ010000144.1 GCA_025465155.1 Frankiales bacterium
CTGCGCGCCCGCTACCAGCCGGCCGTTCCACCGGCCGCGCCCGTCCCCAGCGGTGCGCCGGAGGCACCCGAGGGCGTTCCCGTGACGCGGGAGCCCGCCCGGTCAGGAGCGCGGCAGCGCAGCTAGCACTCCGGTGGCGCTCGGAGGCAGGCCGGACGGTCGGCCTCGGCTGGACGCTCGGCTCGTGGCTGGTGGCGATTCCCTAGGTCCGGCGCGGGACCGGGTGTCGACGGTCAGCCGACCGGCTGCAGGGCCAGTGCGCGCCGGGCGCCGTGCGGCTCCCACATCGCCAGCCAGCCGGGCACCTCGTCCGCCGGCATCGGGCGGGCGATGTGGTAGCCCTGCGCGAACGTGCAGCCCAGATCCTCGACCAGCCGGAGCTCGTCGGCCGTCTCCACGCCCTCGGCCAGGCTGCGCATGCCGCAGGCCCGCCCGAGCCCGACGACGGCGGCGATGGCGGCGGACGCCTGGCTGCGCCGGGACGCCGCCCCGGCGACGAGGCTGCGGTCGATCTTGAGCAACCCCGCCGGGATGTTGACCAGCTGGCCGAGCGAGGAGAAGCCGCTCCCGAAGTCGTCGATCGAGACCTCCACGCCGAGCACGCGCAGCCGCGCGAACTGGGCGGCGGCCAGTTCCGGCTCCTGCGCGACGGTGCTCTCGGTGAGCTCGACCAGCAGCCGCTCCGGCGCGAGTTGCGCCTCCGCGAGCGCCTCGGCGACATCGCCCACCAGGGTTCCGGTGGACAGGTGGACGGCGCTGACGTTCACGCCCATGACGAGGTCCAGGCCCTGCCGCTCCCACACCGCGGCCTGGCGGAGAGCGGTGCGCAGGACCCAGCGCGTCAGTGGCGCGATGAGCTCGTGCTGCTCGGCGAGCGGGATGAACTCCGCCGGCGGGACGAGCCCTCGCTCGGGGTGCTGCCAGCGCACCAGGGCCTCGACGCCGGTGGCCTCGCCCGTGGGCAGGTACAGCACCGGCTGGTAGTGCAGCACCAGCTGGTCGGCGTCGATCGCCTCACGCAGCTCGGCCGCGAACAGCGCCCGCCGCTGGGCGGCCATCCGCAGATCCGGTGTGAAGACCCGGATGCGGTTGCGGCCGGCCGCCTTCGCCGCGTACATCGCCAGATCGGCGTCGCGGACGAGGTCGGTCGAGCGCGGGTTGTCCGGCCGGTTCCCGGAGGCGGTCGCGACGCCGATGCTCGCCGACAGCCGGATCGGGCGGCCGCCGAGCAGGAACGGCTCCTCGAAGCTGCTCTGGAACCGTTCGGCCAGGGCCTCGGCGCCGTCCTTGTCGCACCCCCGGCACAGGACGACGAACTCGTCGCCACCCAGCCGGCCGACGGTGTCGTCCGACCGGGTACGACCACCCAGCCGGGCGGCCAACTGCCGCAGCAGGTCGTCGCCGACGTCGTGGCCGAGGGAGTCGTTGACGTCCTTGAAGCCGTCGACGTCGAGGAAGAGCACGGTGACCGCGCCCCGGCCCGGCAGCTGCAGCGCGGCGTCGATCAGCTCATGCAGGTGGGCGCGGTTGGGCAGCTCGGTGAGGTGGTCGTGGCGGGCCTGCCAGGCGGAGGTCCGCTCGGCTCGCACCCGGTCGGTGATGTCGGTGTGGGTGACCACCACCTGCCCGGCGCGGTCGACCCGCGAGGCCTGGAGGTGGTACCAGCGGCCGCCGTGCGGGTGCGCGACCGAGAAGTCGAGCGAGACCATGGAGCGCTCGCCGCGGGAGAGGTCCTGCAGCGAGCTGATGATCTCCTGGCTCGCGACGTCGTCCCGGATCCGCCGAGCCATGGCGTAGTAGTCGCCGCCGATGCCGACACGGATTCGGTCGTCGTCGACGACCTCGGCCGCCGTCGCCCACGCGGAGTTGGCCAGCAGCACCGTGCCGGCGGCGTCGAGGAGGAGGGTCGGAGATGGCAGAGCGTCGAGCACCGCCTCGACCAGGACCGCATGGCTGCCCTCGGCCGACGCGCGCCGACGGACATCGGAGGGCAGCTCAGGCCGTGTCGGTCGTCGCAGCATCCCCACCCCCGCCTATCGTCAGGACGCCGTCCGTGGCGGCCTCGGGTGACCAACGGCACCCGCAGCGTCCCCTTGAGTGACGCCACGCCGAGCTCTCCCCCAGAAGTGTCACCCAGCCGCCCGAAAAGGTGAACCCCGGGTCGGCGTGTCACGCAGGGCTGCGGGGCGCGTCGCCCCGTCCGGCGCTCGAGGTGGCGGTCTCCGCCGCGAGCCACGCCAGGTAGGCCGGGTTGCCGCCGGTGAGCGGCAGCGCGATCACGCAGGGCACCTCGTACCCGTGTTCCTGGTTCGTGCGGGCCACGATCACGTCGACCAGTGCGCGACGGGTGTGCAGGGAGACGCGGGCCTCCGTCTCGTCGCGCACGGCGCCGTCCCACCGGTAGATGGAGCGGATCGGCGCCACCAGGTGGCCGCAGGCGGCCAGCCGCTCCTCGACCAGCGTGCGGGTGAAGTCGGCCAGCCACCGGGGGTCGTCGGCGGTGATCACGACCTCGCAGAACTCCGTGTCAGGGTCCGAGTCGGCGTCCATGCCCGGATCCTCCGGCAGCGTCCCGTGCGTGGATCGTGCGCCTCCGGGGGTAGGGGCCTGGCATGAGCGAGGACATGACGATCCGGCTGGACGGCGAGGAGTACGTGGTGCGCCCGGACGGCCGCGACGTGCAGGTGGGCCGCCGGGTCGGCGGCGACGTCGCGTGGCTCGACTCGGTGGACGGCGACCTGTTGCCGGAGGCCGCGATCGATGCCCTGTCCCGCCGCGACCCGCATGACCAGGGGCTGCAGATCGCGCTGCGGGGCATCGTTCAGGCCGAGGTCGAGCGCGGCGGCTGACCGGCTCACCGGTCCCGCACCCGGCGGACGAACGCCAGCCCGGCCCAGGTCGCGTCGACGGCGCACACCTTGACGTCGACCAGCCCCTGGCCGAGTCCGAATGCGCGGACGTCGTTCTCGGTCAGGTCGGTGTGCACGCCACTGCTCTTCTTCGGCCAGCACACCCAGAGCCGGCCCGCCGTCGTCAGCCGGCCGGCGAGGGGCGCCCACCGGCCGCGCATCCGGGTGGCGCCCGGCGCGAACAGCACGACGACGTCGTACGGCTCTCCTCCGGCCCGTCGGTGGACGGCGACGCCGTCGGGAAGCGGCTCCAGCGGGAGGTCGTCCGGCGCCCCGTCGAGGAGCACCCGGCCCCCGGCCTTGATGCCGAGCTTGGCCGGCAGCGGGGTGCCGCTGTAGCCGGCGGTCACGGCGCCGGCGGCCAGAGCGCCGCGGCCGTCTCGTGCCAGGCCGCGAGCCCGCGGCCGCCGCCCAGGGGGACGCCGTCGAACTCGAGGTCGGCGAGGACGCCGTAGTGGTCCGAGGGTGCGGCCTCCGGCGTGCCGGTCAGCGCCACACGGCAGGAGCGGACGACCACCCGGGGGCGCCAGCGGAACGGCGAACCGATGAAGACGTAGTCGATGCGGCGGTGGTGGATCGGCTGGGCGAACACCGCAGCGGCGAACGGTGCGGCGTAGGGGTTCTTCGACGTCCAGGTCCAGCCGGGGGTGCCGTTGCCGGCGACCGCGAAGGCGTCGGTCCAGGCCGTGCTGCGCCCCTGCAGGCTCTGCAGACCGGTGAGGAAGCGGACGCTCGCCGCGTCCGGGGTCGCGTCGAAGTCGCCGGCCAGGATCGGGGGCAGCGCGTCGCCGTCGGCCAGTTCGGTCAGGGCTGCGTCCAGCGCGACCACCTCGTCCTCGCGGCCGCCTTCCTGGTGCGGCCAGATCGGCATGGGGACGGCGGAGCAGAACCAGAACGGGTCGCCGCCGGAGTCGATGCGCGCGGCGACCGCGGCGCCACCGTGCGGCAGTTCGATCAGCCGCCGCGCGCGGATGGGATGGCGGGAGGCGACGGCGATGCCGGGATCGGCGCGGTTCTCACCCTCGCGCCGCTCGTAGGCGACCTGGTACCCCAGCGGCTCCAGCAGCTCCTCGGCCTGGTTGCTCTCGCCCGGCCCGGCGTCGACCTCCTGCAGAGCGATCAGGTCGGGAGCGAGGTCACCGAGCAGGCGGCGCAGCAGGCCCTCGCGGACGGCGTAAGGGCCGCTGCGCGCCCAGATGTTGAGGGTGAGGACTCGCATGGGCTCCCTGCCTCGACTCTCCTCGCCGGTGGAGCCATCGTGCCTGGTCAGCCGGCGGTCCGCCTATCGACGACGGACCGCCGGGTCGTGACCCTCGATCGGCAGGCCTGCCGATGTCCTCACGGAAAGGGGGGTTGCCTGTTTCACCACCCGGCCCGGCGGACACCGGACAGAGATGATGTACCGCGCTGCCGCGGCCCTGCCGTGGTCCGACCGCGATCGCGCGGTCGCCGGCCTTCGGGGGCAACTCCGGGTGATGGCAGTGGCGGCGCGGGCGACACCGGACTGGAAGACGCTGGTCGTCGACGGCCCCAGCGAGGTCGTCGAACCCCGGGGCGGCACCTTGTACGAGTGGCGCGGCGAGGTCCGCGTCGAGGGCGGCGACCTTGCGGAGCTCCCGGCGGACGACAGCGAGCTCCTGCCCCGCGGTCCGGAGGACACGATGCCGCACGCCACCCTGCTGCGGCCCGTCCCAGCCGACCCGGACGTGCTCGCTCGTGCGGGTGACGAGATCGCCTCCCCCGGTCAGGAGACGGCCGGAACGTGACGACTCCTCACCGACGGACACCGGCGGTGGGGGTTGTGACGATGACGTGGTGGACCTGGGCGCTGCTCGTGTGGGCGGCGCTCGCGTCGGGGGCGGTCCTCTGGCTCGCGGGTGCGCTGACGGCGCGCATCGAGCTGCTGCACGCACTCGCGCCGGACGATCAGCTCGAGGTCTTCGAGACCGATCCGGAGGCGCCTCGTCCGTGGGCCGGGTGGGACACGATCCGGCCGTCGCTCGAGCGTCTGGTGGCGGCCTTCCGGTTCCACCCGCCGGCGCTCCGCGGCTGAGCCGCGCAGCCACGGGCCGCCGAGCAGGCCGACCAGCACGACGAGGCCGCAGCTCCCTGGAGTGAGTTCTGGAGCCCGGCTCGTGACACGCTGCCTGCACGCTGCCGCGAGACCCCCGGGGAGTTGCCTTGTCCGTTCTGGCCTACCCGCTGGCACTGGCGGCAGCGGCCACGTTCGCGGTCGCCATCCCGCTCGAGCACCGCGCCGCCGACCGGACGCCGGACGTCGGCGGCTTCTCGCCGCGGCAGCTCGGCTCGTTCGCCAGGGCGACGCTCCAGAACCGGTGGTGGCTGCTCGGGATGGGCCTCAACACCCTCGGCTTCGGAATGCACGCGCTGGCCCTGAGCCTCGGTGGCCTGACCGTCGTGCAGCCGCTCCTGGTGGCGAACCTGTTGTTCGCGCTGCCGGTCAACCACTGGCTCCGCCGCGAGCCGATCAAGCGGATCGAGCTGGTCTGGGCCGCCGTCCTGGTGGTGGGTCTGTGCGGCTTCCTCCTGATCGCGACGGCACGGGTCGCGCACACCCACGAGCCCGCTGACCGGGGCCCGGCGATCGTGGCCGGCGTGATCGTGGTTCTGGTGGCGGCCGGGCTCGCCTTCGCCGCCCGCCGAGCCGGTGGCGGCACGGGGGCCACGCTGTTGGGCGTCGTCACCGGGGTGATGTTCGCGGTCACGGCGAGCCTCATCAAGGAGTGCACGGCGATCCTCACGCACGGCCCGCTCGCGCTGCTGACCAGCTGGCAGCTCTACGGCCTCGCGGTCGCCGGGGCGGCCGGTCTCCTGTTCAACCAACTCGCATACCAGGCGGGTCCGCTGTCGGCCAGCCTCCCGGCCATCGCCGTGGTCGACCCCCTGGTCGCGATCCTGCTGGGGATCACGGTCTTCGACGAGAACCTGCGGCACAGCCCGCCGGCGATCATCGGCGAGGTCGTGGCCCTGGCGCTGCTGGCGCTCGGCGGGATCCACCTCGCCCGGCTGGAACGGCTCCCGAAGGCGGCGCCGGCGAAGGGTGCCGACGAACTGCCCGACCTACCCGGCCACCGATCTCATCCGTCGACCTAGCGGTCCGCTGGAGCGTAGCCGCGACCCCACCGACGTCGTCGCTCGTCGCCCCCCGTTCCTCCCGGGCCCGAGCGGACGGTTCGCCTCCGCCAGGCGTCGCCGCCGGTGCGACATGCAGGACGGGCTCATCGCGCATGAATCGGTCATTCCCGACGGTCCGCGTCGTGGTAGGCGTGGGCCATGAACGCTGGGGTCGAGCGCCTGCGGAAGTCGTCAGGAGCCATCGCCGGTTCGGCCGTCGTCGCAGGTTCGCGATGGCTGCTGATGTCGCCAGCGGTGAGAGGGCGTCGATTTCCTCGCTGGCTCCTGTGGTCAGCGGCCTCCCTCGGCGCGGCGATCACCGCGAACGAACTCGCCGGCAAGCCCGTGCTGCCCCTCCGCTGGTCCTTTCTCCGAATGGCGGTGCGGACCAAGCACCTGCTGACCGAATGGCAGGTGGGCGACGGTCGTGAGGCGGCGCTGGCCGATCACGTCCTGAGCCACGCGCGTCCCGGAGACGTCGACGACGCGATTCGGGTCATCGACGAGTTCTGCCGGCAGCGCACCTGGCTGATCAACGTCGGAGAGGAGAAGGGGCAGATCCTGGACCGGGCAATCGAACGGGTCCGCCCCCGCCGCCTCCTCGAGCTGGGCACCTACTGCGGATACAGCGCCCTGCGGACGGCGCGCAGGATGCCGCCCGACGCCCGTCTGGTCTCGGTCGAGTTCAACCCGGCGAAACGCGGACATCGCTCGGGGGATCCTCGCCCACGCCAGGGTCGACGATCGTGTCAGCGTCGTCGTGGGCACCTTGGGCGACGGCGGGAACACCCTGCGCACGCTGCGCGATCAGCACGTTTCGAGGAGGGCTCGCTCGACCTCGTCTTCGTCGACCATGACAAGAACGCCTACGTCCCCGACCTCCAGCGGATCCTGGACCGCGGCTGGCTGCACCCCGGCTCCGTGGTCGTGGCCGACAACATCATCGCTCCCGGCGCACCGGAGTACCGGCGATACATGCGGCAGCACGAAGGCACGCTGTGGCGGACCACGGAGCACCGCGCGCACGTGGAATACCAGTCACTGCTCCCCGACATGGTCCTGGAGTCGGACTACCTGGGTGGGTAGCAGCGCTGGCTGCCCTCCGTGCCCCACCCGCTCGGTCAGCCGTTGACGTACCTGTCGCGCTGGACGACGAAGCGGCCGGTCGCGGTGTTGGCGTCGATGAAGTCAGGCAGCAGCGGGATCCGCACGGTCACCGTCACGCACACGGAGAAGACCTCTCCCGGCGCCAGCATCGGCGTGTAGGAGCCGGCCGCATCGCAGCCGGCGCCGGCCGGCGCGTGGGCCAGCCGGACGTCGGTGGCGTCGACCGACTGGTCCTCGATGGCCAGCCGCACGGCCCGCTCGGCACGAGCCTGGCCGGTGAGGGTGTCGGGCGCAGTGCCGAGAACGCGACCGGCCTCCCGGGCCGCCGCGCTCGAGGCGAACACACCGCGCTGCACCGCCGAGAACCCCGCGACCAGGTACACCAGCGGCACGAAGACGACGAGCGCGACGAAGACGAACTCGACCAGGGCCGAACCCCGCTCGCCGGCGTCGGCCGGGAGCCGCCGCCGGAGCCGGCTCACGCGCCCTCCTTGAGCGCCCGGCCCGTCGCCGACAACGGCAGCACGTTGCCCAACGACGCCAGCAGAGCGGGCACCGAGCCCGAGCACCGGACCACCACCAGCCGCAGCCCCGAGGTGTCGGACTCCTCCCCCGACGTGCACGACAGCCCACGCGCCGTCTGCACCGATGTCGCCCTCCCGACGATCTCCACGGCCCGCGGGGCGCCGACGGCCGACGGCACGTCGGCGTTGGCCGCGTACCGCGCACCCTCCTGGGCGCTCGCCACGACGACGTTGCGGACGTGCACGTAGACCGCCACCTGCAGCACCGCCAGCAGCAGCGTCAGGATCAGCACCGAGACCAGCACGAAGTCGACAACAGCGCTCCCCCGCTCACGCGCGCCGTCGACGTCTGGCCCCTCTGCAGAGTCCCGCCGCGAGCCTGCGAGGGGTGGGGCGCAGAGGGGTCCTTCTTCAGCCCGCACTCGTGACCGAGGTCAGCGCCTGCTGCACCGCGTTGACGATCGCCGTCCGGAACGGAACGAGGATGGCCAGCACGAGCGCCGCCGTCATCACCGTGATCATCACCCAGCCAGGGACGTCGCCCCGCTCCGGATCGTCGCCGTCCACCCGGGCGCGCAGCGCCTCCGCAGCGGTCAGCAGCAGCATGTAGGCCCGCATCGGTCGTCGTCCTTCCACTCGGTCCGCGGGCTAATTGCGCCAGCGAGACGATGCTGATCAGCCCCGGGAACAGGGCGAAGAGAACGGTGACCGGCAGCACCAGGAAGACGACCGGCACCGCAAATGCCACGGTCTCCCCGTGCTCGACTACGCACTGAAGTCGCGTACACAAGAACGGCCCCGCCCCGGTTCGTGACACCGGGACAGGGCCTTGATCCCCAACCCTCCCAAGAAGGGCAAGAGACCCGTGATCAACGCTACGCATGAAAACGGCCAGGGACAGTCCCCCCAAAGCCTGATGTGCCCGAGCTGGTGCGTCGAACACCAGTCCGGTGACGAGGGACTCGACAGCGAGCTCCTCCTGCATCGGAGCGAGTAGTTCACGGCGGGCGGCGGTTACGTCAGTCAGCTCGAGCGCGCCGATCTGGTCCACCTCTCGATCGGAGCGACGAACGTCCTGATCAACGACATGGAACTGACGCCTTGGGAAGCCATGGCGCTCGCAGGCGTCCTTGCCACAACCGCGGCGAAGGCTGACTCCGACGGCGAAACCATCATCCGCACGATGGACCTGC
>JAODNJ010000591.1 GCA_025465155.1 Frankiales bacterium
ACGGCGCCGCGGAAAAACTGTATCCTTCGCATCTCTTCAGACATTCCCAAAGCGGCTGTAGCTCAGTGGATAGAGTATTGGCCTCCGAAGCCAAGGGTCGTGGGTTCGATCCCCGCCAGCCGCACCAAAAAACATCAATAAATCAATAGCTTGCACGCGAGTCCTTCTCGTGCTTGTTCTATGCTTGCTGTCGAATTTCTGTCATGTAGGGGCTGTGTAGGGTTTTTTGGTCAACACTCATCCATAGAACGGCATTTTCGATTCGTTTTTCAGTGCGTTTTTTTGGGGTTTTCGCCCAACCCAGCGGATGGGCGGCTATCGAAGCAACTCGGCCGCGCGCTGTCGCAGGGCTTGCCGTTGAATCTCAGGCATGTCGGAATACGCCAATATGATCTCAGCCAGCCGGTCATCGCCGCAGTAAAAATACGCTGCGGGCACCCCCAGCACTTTTGCCAGTGCCTCGACGAACTTGTGTGGCGGCTCGTGCACCCCGTTTTCATACCGGCTCATCCTGGCGCTCGCGGATGACTCCTCCAAGCCAGCAAGAACGCCCAGCTTGTCCTGCGGCAGGTCCGAACGCAGCCTGACCTCGCGGAGGCGGCGGGCAAACGTGGATGGGTTCTGCGAGGGGCGAAGCGGCATCCATCGATAATCGTAGATTGCCTTGTATATTTCTCTACGTTAATCGTAGAATTGGCATTCTTATCAACTTCCACCCGGTGCGCCAATTGAAAAAATTCCTTCTCGTAGCCTTGTTCTTGACCGGCTGTGCCTCCACGACCGGCGTGGTCTCAATGGGCAAAGACGCCTACATGATCGCTCGCGAGGACAACGGCCCTGCCGCATCGCTCGGCTCCATCAAAGCCTCGACGTTCAAGGAAGCCGGCGCGTTTTGCTCGGGTCAGGGCAAGACGATGCAAGTGACGAAGGAGAGCGACACGCCACGTTCATTCGGCCAGTTCCCGCAGACCACGTTGCAGTTCACCTGCGTGTAAGCCAGGCATGCCGCGCGATGCCCCAACCGGCGGGCTGGCGAACGGGACGTGTGTTTGGACGCCAACGGGCTTCAGCCATATCGAGACCTTGCGCGTGGGTGACTCGGTCATTGGTGGCGACGGTATGCCCTGCCGCGTCGTATCTGTTTCCACAATAGCTCGACAGGACTGCTTGATGCTTACCTTTGATCGCGGCGTGACGATCAAATGCGGGACGAGCCAGCCATGGCTGGTCTTGCACCCCGCAGCGCGCTTCCCGACACGTCACAGCCACGGCAAGGTCGAGCCAAATCCGAGATTTAATCGTTGGGAGGTTCTTCAGTCCCAGACCATGTTGGCTACGGCGGGGACGTTCTCACGGCCTCGTCGGCGGTTCCTGATTCCCGCGACAGCGGCGGTGCAGATGGAAACACAGGAAGTGCCAATTGATCCTTACCTGCTGGGGGTGCTGCTTGGCGACGGCTGCCTCCGAAACGGAACAACGTCCATATCTACCTCGGACCACGAAATTGTCGATGCGGTCGCCGCAGCCGTTCCGAGTGACGTAGAAGTAAGATATCTTGGCCGATATGGCTACGGACTAGTCGTCGCGGGCGGAAAGGCGCACGGTCAGGGTGGCGGCTTTGCCGGCCGGGGGAATCCACTGACGAACCTACTTCGCGGCCTCGGTGTTCATGGCTTGCTTTCGGGAGACAAGTTCGTCCCGGAGCAATATCTCTTCAATTCGCCCGCAGTGCGCCTGGCTGTTATGCAGGGCTTGCTCGATACCGATGGGGGCGTGGCTCCTACCCAAGGGGCCATCGAGTTCAGCAGCACTAGTCCCCACCTAACGTCAGCCGTTGAGTACCTTGTCGCGAGCTTCGGGGGTAAATCGGCTACTCATAAACGCATCACACGGTTCACCGACAAGCATGGCCAGAAAAGGGATGGCGCCGAGTCGTTCCGAATTAGAATAAGGCTGCCGCAAGTTGTCCCATTTCGATTGAGCAGAAAGGTCGAACGGCTGGTTCGGCCAGTGTCAACTTGCGACGAGCGGGTCTTGTGGTCAATGGAGGAAGCCGGCGCCGCCGACTGTACTGCCATCGAGATTGACAGTGCTTCCCATACCATTCTGGTCGATAGAGGGGTAGTGGCCCATGACTGCACCATCCCGCTGGATAGACCGGACGTGCTGGGTACGCAGTTGGTGTCGGTGGCTATGCGAGCGGCGGCATGAAAGCGTGCCGGCGGATTTCGTGTCCGTCCGCCCTCGGACGGCACGGTCGCATTCGCCGGCGCCTTTCTACCATCGCGCCTAGTTCAAACAAACGCCGGCTCGTGCCGGATTGATGTCCAGTTCGGTGAGGAGTGCATGGTAAACGGCCAGTGGAAGTCCCTGAACGCTTGGTTCGTGTTGCGCGTGTTGAAACGGCCGGTCCGCCAGCAGCCGCGCAAGGCGTGTGAGCACCATGCCGCTGGTTGCTACCTATGCCCACGCGAATATTGCAGCGGCGCGTTGAATGACGGTGACGACCCGGACCTGACGAAACCCAGGTCGTCGTCATCCGGGCACTGCGTTTATCTGAGCGGTGCCAATGGCGGCCTGGGCCTGCGCCTGCGCATGTCCGCTCGGGGTGCGAATGACCACTACGCGCGTCAAGCTGCGGAGCGGGGCTATTCGGACATCTCGACCCGCGAGATGTGGTCGGCGGACATCGACGGCGTGGGTGATCGCGATTCGCTGGAGTTGCCCTTATGACCGAAGACCCCAATCGTGTTAAGTGGCGTATCCATTTGAGCCGCATACTGTTTGATCTCCGCTGGAAGCTGTTCGGCGGTGGCCAAAGTGACTACCGCTGCCTGACTTGCCGGATGCCAGTCGATGATGAGATCGTTGACGACCGCCCGCAGCTCATCCTCCGTCAAGTGCTTCGCAGCCGGCGCCGATGACTTGCTGAGTGATGCGCGCCAAAAAAATTTTGGGATTTTCTACCGCCGAAAATTTTGAGGCTTTGACCTATGAATTACATGGACAGGGCCGGGTGGCCTTCGGCCTCCCCCTGTGGGGGGTGGGGGTCGGCGGGCGTGCCAAGCCGCCTCCAACGCCCCTAAAAAAGGGCGTGGGCCGTGATGCGAAGTACCGATCAGCGCGCATGTCGCTCTGTATCTGCGACCGAACTGGACGACCTACCCGTCTTCGTGCACACGGCCCGAGGTGCGGATGGCGACTTTGTATGGCATGTTGACCAGTTCGGCAAGGCCAGGTCTGATGTGGTCTAGTGGTGTGTACAAGGGTCAGCAGAAAGCAACTAGGGTTTTGTTCAAAGGTATTGACGCTCGGATTGGCGGCTACTGTGATCGTCCACGACCGGAGAGCCGACATTGGGTTCCTAGGCCATTACAAAAAAACGGATACAAATAGGATTCCACTCGACAAGTTCGTTGAGCTGCCACGTCCTGTTCGCACCAAGGCCGTGCCGCACTCAATTATGGGTACTCAAAACGTGGTATCGATGGCGCGGGCCAGTTGTTCGCTTCTCGCATGCTGTGTACCCCCACGCGGACCAGCTCATGGGCGAGCGCCCAGTCGCAGAGAAGTTGAGGATGCATGTACACCGGGCCATGCGCGTCCTCGTCTCCCAGGGAAAGCGCCATCAATTTGCTGTTGGAGCCAAGCGTCTCTTTCTCGCGTACAAGCGCGGCATGCCGGGCCAGCCGAGCTTCAACGTCGTCGCCCCGCCTTATCGTTAGTAGCTCCTGCATCGCCTCGCTGTGTAGCTCCTGCCATCGTACACCTTCCTCCGGGGTGTACTCCCGGGACGGCAAGTACAGCGGAATGCGGTGGGCTGTCGAGTCCCGATAGGGTTTTCCAAAATCGTTATGCCACTTTAATACGTCGGGCGTAGTGAGGTAGTCATGGAGTCGCTTTGGTATAGCAGGCCGGCACGACTTCTTGAATAAGCCGACGTTCACGGGCGTTATGTCCAGTCCGGCTTCGAGCACAAGCACCCAAGCCAAATTATCAAAGAGCGCGTAGACGTTGATCGCGAACGCATGGAGTTGGATCGCGACGTCGTCGCATTCATCAAAGCTCAAGAACGTGGCTCGATCCGGTGGGAATATGTCGAAGACGTTCAACACACAACGCTCTATTACGCGAAGCCGGCGGCCCACTCCTTCCTTTGCAAACGTGCCGGCCCTTGGGACGGTAAGTTGCTCGGTTAGGTTAGCAAGATCTAATCTAACATCCAATGCTTCAGCTCGCCGATGCTTTACTTGCTCGATGAAGTTGGCCGCATGTTCTGCTGCGTAGGTTCCTACGCGCTTAGTCGAATTTTGCCCCACATGAACTCCCCAGCTTGCCGCCATTACAAATTATAACCATGGCCTGTGGCCCCTCAGGCCAGCCCCGCCGCCAAATTACGAGCGTTTTCTGCACTAGATTTACGTTAGCGTCTGCTTTCGGCCGCTTTTCCGACGTCATCGCGTGTTATCGCCATGCGCCTCAGAATGGAGCCTATTGAGGCGGGGCGGAACCTATATCAACTTCCCGACTCGGTTTCACAATGGAAAGCACGGTCGCGCGTGACACGCCGTAGAGCTTAGCCAAGGCGCTTACGCTCTGCTTGCTCGCGTAGCCTTGCGTCATAGCCTTGCGCTGCTCTAGCGTCGTTTTAGGGCGCCTGCCAAGCGTCTTCCCGTCAGCCTTCGCTCTGGCCAGTCCCGCCTGAGTTCGCTCAACGATCAGATCCCTCTCCATCTCCGCCACGGCCGCCAGCATGGCCAACATCAGCTTGCCCGCTGAAGACGTGAGATCGAGCTTCCCGAGCTGGAGGACAACGACCTCAACATCGAGTGCCGCGAGCGTCTTGATGGTGGCTAGGACATCAGGCGCGTCGCGGCCAAGACGGTCCAGCTTGGATACCACCACCGTGTCCTTCTTTCTTAACTTTCCTGACATCTCGCCAAACTGCTTGCGCTGTGCTGCGTGGGCCTTGCCACTGACAGTGTCGGCATACCAGTATTCGACCGCATAGCCAGCTCGCTCAATTTCAAGCCGTTGGTTGTCGGCGGTCTGCCCAGCCGTGGAAACCCGCCCGTACCCAAAAACCGCCATGGTCCATTCCTTTTTGTTGTTGGAAAACGGTATCAATATATATCAACATGTTGATATATGTAAAGGCTCTTTTTCCAACATGCAAATATTGCGGTGGTGGTGAGTGTTGAAAAACGGTCGTTTTTTACCATCAGTAGATTGTTGCATTTTTTGAAATTGAATGATTTAATCCATCGTAGCTTGCCGCCAAAACTCATTTGCCTCA
Source organism: Frankiales bacterium (assembly GCA_025465155.1). GTDB lineage: Bacteria > Actinomycetota > Actinomycetes > Mycobacteriales > Geodermatophilaceae > Geodermatophilus. Next base: position 5,297 of record JAODNJ010000591.1, read on the forward strand.
CGACATTAATTATGAAATTGATATCATTTCGTATTAAAAATTTCCGTTCAATCGCAGATTCCGGGAAGGTACCTTTTTCCCCTGACGGAATCACAGTCTTCGTCGGACAAAACGAAAGCGGCAAGTCATCTGTACTTGACGCATTGTTCTTCGCCCTATCTCCATCATTGACGCCCACGGAAGACGATCTCCGCATCGGCGCAGCTCTGCCAACGGTCGAGTTAAAAGTTGAGACCAGCTTCTCCGAGCTGGTCGATAGCTTGAGCGACGAGGATAATTGTGAAGAAACTATCATGCTGGTTTTAGAGGAATACCTGACTTCCCGCACTAACCAGCTGACAGTCAAAGTGTCGTGGGAACAAAAAACAAAGGACTCAAAGAACATCATCGAACGTAACGTTACGATGGATGCGATCGAACTGACGGAGAAATTGACCGCTGAAAAATTGGCTATAGTGGGTAGCTTGGACCGTCCCACCTTATCCGGGGGAGACGCTAACGTAGCCATAGCCCCAGCACCCGACACAAAGCCAAAAGAGCAATTTACCAAAGACGACTTCGCCTACTCGGTTTGGCGCTCATTACCGCTCGGCATTAGGTTCAACGAGGAGGATGGCGCACTCCCAAATCATGTGGATATCAACGATAAAGGCAAGCCAACTGGCCTTGGCGCGAAGGCGGCTGCAAACTTCCTGCGCATCGCTGAAGTTGATCTGCCGAGCCTTATCAAGAGCGACTTACGGACTCGCCAAAACACGATGAATCGTGCGAACTCCAAAGTTAGCGAAGATTTTAAACTATTCTGGAGCCAGACGATCGGGAAGTCCGGCCGCTTAACTCTGAAGTGCGAAATCGCGAACTACCCCTCTACTGAACCAGAAAAAAGTGGCTCGCCCCATCTCGTCTTTTGGATCTGTGACGGAAATACGCAGTTATATCCAGCGCAGCGCAGTCGCGGCACTCGCTGGTTTATTTCGTTCTACCTCCAACTCAAAGCATCAGAAAAAGAAAAATTCAAGCGGGTATTTTTCCTAGACGAGCCAGGCGCGAATCTGCATTCCAAGGCGCAGGGCGATGTGCTTAAACTAATAAACAAGTTACCAAAAGAAACTTCAATGGTCGTGTACTCGACTCACAGCCCCCAGCTACTTGAATACGCAAAACTTTTCCGGGTGCACGCGGTTCAACGCAACAGCGATCAGGACGACAGCCCCACCACAATAATCGATGCCCACCATTTAGGAACCGCGTCAAGCGACACCCTTTCGCCTGTGCTATCAGCTATGGGTGTGGACTTCTCTCATAATCGAGTAATCAAGAAAGAAAACAACGTCCTGCTTGAAGAAATGAGCGGCTTTTACTATATTTCCGCGTTTTGGAAACTAACAGGCCAAACGAAGGAAGTCCATTTGATCGCGGCGACCGGGGTCAACAAGATCGAAGCGTTGGCGAACATGTTCCGAGGGTGGGACCTAGGATTTATCATCGCCGTTGACGACGACAAAGCAGGCCGGGAGGCATACAAATCTATAAAAAAAGAGCTGTATGGAGATGACGATGCACTCACCAACAAGAACATGCTCAAATTCCCGAATTGTCCGAGCATAGAGGATGCTTTTACAGCCGCAGATTTCAAGAAGTGCGTGTTGCGGGATGAAACGATCGATATTCCAAACACCAACGGCGAGTACCTCAAGCTCAACAATCGGTCCAAACCAGTTTTGGCGTTTCAATTTTTCCTGCAGGTTGAAGATGGCAAACTTCAGTTCGAGCAACTCGACGACGTCACTCGCGCAAACATATTAGCTATTGTCGAGGGCATTGCGTCGCGTCTCGCGCCCCAAGAGGATTGACTAGACCTGAGTTCATACGAGGCGCCGATTTTTACTAGCGCGCGCGCGCGAACATCATGCGACGGGCATCGATCGCCCAGGCCATAAATTCCTTTCTCAACCTCGGTCCAAAATCAGTAGAATTTGACCGCCTTCTACCTGCCCCAAGAGAAGGCAAAAACCACAACCTCAAACGCGCCCTTCATAGGAGAAATAGTAGTAATAAGTACAAATAATATATATAAATTCTCCAACCTTCTACCCTTCTACCCCCTCCCCCTGCCTTCTTGCTAAAGCCTGGGTTCAGCCACTGCCGGCGCCCACATCTTGAGGATCAATCAGGCGACCAGCTCTGCATACTCCGACCGCCCAGAGCGTGGCGCTGCCGCCTGCTACTGCTATTCCTGCTACTGCGCTACTGTTCTGACGTACATCGAGCGCCCCCGGCGCACAACATCGAGAAAGACAAAACGCGCAAGTCCTGGCGGTTCGGCCATCCCTGGGTCTAGACTGCACTCGACGGAACAGCGTCCGAAGGCGGGCCGGTCAGCACATTCCTCCCGGTGTCCTCGAAGCTGCTATGCTGCCGGCGGTGCGCACCCTCAGCGCCACTGGGAGACGCGAATGGGCAAGACCATAAAGATATACTTGGCGAACGAAAGCGTTTCGGGTATTCGTCACGCTGAAATTGACAACTGGAGTGGCCAGGCTCTAGCCTGTCCACGCTCGCGGTTTCAAGAGTTGCGCGAATGGCCCGAACTGCAGCGGCCCGGCGTGTACCTCTTGTTCGGCGTGGACGATGAGAGCGGCGACGGCCTCGTTTATGTCGGCGAAGCTGAAGTCGTTATTGATCGCGTTTCTTCGCACATGTCGGGCAAGGACTTTTGGACCGAGGTTGTCGCGTTCACGAGCAAGGACCTAAATCTGACCAAGGCACATGTCAGGTACTTGGAGGCTCGCCTTCTCTCGCTTGCTAAGCAGGCGGGCAGATATCGAATCACCAACGGGGCGGTCCCGCAGTTGCCATCGCTGCCGCGCTCCGACCGTGACTCTATGGAGGGGTTCTTGGTCTCGGTAAAAATGCTACTGCCGGCTCTTGGTCACAAGGTGCTTGAGGCCCTTGTCTCACCGCCACGCCGCGCCGATATCCCGTCGCCGCAAATTGACCCTTTGGCGCGAATCGTCTCCCAGTTGGAAGGAGCAGGTTCCGAGTCAATCCTTGAGACCTCGCCAGTATTTCACCTTCGAGTGGCAAGCATCCATGCACGCGCGGTGCGGACCGATGAGGGCATGGTTGTCTTCGAGGGATCGGAAGCCATCGCCACCACGTTCAAAAGCATTACCGGCAGCATGATGGCGCTACGTCAGGCTTTAATAGAGTCCGGTGCCCTTGTTCAGTCTGGCGCCAATTTGAGACTGACGCGCGACCACCTTTTTAAAAGCCCTTCACAAGCCGGTGGTGTGATGGCAGGTTACTCAATCAACGGGCGCGAGTATTGGCGGCTGGAGGACGGCACCACCTATGCAAAGTACGAAACGCGTCAATCCGAACTTCTAGCTAAGGACCTCGGCGCCGCATAAGGGGGCCGTACTGGCGCTTGCGGTACGGACAGCTAATTGTCGCAACGGCTACTGCTACTGCAATTTTTGCTGTTCCGCTACGCCTGCATGTGCGGCGCTCGTCGAGCCACCCGTACGGCACCGTCCAAGGTACGGCACTCCCCAAGAGCGAGCAAAACTCCTTCACGGCTGGGCCTAGCCGTGGGTGAGTGGGCGAGCAGGCCCGTGCGGTGCAGCTTCAATCTGAATGCCAACGCTCGCGACACGGTCGCTTTGCCTGTCCAAAATTCAAATCGTGCTACTGCTACTTTCGCTACTCTGCTACAGCGCCACCCCCCGTCGCGCCCATGCCGGGACGGACAAGGCACTCGCACGTTGTACTCACCCGTCCCGCTACTGCTATTTCCGCTATTTTGCTACCCGAGATTGTCATATTTGACGTTGACGGTTTTTCCAGCCGCTGATAGGGTCGCCGTCTCATCGAAAACAGGGCCGGCAGCATGACGATCAACGAAATTTCCAGCATTGGCGACACGGTCTTCTACCTGAGCGGATTGACAAAGCGGCATTGGACTGAAGGCGAGTTCGCGCGGGAGGTGATTCGGTTGCGCCTTCCGATCTACGCCGTGGCCCCGGCAGGCGCTACGGTTGTCCGGCGCGAGCGCATCGATGGCAAACTGGTGATCACTCCACAGCCAGATCTGAAGAGATCGGAAGAGC
>JAODNJ010000282.1 GCA_025465155.1 Frankiales bacterium
CTGACCGGCGCGCCGCACAACGTCGTCCACCTGATGGAGCACCCCGGTTTCCGGCTGGTCCGCTGCGACGTCACCGACTTCGTCCACGTGCCGGGCCCGGTCGACCTCGTGCTGCACTTCGCCTCGCCGGCCAGCCCGCTGGACTACCTGAAGATGCCGATCGAGACCCTCAAGGTGGGCAGCCTGGGCACCCTGCACACGCTCGGGCTGGCGCACGAGAAGGGTGCCCGCTACGTGCTCGCGTCCACCTCGGAGGTGTACGGCGACCCGCTGCAGCACCCGCAGACCGAGGAGTACTGGGGCAACGTCAACCCGGTGGGCCCTCGGGGCGTCTACGACGAGGCCAAGAGGTTCAGCGAGGCGATGACCACCGCCTACCGGACGTCGAAGGGCACCGACACCGGGATCGTGCGGATCTTCAACACCTACGGCCCGCGGATGCGGCCGGACGACGGGCGCGCGATCCCGGCCTTCATCGGCCAGGCGCTCGACGGGCGTCCGCTGACCGTGGCCGGCGACGGCTCGCAGACCCGGTCGATCTGCTTCGTCGACGACACCGTGCGCGGCATCCTCGCCCTCGCCTTCTCGACGGCGGCCGGCCCGGTCAACATCGGCAATCCCGACGAGCTCTCGATGCTGCGGCTGGCGCAGTGGATCGTCGAGCTGACCGGGTCGGACTCGGCGATCGACTTCGTCGACCTGCCGGTCGACGACCCCAAGGTCCGCCGCCCCGACACCACCCGGGCCGAGCAGCTGCTGGGCTGGCGGCCGGAGGTGGCCTCGGAGGAGGGTCTGCGCCGGACCGTCGCCTGGTTCGCCGCGCAGCGGGAGGCGGCGCAGGCACGGGTGGGCTGACCCGCAGATCGGGAGGGGGGCGACTCCGGGCGGGGGGCGCCTCTAGTCTTGCCGGGCGGTCTCGGGGGGTGCCGCGTTTCCGGTTCCCGAGAGCAAGTGAAAGCGAGCATGGGCCGCCACGAGGACCCCAGTGAGACCCGCCGCCGTCTCCCCCGCCCCACCGCTCGCCTGTACCTGGCCGCCTCGGTCGCCCTGGTCCTGGTGGTGGGCGCGGTCGTGTGGGCCGTTGCCGGCCCCGGAACCAGCAGCGGCGGGCAGTGCGCCTCGACGAGCACTGTCCGGGTGACGGTCTCGCCCGAGCTCGGGGCGATCGCCACGAAGCTGCTGGCCGCGCCGACGAAGCTCGGCGACGGGACGTGCGCCCGGGCCCGCGTGAGCGCGCAGCGGCCGCTGCAGACCGTCGGCGACCTCGGCGCCCTGAATCCGTCCGCGCTCCCCGAGGTGTGGGTGCCCGACTCCTCGCTGTGGGCCGCGCGGGCCGGCAGCGCCGGGCTGAAGAACGCCGGCTCGATGGCGACCTCACCGGTCGTCCTGGCCACCGGTCGCGCGGCCGTCGATCAGCTCGGCTGGTCGCAGACCGCACCGACCTGGGGCCAGGCCGTCTCGAGCAACCGCCCGCTGGCGGTCCCCGACCTTGCCGGCAGCTCGGCCGGCCTGGCCGCGCTCGCCGCGGTGCGCAGCTCCCTGGGCGGTGACCAGAATGCCGACAATGCGGTCGTGGCCGCCGTGCTCGCCGCCTCGCGCGGCCCGGCCGTCTCGACCGCGGACGCCCTCGCCTCCGGCCGCAGTAACGCTGCGGACGCGCCGCTGGTCCCGGTGAGCGAACAGCAGGTCTACGCGGCCAACCGCGGTGTCGCGCAGTCGTCGCTGGTCGCCGTCTACCCGAGCGAGGGATCGCCCGCGCTGGACTACCCGGTCCTGCGGGTCGGCCGGGCGACCGGCGGACGGACGGCGGCGATCGACGCCGTCCTCTCCCGGCTGCGGTCCGCCGCGGCCCGCTCCGCCGTGACCGGCGCCGGTTTCCGAACCGCCTCGGGAGCCGGTCCGGCCGACGCCGGCGGCAACTCCGGGATCAGGGCGGTGGCCCCGGGCACACTGCCCCTCGATCCGGCTCAGGTCCAGCAGCTGCTGGCGCGGGTGTCCAGCCTCGCGACGCCGTCCCGGATCCTCGCCGCCTTCGACGTCTCGACCTCCATGGCGGCGCCGGTGGGCAGCGGCACCCGGGCCACCCTGGAGCGGGACGCGGCCAAGAGCGCGCTCACCCTGGTCCCGGGCCCCTCCGCGATCGGGCTCTGGGACTTCGCCTATCACCTCAACGCCGGCGAGGACTGGTCGGAGCTGGTGCCCACCCGCCGGCTGGATACCCAGGTCGACGGCCACTCCCAGCGCGACCTGCTGGCTGCGGCCCTCGACGCACTTCCCCAGCGGCTCTCCCCCGGCGGCACCGGCCTCTACGACACGACCCTGGCGGCGGTGCGGGCCGCGCGGACCTCCTACGACCCGGCGGCGGTCAACAGCGTCCTGCTCGTCACGGACGGCGCGAACGACGACGACGACACCGGCACCGACCTGGGCGCTCTGGTCGACACCCTGCGCCGTGAGGCGGACCCGGCCAGGCCGGTCAAGGTCATCGCCGTCGGGGTGGGCACCGACGCCGACCTCGACGCGCTGCGTCAGATCACCTCGGCCAC
>JAODNJ010000322.1 GCA_025465155.1 Frankiales bacterium
GGCGCATGGCCGCGGCCGGTGGTCGTCTGGCCGCGCAATTAAGGCCCGGCCCCTCGGCCCGTCACCTCAAGACTCGACCACCGCGGTGGCCGTCTCTGGGAGGAGGTGTGCGGCCAGTTCCTCTCGGGTGGTAGCGCCGAGCTTGCGGAATGCGCCGGTGAGGTGTCCTTCGACGGTTTTGGGTGTGACGAACAGTGCCTGGGCCACTTCGCGGTTGTTCATTCCTGATGCGACCAGCTCGGCGACCCGTAGCTCGTTGGGAGTCAGCGCGTCCACTCCGGTGGCGGCGGGCCGCCGTGGCCGCAGCCCGAGGGCGAACAGCTCGCGGCGGGCGCGGCGGACCAGTGCGTGCGCGCGCATGCACTCGGCCATCCGGTATGCCTCGAGCAGCGTTCGCTGGGCATCCTTTCGGTGTCCTTCCCGGCGGGCGGCGGCGCCGAGCTCGGTGAGGATCGCCGCCCGTTCGAGGTCGGCCGGGCTGGCGGCGATCTCCTCGGCGGCTTCGTGCAGCAGCTCGAGTGCACGCGGGCCGTCGTCGACGGTGGCGGCCGTCCGCAACGCGTGCGCCAGTGGACGCGCCACTCCTGACCAGCGCGCCCGATCGAGCGCTTCCTCGGCGAACCGCCGTGCCCGGTCGTGCTCGCCCTGGGCATGTGCGGCGAGGGCGGCGAGGCACCGCCACGGCGCGAAGCCGGGGTGGTCGATCCCGAAGCCCTCTCTGAGCTGGCGGCCGGCCCGGACAGCGGCCTCCTCGGCGACAGCGAATTTGCGGTCGGCCAGGGCGAGGTCGGCGAAGGCGTAGTCGGCCATCGTGCGGTCGAGGTCGTCCTGTGCCGCGAGGCGACCCTTCCCGGCGGCGACGCCGGCGGCGGCGAGGTCGCCGCGGATGAGGTGGAGCTGGACCAGCAGATGGGCAAGGAAACCGCTGCCGCCTGCCCAGCCTTCGTCGCGTCGTCGCACCGCGGGCTCCAGATCGGCGAGCGCGCCGGCCAGGTCGCCGCGGTGGTAGCGGGGCAGCGCCCGGTGGAATCCCGCCAACGCGTAGGCCACCTCGTCGCCCCGTTTCCGGGCGGCCGCCATGCCGCCGGCGGACAGCCGGTCAGCTGCCACCAGCTCGTCCACGCTCACCAGGGCCTGGACTGTGAGGCTGAGCGGCAGGCCGTGGGCCGCCGGGTCGATGAGTGGGTCGGCGGCGACTGCCTGCTCGGCCAGCTCGCGGACCACCGTCGCCGGTTGGGCGTCAAAGGCCGAACGCAGGGCGAGGTGGGCGAGCAAGGCCGGATGCCGAGGCGGTCGGCCGGCTCGGACCTGTTCGGCGAGCTGAGTCCAGCGACGCTCGATCCGCGGCCGGCTGGGGGCGTGGAAGCTGCCGGCCGCCAAGTACTGGGCGAGCAGCTGCTCGGCTCGCGGGTCGGTGTCGTTGACCAGCTGGAGTGCTTGCTCGCATGAGGTGAGCAGCCCCAGGATGTCGCCGCCCGCGTAGCAGATGCCCGCCTGGGTGCCGAGTGCGCGGATCCTCTGGTCCGCGGTGGAAACGAGGTCCAGGGCGCGGCTCACGGTCGCGCCGGCCGCGCGGTCGTGGGCCTGTCCCTCCGCGGCGGCCGCCTCGAGCAGCACGTCGACGAGGGCCTCGCCGGCCGGCGGCTCGGCCAGTGCGCGGCGCAGGATGCGCACGGCGCTGCGCGGCTCTCCCCGCGCCATCGCGGAGGACGCCGCCGCCTGGAGCACCCGGACCGTCTGGTCCTCACCGGCAGGGTCGGCCCGCAGCAGGTGGGGCGCCGCGGCCTCGGCGGCTGCGCCCGCGGTCATCAGCAGCTTCGCCACCCGGTGGTGAGCGCGCGCTCGGGCGAATGCCGGCAGGTCGTCGTGGACGGCGGTGGCCAGGAGGGGGTGCAGGAAGCGCAGCGATGGGCCGGGCGCGAGGATCGTCGCCCCGGCCAGCTCGTCCGCCGCTACCGCGGCCTCCTCGACCGAGAGCTCGGCGAGCTCGGCCGCCGTGCGCAGCGGCGCATCGTCGCCCAGGACGGCCACCGCGGTGGCCAGCCGGCGCGCCCGACCGGGCAGGCGCGACAGCCGCAGCGGGATCGCTCGGGAGACGGAGCCCGGGACCGTTCGCGTCACCTCGGGCACCGATGCGGCGGTTGCCGGCACGCCGGTATCCCGCAGTGTGAGCGCCAGCTCGCGCAGCAGGAATGGGTTGCCGCCGCTGGCCTCGGCGCAGGCCCGGGCAAAGGCGTCATCAACGGTGCCGAACAGGTCAGTGAGCACCCGGGCGGCCGCCGCCTGCGACAGCGGCCGCGGGCAGATCACGCGCGTGGAAGCGTGGGCAGACAAGCGGTCCAGCAGATCCCGCGGGCTCCCCGGCTCCCCGGAGCGCACCGCCACAACCAGCGCGACGGGCAACCCGTCCAGGCCAGTGACGAGGGAGAGTAGGAAGCGGAGGGAGGCCCGGTCGGCCCACTGCGCGTCATCCACGGACAGGGTCAGCCCGTGCGTCCTCGCAGCCAGCGCGGCCACCAGCCAGTACAGACCCCGGACGAGGGTGTCGGACTCGCCCGGCAGTGGCAGAGACCCATCGAACAGCGGCGCCGCCAGCGCCGCCTGACCGGTAAGCAGGCCGTCCTCCCCTGCGGGGGAGGCCAGGACGGGGCCGAGCAGCCGGGAGACGAGGGCGAAGGGGGAGTCGCGGTCCAGCTCCGAGCCGGCCGCCACCAACGCCCGGACGCCGAGCGCTGCGGCTTCGGCTCGCGCGGCCGCCAGCAGCGCGGATTTCCCGATACCGGCCGGGCCCTGAACCACCACCACCGCGTCAGCACCGCCCGCGGCGGCGCTCACCGCGCCGCGCAGCGCGGCCAGCTCAGTGGCCCGCTCGAGCAGCCGGCCGCCGGCGCTGTGGTTCATCGCGGCGCATCGTACGGCGTCACGGGCGCGCCTGGCCGCCTGGACCCGGACAAAGTCCAGGGGCTCGCGGACCAATTTCCAGGGGTGCGCGAGTGTCATCACGGACCGACCGGCCCCATACCCTGCCTTCGTGTTTCCCCTGCTCCGCACCTGGTCCACCGGTCTGGCGCGACCGCGGTCGCGCACCCAACGACTCGGCCTGCCGACCGACGTGCTCACCGCGGCCGGACCGGCCGCTGCCGATCCGTCCCCCACGTCGCAGACATCGTCCTCGGCCGGCACCCACGTGGTGACGGTTCCTGCCGGCGCGCTGTCGGTCACGCTGGACGGGCTGGGCGGTGCAGGAACGCGCGGCAGCGATGCGGCGGCCGGCGTTGGTTCGGGCGGGGCGGCCGGGTCCGGCACCGCCGTGCACACGACCGTGCTGCGCCCGGACTCTTCCGCGATCGTCCGCTCCCGGTCTCCGCGGCGGCGGGCGACAGTGGTGGCCGCGCTGCTCGGCGGCGGGTTCCTCGCCGTCGTCCCGTGCAACGCGACCGCGGCGACCGCGCCGCCGGTGGCGACGACGTTCGACGCGACGGGGGCCGACCAGAGCTTCACTGTGCCCACCGGGGTCACATCGTTGACCGTCGAGGTCTTCGGTGCCGCCGGCGGCAACGGGGGCAGCAGCGTGGCCATCAGCGGCGGGATGGCAGGGGTTGGCGGCCAGGTCTCGGCCACCGTGTCCGTGACGCCGGGTGAAGTGTTGACCGTCGTCGTCGGCAAGCACGGGGGGGACGGCTCGCTGGCAAGCGGGATGACGATCCGCAGCGGCTCCCCCGGGCCGTCCGGCGACGGCACCACCCGAGTGGACGGAGGCCCGGGCGGTCTGCAGGACTCTGCAATCGCCGGCTCCGGTGGCGGCGGCGGCGCTGCCAGCCTGATCCGACTCGGTGGCAACGTCCTCCTCGCGGCCGGCGGCGGCGGCGGCGGCGGCGGCGCCGGTGGCGTCCTCGGCCTGGACGGCGGCGACGGCGGGAACGCGGTCCGCTTCGTGCACTCCAGCACCGGGACGGTGTCCGTAGTTGGAAGCACCAACGCCGGCAACGGCAACGGCTACAGCGGCCACAGCAGCGCGGCCGGCGAGCGGGGCTACGCCGGCACCTCGGGTGGCTACGCCGGGACGGCAGGCGGCGGAGCCGGCGGCGGCACGTTGGCCGCGGGCGGCGGTG
>JAODNJ010000340.1 GCA_025465155.1 Frankiales bacterium
CGCTGGCGCTCGCTGCGATGCTCACGGCCTGTCGGCTCCCTTCAGGTACGCGGCCAGCCCGTGCCGGCCGCCCTCGCGGCCGTAGCCGGACTGCTTGTAGCCGCCGAAGGGCGACGTCGGGTCGAACTTGTTGAACGTGTTGGCCCAGACGACCCCGGCGCGCAGCTTGTCCGCGATGGCGAGGATCCGGGAGCCCTTCTCCGTCCAGATCCCCGCCGAGAGGCCGTAGGTGGTGTTGTTCGCCTTGGCGACCGCCTCGTCCGGCGTCCGGAAGGTCAGCACCGACAGCACGGGGCCGAACACCTCTTCGCGGGCGATCCGGTGGGCCGGGGAGACGTCGGTGAAGACCGTCGGGGGGAACCAGTAACCGCGGTCGGGGAGCTCGCACGCCGGTTGCCACCGCTGCGCGCCCTCGGCCTCGCCGTAGTCGGACAGCTCCCGGATGCGGGCCAGCTGTTCCGCGGAGTTGATCGCGCCGATGTCGGTGTTCTTGTCCAGCGGGTCGCCGACGCGCAGCGTGCCGATCCGGCGCTGCAGGCTCGCGATGACCTCGTCGTGCACGTTCTCCTGCACCAGCAGCCGGGAGCCCGCGCAGCAGACGTGGCCCTGGTTGAAGAAGATCCCCTGCACGATCCCCTCGACGGCCTGGTCGATCGGGGCGTCGTCGAAGACGATGTTGGCCGCCTTGCCGCCGAGCTCGAGGGTCAGGGACTTGCGGGTGCCGGCGACGGCGCGGGCGATGGAGCGGCCGACCTCGGTCGATCCGGTGAACGCCACTTTGTCGACGTCGGGGTGCTCGACCAGCGCGCGGCCGGTCTCGCCGTCGCCCGTCACGATGTTCACGACGCCCGGCGGCAGATCGGCCTGCTGGCAGACCTCGGCGAACAGCAGTGCGGTCAGCGGCGTCGTCTCGGCCGGCTTGAGGACCACGGTGTTGCCGGTCGCCAGCGCGGGGGCGATCTTCCACGCCAGCATGAGCAGCGGAAAGTTCCACGGGATGACCTGACCGGCCACGCCCAGCGGCCTCGGGCCCGGGCCGAGGCCCGCCCAGTCGAGCTTGTCCGCCCAACCCGCGTGGTAGAAGAAGTGGGCCGCGGCCAGGGGGACGTCGACGTCGCGGGACTCCCTGATCGGCTTGCCGTTGTCGAGCGACTCCAGGACGGCGAACTCGCGGGCCCGCTCCTGCAGCAGCCTGGCCATCCGGAACAGGTACTTGCCCCGGTCGGCGGGGCGCATGGGCCCCCAGACCTTGGCGAACGCCTTGCGCGCCGCGGCGACGGCGCGGTCGACGTCGGCGTCGGTGCCCGTGGCGACCTCGGAGAGGACCTCCTCGGTGGCCGGGTTGACCGTCTTGAACGGGGTGCCGGAGCCGTCGACGAACTCGCCGTCGATGAACAGGCGGTAGGACGGCGCGATGTCGACGATGGAGCGCGACTCGGGCGCGGGGGCGTACTCGAAGGGGTGGGCCGGGGCCGGCCGGGGGGGAGCGGTGGTCATCAGGTCCCTCAGTCGATGGTCACGTAGTCGGGGCCGGAGTAGTGGCCAGTCCGGAGCTTCTGCCGCTGCAGCAGGAGGTCGTTGAGCAGGCTGGACGCGCCGAACCGGAACCAGTCGGGGGTCAGCCAGTCCGCGCCCGCGGTCTCGTTGATCAGGACGAGGTGGCGGACGGCATCCTTCGTCGTCCGGATTCCGCCGGCGGGCTTCACGCCGACCTGCCGGCCGGTCGCGGCGCGGAAGTCGCGGACGGCCTCGAGCATCACGAGGCAGACCGGGAGGGTCGCCGCGGGGGAGATCTTGCCCGTGGAGGTCTTGATGAAGTCGGCGCCGGCCAGCATCGCCAGCCAGGAGGCGCGGCGGACGTTGTCGAGGGTGACGAGCTCGCCCGTCTCCAGGATGACCTTGAGGTGCGCGTCCCCGCAGGCGTCCTTGACCGCGAGGATCTCGTCGTAGACGTCCAGGTAGCGGCCGGTCAGGAAGGCGCCGCGGTCGATGACCATGTCGATCTCGTCCGCGCCGTTGGCGACGGCGTCCCGCACGTCGGCGAGCTTCACGGCGCGGCTGGCCCGCCCGCTCGGGAAGGCGGTGGCGACGGCGGCGACGCTGATGCCGGTGCCCGCGAGGGCCTCCTTGGCGACGCCGGCGAGGTCGCCGTACACGCAGACGGCGGCCACCGGCGGGCAGGTGGGGTCGGAGGAGTCGGGACGGCGGGCCTTGGCAGCCAGGCTGCGGACCTTCCCGGGGGTGTCAGCGCCCTCCAGCGTCGTGAGGTCGACCATGGAGATGGCGGTGTCGATGGCCCACGCCTTGGCCGTGGTCTTGATCGAGCGCGTGCTCAGGACCGCCGTCCGTGCTTCCGCGCCCACCTGGTCCACCCCCGGCAAGCCGTGGAGGAAGGTGCGGAAGGCCGACTCGGAACGGGTGACGTCGCCGTACGGAGGCAGGGGTGCGGAGAGTGCCCTGTCGGGGCGTGCGAGCGCGTCGGGATCCAGCACGTGCGTCATGCAGGCCATCTTCCTCTCCGGGATCGCGGGCGGGGCCGCACCCCACCCGTGGGAGCGGGTCGTCGGTGATCATCGGACCGTTGCCGTTCCCAGCGGCGTGTCCGTGCGAGGTCTGCGGCAACGACTCGATGATCGAGTGCGGGTCGGGCGGGGCTCAGCGGGATCGGCGGCTGTTCAGGGGGGCCGATACGGTGTCGGCCGTGCAGCTGACCGTCGTCCACCACCCGATCGCCAAGGCCCGCCTCTCGATCATGCGGGACGAGCGAACCGGCAACGCCGCCTTCCGGGCCGCGCTGCGCGACCTCACCCAGATGCTGGTCTACGAGGCAACCCGCGACCTGACGGTGGTCGAGGAACAGATCACCACCCCGGTGACGACGACGACCGGGTACCGCCTCGCCTCGCCGCCGCTCATCGTGCCGGTCCTCCGGGCGGGCCTGGGCATGGCGGACACCGCGCACGGGATGCTGCCCGAGTCGCAGATGGGCTTCGTCGGCCTCGCCCGCAACGAGGTGACCTTCGAGCCCGAGGCATACATGGCGTCGTTGCCGGAGTCGCTGGTGGGGCGGGAGGCATTCGTCCTCGACCCGATGCTCGCCACGGGGGGCTCGCTGGTGCACTGCTGCGGTCTGCTGACCTCCCGGGGGGCCACGAACATCACCGTGCTGTGCGCTCTCGCGGCGCCCGAGGGTCTGCGCCGGCTGGAGGAGAGCGGCCTGCCGCTTCGCGTGTTCACCGCGAGCATCGACGAGGGCCTCAACGACAGGGCATACATCGTCCCGGGGCTGGGCGACGCCGGCGACCGCCAGTTCGGGGCTGTCTGACATGGCCGCGAAGCCCCTGCGCTTCGGCGTCCTGGGTACCGGGTTCTGGGCCCGGACCGTGCACGCGGCGGCCCTGGCGACCCACCCCGGCGCGCAGCTCGCCGGCGTATGGGGGCGTGACCTCGCGAAGGCGAAGGCGGTCGGCGCCGAGTTCGAGGTTGCCGGCTATGCCGACCTCGACGAGCTGCTGGCCCAGGTCGACGCCGTCTCGATCGCGCTCCCGCCGGCCGTGCAGGCGCCGCTGGCGGTCCAGGCGGCCGAGGCCGGCAAGCACCTCCTCCTGGAGAAGCCGATCGCGCTCTCCGTCCACGACGCCGACCGTGTGGTGGCCGCCGCGGACTCCGCGGGCGTGGCCAGCGTCGTCTTCGTCACCGCGCGGTACCGCACCGGCACGTCGGTCTGGCTGCAGCAGGCGGCCAGGACCACCCTGGCCGGGGGCGGGGTGACGTGGCTCGGCTCCATTTTCCAGCCGGACAGCCCGTTCAGGGGCTCGGCCTGGCGGGTCGAGCACGGGGCGCTCTGGGATCTCGGTCCGCACGCGCTCTCGCTGCTCGTGCCCGCCCTCGGCCCGGTCGAGAGCGTGCAGGCCGGCGCCGGGCTGGGTGACACAGTGCACCTCGTCCTCACCCACCCCGGCGGCCGGGCGAGCACGGCCACACTCTCGCTCACCGCCGCGCCCCTCGCCGCGGGTGTCGAGGCCTGGGTCCACGGCGACGCCGGCCGGCTGGTGCTGCTGCCCGACTACGAGTCGCCCGTCGAGGCGCACCGGGTCGCCGTCGACGAGCTGTCCGCGGCCGCGCTCACCAGGGGCGCCCACCCCTGCGACGCGCGCACCGGGCGCGATGCCGTCGTCGTGCTGGCCGCCGCACAGCGCGCCCTCGAGACCGGCTGCCGGGAGCCCGTCGCGTACTGATCGGGGTCGACGGAGGTCGCCCCGTGGGGCGACACACCGTCGCTCTTCGCCGCCTCCGGCGACCTCCGGCCCAGCCGTCCGGCCGGCCGGGCTACCAGCCCAGCGCGGCGGACATCTCGCTGCGCAGCCGGTCGAGCTCGTCCAGGCCACGGCCGCGGGCCGCGATGACGCCCGCGTCGTCGTGCACGGGGACGACCGTCTCGAGGTAGGCCTTGAGCTTGGGCTCGGTGCCGCTGGGCCGCACGATCACCCGGACGCCGTCGCCGAGCAGCCGGACGGCGTCGACGGCCGGCTCCTCGTGGAGGAGGTCGGTCGCCGTCACGTCCCGGCCGAGCAGCGTCGCCGGCGGGTCGGCCCGCAGCCGCTGCATGGCGGTCGCGATCAGCGAGAGGTCGTCCACCCGTACCGACAGCTGCCCCGTGGCGAACAGCCCGTGCTGGACCGCCAGCTCGTCGAGCCGGTCCAGCAGCGTGCGGCCGGTCGCCTTCAGCTCGGCGGCCAGCAACGCGACGGCGAGTGCCGCCGAGATCCCGTCCTTGTCCCGCGCCACGGACGGGGCCACCGCGTAGCCGAGCGCCTCCTCGTACCCGAAGACCAGCGGAGCCTCGGCGGACCCGGCCCGCATGATCCATTTGAAGCCCGTCGGCGTCTCGGCGAACGGCACGCCGTGCGCGCCGGCGAGGGCGGCCAGCAGGGAGCCGCTGACCAGCGAGGCCGCGTACGTCCCCCGGACGCCGCGGCGCAGGAGCCAGTCGGCGAGCAGCGCGCCGACCTCGTCGCCGGTGAGCTGCCGCCCGTCGCAGACCACCGCGCACCGGTCGGCGTCCGGGTCCTCGGCGATGCCGACGTCGGCGCGCAGCCGCTCGGACAGCGTCTTCAGCAGGTCCGTCGCTCCGGGCTCCTCCGGATTCGGGAACGCCACCGTCGGGAAGGCCGGATCCGGGCGGTCCTGCTCGGCCACGCTCACCGGCGGTGCCATCCCCGCCGCGGCGAACACCTTCCGGGTGGTGTCCGCACCGACACCGTGCATCGCGGTATAGGCGACCGTCAGCCCCTGCCGGACGATCGCCGGCACGGTCGACGGCTCCACGGCCCGCACCACCGCGGCCACGTAGTCGTCCTCGGCGTCGTCGCCGAGGGTCAGCCAGTCGTCGCTCCGGGCCAGTTCACGCACGGACGGGACGGCGGCGATCGCCGCCTCGATCTCCCGGTCGGCCGGCGGCACCACCTGGGCTCCGTCGCCCAGGTAGACCTTGTAGCCGTTGTCCTCGGGCGGGTTGTGGCTGGCGGTGACCATCACACCGGCCACGCAGCCGAAGTGGCGCACGGCGAAGGACAGCACGGGGGTGGGCAGCGCCCGGGGCAGCAGCTGCACGGCGAACCCGGCGCCCGCGAGGACCTCAGCGGACAGGCGGGCGAACTCGTCGGAACGGCGCCTCGCGTCGTAGCCGACGACCACCCCGCCCCCGCCGTGCCCCTGCTCCTCGAGCCAGCGGCCCAGGCCGGCCGCGGCGCGGGCCACCACCGCCGCGTTCATCCCCGCCGGCCCCGCGCGCAGCGGTCCACGCAGCCCCGCCGTCCCGAAGCCGAGAGGTGCGGCGAACCGGCGCTCGAGCTCCGCGACGTTCTCGGCCTCGATCAGCGCCTCGATCTCGGCGCGGTCTCCGTCGTGGGGGTCGTCGTCGGCCCAGGTGCGGGCGACGTCCAGGACGCTCACGGGCCCTCCTCGCCGACGCTCGTCGGCCGCGTTCGCGGGGCTGCCGCGCCCCTGCGGGAGCTCGCAGGCTCGCTCACGGCTCCTCCCGACGGGAGGCCGACCCCTCGATCCGCTCCGCGTCGAACTCCGGGAGGGTGTACTCGCCGCCGACACGGCCGTGCACCGGGTCGGCGAGGTCGGGCCGGCCGTGGACCTCGATCAGCGCCTCGGCGTAGACCTCGGCGTCGTCGGCGGGCTCGTAGCCCAGGGCCCGCGCCGCGGTGAGGTCCCACCAGTTCCGGGTGTTGGCCGA
Source organism: Frankiales bacterium (assembly GCA_025465155.1). Lineage (GTDB taxonomy): Bacteria > Actinomycetota > Actinomycetes > Mycobacteriales > Geodermatophilaceae > Geodermatophilus. Next base: position 6,248 of record JAODNJ010000340.1, read on the forward strand.
GACGCCCCAGACGACCGCGAAGCCGGGGGAGGGAGCCCGCAGCGCGGCGTCCACGAGCGAGACCGTGTCGGCGGGGGAGAGCCAGATGGAGAGCTGTCGCGTCGTCGTCGGTTCGGCGAAGGCGCTGCCGATCCGCAGGCACACCACGTCGAGGCCGTACCGGTCGGCGTAGAGCGAGCCGAGCGCCTCCAAGGTCGCCTTCGCGACGCCGTAGTACGTATCCGGCCGAGGCGGGGCGTCGGCCTCGGTGAGCAGCCCCGCGGAGGGCCGCGGCGTGAAGCCGGTCGCGTGGTTGCTGCTGGCCAGCACGACCCGCTGCACCCCGGCGCGGCGGGCCGCCTCGAGGGCCACGTACGTCCCCTCGATGTTGGCGTGGGAGATCGCCCGCCAGGTCGACTCCGTGGCGATCCCGGCCATGTGCACCACGGCCGATGCGCCCTCGGCGGCATCGGTCATCGCGGCCAGGTCGGTGACGTCGGCGACGACGTGCTCCTCACCCGGCCGGATGTCGGTCACCGGGACGACGTCCAGGCAGCGGAGCGCCCATCCGCGCTCGGGCAGGCCGCCGCGCAGCACCGTGCCGATCCTCCCGGCCGCGCCGGTGAGCAGGACCGTCACGATGTCACCGGCCCGCTCACGGCAACCGCCGCACGAACTCGACCAGGAACCTCCCGAGGCGCCCGGCGGCCGCCCGACCGGCGGCCAGCACCTCCACGTGATCGAGGGACTCGCCGGTCATCCCCGCGGCGGCGTTCGTGACCATCGAGAGGCCGAACACCTCGAGCCCCGCGGTCTTCGCGGCGATGGCTTCGAGCGCGGTCGACATGCCGACGAGGTCCGCGCCGAGGGTCCGCAGCATCCGGATCTCGGCCGGTGTCTCGTAGTGCGGCCCCGGGAGGGCGGCGTAGACCCCCTCGGTCAGCCCCGGGTCGATCTCGCGGGCCAGCGCGCGCAACCGTGCCGAGTACAGGTCGGTGAGATCGACGAACGTCGCCCCGACCAGCGGTGACCGGGCGGTCAGATTGAGGTGATCGGAGATGATCACCGGCTGGCCGACCCGGTGATCGGGGGACAGGCCGCCCGAGGCATTGGTGAGGACGACGGTCCGCACGCCGGCCGCGGCCACCGTCCGGACGGTGTGCACGACGGGGTCGACGCCGCGGCCCTCGTAGAGATGCGTGCGCCCCAGGAAGAGGAGTACGCGGCGGTCGCCGACCCGCACGGCGCGGACCTCGCCACCGTGCCCGGCGGCGGTGGGCGCCGCGAAGCCGGGCAGCTCGCCGATCGGGACGCCGGCCTCCGCCGGGCCGAAGGCGTCCGCCGCCGGCGCCCAGCCCGACCCCATGACGATGGCCACCTCCGCGCCACCCCCCAGGGCGGTGGTGAGGTCCCGGGCGGCGGTCTGGGCGAGGCTCGCGGGCTCTGTCCCCGCGGGCGATGCGCTCACGTCTCTCCTCGCTGGCGCTCGTCGCGGCGTTGGCGCCGCTGCACTGCAGACGGCGAGCTCGCGAGCTCGCTCACCAGCCGACGCTAGCGCAGCCCTCCCGCCGGTTCGGCACGCGTGGTCCGGACAGGCGACAACCGGCTCCGCCCGGCGGTGAGCGGGCGTGATCGTCCCTAGACTTCCGCCGGTGGAGATCCCTTTCCGTTCCTCGGAGCGCGCCAGCCTGGGGGTGGAGTGGGAGCTCCAGCTCGTCGACCGGGAGACCCGCGAGCTGTCCGCCGGCGCGGTCGAGATCCTCGAGCAGATCCGGCCCGAGGGTGCCGAGGAGCACCCGAAGGCCAAGCACGAGCTGCTGCAGTCGACGATCGAGATCATCACGGGAATCTGCACGACGGTGGCCGAGGCCAAGGCCGACCTCGCCGGCACTCTCGCCGAGGTGGTGGGCGCCGCCGACGAGCGCGGCCTCGGGCTGCTGTGCGCGGGCACCCATCCCTTCACCGACTGGCAGACGCAGCAGATCTCGCCGAAGGAGCGGTACCTGCAGCTGGTCGAGCGGATGCAGTGGCTGGCCCGCCGGCTGCAGATCTTCGGCGTCCACGTGCACGTCGGTGTCCGTGCGCCCGAGAAGGCGATCCCGATCGTCAACGCGCTCACCCAGTACGTGCCGCACTTCCTGGCGCTCTCGGCGTCCTCACCGTTCTGGAAGGGCGCCGACACCGGGCTGGCCTCGGCCCGCTCCAAGATCTTCGAGAGCATGCCGACGGCGGGGCTGCCCTACCAGCTGTCGGGCTGGGACGAGTTCGAGACCTACATGGCGACGCTGATCTCGACCAACGCCATCGAGAGCGTCCGCGAGGTCTGGTGGGACATCCGCCCCCATCCGGGGTTCGGCACCGTGGAGCTGCGGATCTGCGACGGGCTGCCCACTCTCGACGAGATCGGGGCCGTCGCCGCACTCTCGCAGTGCCTGGTCGAGCAGTTCGACGGCCAGCTCGACCGCGGCTACGTCCTGCCGACGCCCAGCGGCTGGGTCCTGCGGGAGAACAAGTGGCGGGCGGCCCGCTACGGGCTGGACGCCGACATCGTGGTCGACGAGAAGGGCACCGTGCGTCCGGTCCGCCAGGCGATCCTGGATGTGGTGGAGGACCTCGGGCCCACCGCCCGTCGGCTGGGCTGCGCGGCCGAGCTCGCGGACGTCGAACGGGTGCTGGCCGTGGGCGCCTCCTACCAGCGGCAGCGCGCGGTCGCCGCCGCCCACGACGGCGACCTGCGCCCGGTCGTCGACAGCCTGCTGGACGAGCTGCGCGACGGCCTGCCCGCCGACGGCCCGGCGGCGTCGGGTACACCGATCCCGTGACTCGGCTCGCGGAGAAGCTCGGCCCCCGGACCGACGCCTGGGCAACGGAGCACCACGACGAGTTGGTGGCGGTCCGGCGGCACCTGCACGCGCATCCGGAACTGTCGTTCGCCGAGTACGGGACGACGTCCTTCCTGGAGCAGGGTCTCCGCGCGGCGGGGCTCGAACCCAGGCGGCTGGCAACAGGCACCGGCCTGGTCGTCGACGTCGGTTCGGGCGGACCCGTCGTCGTCCTGCGGGCCGACATCGACGCCCTGCCGCTGGCCGATCTGAAGGACGTCCCCTACGCCTCCACCGTGGACGGCGTCTGCCACGCCTGCGGGCACGACGTGCACACGACCGTGCTGCTCGGGGTCGCCCGGGCGCTCGCCGCCGTCGGCGATCTGCCGGGCACGGTGCGCTGCATCTTCCAGCCGGGGGAGGAGACGGTGCCGGGGGGCGCGACCGGGATCGTGGCCTCCGGGGTCCTTGCCGGCGCGGACCGGGCGTTCGCTCTGCACTGCGACCCGTCGATCCCCGCGGGAACGATCGGGCTGCGCACCGGGGCGATCACCGCTGCCTGCGACCGCATCGGCGTCACGCTGTCGGGTCCGGGAGGCCACACCGCCCGTCCCCAGCTGACCGTCGACCTCGTGGACGCGCTCGGACGGCTGATCACCGACCTGCCCGGGCTGCTGTCCCGGCAGGTCGACCCCCGGGCGGGCATGTCCCTGGTCTGGGGCGCGGTCAACGCCGGAGTGGCGGCGAACGCCATCCCGCAGCGGGGCCGGCTCCAGGGAACCGTGCGCGTCCTCGACCGGGGGGCATGGCAGGACGCGGAGGGGCTGGTCCGCTCGCTCGTCGAGCGCGTGGCGGCCACGACCGGTGCGGAGGTCGACGTCGACTACGTCCGCGGCGTGCCCCCGGTGGTCAACGATTCGCGGACCGTCGCGCTGCAGCGCGCGGCCGCGCTGGACACCGTCGGCGCCGAGCGTGTGGTCCTCTCCCCGCAGAGCATGGGTGGCGAGGACTTCGGCTGGTTCGCCGACGTGCTGCCCATCGGGCTGGCCCGCCTCGGCACCCACGGCGGGGGCACGTCGCTCGACCTCCACCGCGGCACGTTCGACGTCGACGAGAGCGCGATCGGCATCGGCGTCCGGTTCCTGGCGCGGGCGGCGCTCCAGGCGCTGCAGGCCGACATCGCCGCCACCCGCAGCGCACCCGCTCGCGCCGCACCCCCGGTCCCCGGGGACACTTCACCCCACGATGCCGTCGACGAGAGGCGGGAACCCGACGATGAGTTCTCCCGGTCAGACCGCTCCGGCTCCTGATGCCGTTCCGGGCGCGGACGCGAAGGTCCCGGCCGAGCACGAGGTGCCGGACGACCTCGTGCTCGCCGGCGAGTTCGACCCGGCCACCCGCGACGAGTGGCGCGAGCTCGTCGCGGGCGTGCTGCGCAAGGCCGGTCGCGAGGACCTGCCCGATCCGGTCGAGGACGCGCTCCGGCGGACGGTCGCGACCGGGGTCACCGTGGCGCCGCTCTACACCGCCGAGGACGTCGGCGACCTGCCTTCCGCCGTCGGAGTCCCGGGTCTGGCGCCGTTCGTGCGGGGCGCGCGGGCGGGTGCGCCCGGCGACAGTGGCGTGCCCGGCGGCTGGGACATCCGGCAGCGGCACGCCTCTCGCGACGTCGACGGGACGAAGGAGGCCGTCCTCGCGGATCTCGAGAACGGCGCCACCTCGCTGTGGCTGGTCCTGGGCGACGGCGCCGTCCCGGTGGGTGCGCTGCCCGAGGTGCTCGACGGCGTCTACCTCGACCTCGCGCCGGTGGCCGTCCAGGGTGCCGGCTCAGCCGACAGCAGGGCGGCCGCCGAGGCGTTCCTGGAGCTGGTCGACGGCCGCGACGATCTGGCGCCCGGCGGCTCGCTCGGACTCGACCCGCTCGGCGTGCAGGCAGCGACGGGGCAGGAGCAGGACCTCACGGACCTGGCCGGGTTCGCCCGCCGGGCCGCGGCGCACCCGGGTCTGCGCAGCGTCGTCGTGGATGCCACCGTCTTCCACGATGCCGGCGCTTCCGCCGTCGAGGAGCTCGGCTGCTCCCTGGCCGCCGGGGTGGCCTACCTGCGGGCGCTGACCGACGGTGGGCTGGGCCTCGACGAGGCATTCGGGCAGCTGGAGTTCCGCTACGCGGCCGGCGCGGACCAGTTCACGACCATCGCGGCCCTGCGCGCCGGCCGCCGGCTGTGGGAGCGGATCGGCGAGGCCAGCGGCGCCGCACCGGACGTCCGCGCCCAGCGACAGCACGCCGTGACGTCGTCGGTGATGACCACCCGGCGCGACCCCTGGGTCAACATGCTGCGCGCGACGATCGCCTGCTTCGCGGCGGGCGTGGGCGGCGCCGACGTCGTCACGGTCGCGCCGTTCGACGCCGCGCTCGGCCTGCCGGACGCGTTCTCCCGCCGCATCGCCCGCAACACCCAGAGCCTGCTGGTCGAGGAGGGGTCGCTGGCCCGCGTCCTCGACCCGGCCGGCGGCTCCTGGTACGTCGAGGCGCTCACCGAGGACCTCGCACAGGCGGCGTGGGCCTGGTTCACCGAGATCGAGCGGGCCGGTGGGCTGCAGCGCGCGCTGGCCGGCGGTCTGGTGCGCGACCGGATCGCCGCGGCGTGGAACGAGCGTGCCGAGCGGATCGCCCACCGGAGGGACCCGATCACCGGCGTGAGCGAGTTCGCCAACCTCGCCGAGGTCCTTCCCGAGCGGGAGCCCGCGCCCGAGGTCCTCCCGCCGCGGGCCGGTGGCCTGCCCCGGGTGCGCGCCGCGGCCGCGTTCGAGGAGTTGCGCGACCGGGCCGACGCGCAGGATCCCCGCCCATCGGTGTACCTCGCCACAATCGGCCCGGTCGGGCGGTCCGCCGCCCGAGCGACGTTCGCCGCCAACCTCTTCCAGGCCGGCGGCATCGGGACGCCCTCCGGCGACGGGGCGAGCGGCCTGGCCGGGGCGGGGACGACGGTCGCCTGCATCTGCGGCAGCGACAAGGACTATCTCTCCGGAGAAGGGGCCGGGTCCGCTTCGGCCCTTGCCGCCGAGCTGCGGAAGGCCGGCGCGGCGTCCGTCTGGCTCGCCGGGAATCCCGATCTCGGGGTGGACGGCGTCGACGGATACGTGTACGCCGGGTGTGACGCCCTCGACGTGCTGCGAACGGTGCTCGACGACCACCGACATGGCCGTTCCGGCGGTCAGAAGGAGGAGCGGGCATGAGCGCGATCCCCGACTTCGGGAACCTCGAGCTCGGTCGCCCCGCGGCCCATGCATCCCCCGACGACTGGGCCAAGGCGTTCGAGGAGGCGACCGGCCGCAGCGTGGCGGAGGCGACCTGGGACACCCCCGAGGGCATCGCCGTCCCGCCGTTGTTCACCCCGGCCGATCTGGACGGCGTGGACTTCCTCGGCACCTATCCGGGCCTCGCCCCGTACCTTCGCGGGCCCTACCCGACGATGTACACCACCCAGCCGTGGACCATCCGCCAGTACGCGGGGTTCTCCACCGCGACCGAGTCCAATGCCTTCTACCGGCGCAACCTCGCGGCCGGGCAGAAGGGCCTGTCGATCGCGTTCGACCTGCCCACCCACCGCGGCTACGACTCCGACCACCCGCGGGTCGTCGGCGACGTCGGCATGGCCGGGGTCGCGATCGACTCCATCCTCGACATGCGTCAGCTCTTCGACGGCATCCCATTGGACCGGATGACCGTCTCGATGACCATGAACGGCGCCGTGCTGCCGGTGCTGGCCCTCTACATCCTCGCGGCCGAGGAGCAGGGCGTGGCACCCGAGCAGCTGGCCGGGACCATCCAGAACGACATCCTCAAGGAGTTCATGGTCCGCAACACCTACATCTACCCGCCCAAGCCGTCGATGCAGATCGTCAGCGACATCTTCGCCTACACCTCGCAGAAGATGCCGCGGTTCAACTCGATCTCCATCTCCGGCTACCACATCCAGGAGGCGGGGGCGACCGCCGACCTGGAGCTGGCCTACACGCTGGCCGACGGGGTGGAGTACGTGAACGCCGGCAAGACCGCCGGGCTGGACGTCGACGCGTTCGCGCCCCGGCTGTCGTTCTTCTGGGCGATCGGCATGAACTTCTTCATGGAGGTCGCGAAGCTGCGCGCCGCCCGACTGCTGTGGGCGAGGCTCATGAAGGACGCCGGCGCGCAGAACCCCAGGTCGCTGTCGCTGCGCACCCACTCGCAGACGTCGGGGTGGTCGCTGACCGCGCAGGACGTCTACAACAACGTCGTCCGCACCTGTCTGGAGGCGATGGCCGCCACCCAGGGGCACACCCAGTCGCTGCACACCAACGCCCTCGACGAGGCGCTCGCCCTGCCCAGCGACTTCTCCGCGCGGATCGCCCGCAACACCCAGCTGGTACTCCAGCAGGAGTCGGGGACCACGCGGGTGATCGACCCGTGGGGCGGCTCCGCCTACGTCGAGAAGCTCACCTACGACCTCGCGCGTGCCGCCTGGGCGCACATCGCCGAGGTCGCCGAGCACGGCGGCATGGCCCAGGCGATCGACGACGGGATCCCGAAGCTGCGCATCGAGGAGGCGGCCGCCCGCACCCAGGCGCGGATCGACTCGGGCCGCCAGCCGGTCATCGGCGTCAACAGGTACCGGGTCGCCAGCGACGAGGCGATCGAGGTGCTGAAGGTCGACAACGCCGACGTGCTGGCCCAGCAGAAGGCGAAACTGGAGCAGCTGCGGTCCTCCCGCGACGAGGCGGTGACCCGGCAGGCTCTGGGCCGCCTCACCGACTCCGCACGCGCCGCGGCCGAGGGCCGCCGGAACTCGTCGCTGGACTCGAACCTGCTCGCGCTCGCCGTCGACGCCGCCCGCGCGCAGGCGACCGTGGGGGAGATCTCCGATGCGCTGGAGGAGGTCTATGGCCGGCACGCCGCCCAGGTGCGCATCATCTCCGGTGTGTACCGCGAGGAGGCAGGGCAGTCCGGCCCGGTCGACGAGGCCCGCCGGATGGCCGGGGAGTTCGAGGAGGCCGAGGGTCGGCGGCCGCGGATCCTGGTCGCCAAGATGGGGCAGGACGGGCACGACCGCGGCCAGAAGGTGATCGCCACGGCCTTCGCCGACCTCGGCTTCGACGTCGACGTCGGCCCGCTGTTCCAGACGCCGGAGGAGGTCGCCCGCCAGGCGGTGGAGGCCGACGTGCACGTCGTCGGCGTCAACTCCCTCGCCGCCGGTCACCTCACGCTCGTCCCGGCGCTGCGCGACGCGCTCGCCGAACTCGGTGCCGACGACGTGCTCATCGTCGTCGGCGGGGTCATCCCGCCCGACGACGTGCCGGCGCTGAAGGAGGCCGGCGCGGTCGCGGTCTTCCCGCCCGGAACGGTGATCGCCGAGGCCGCGCAGGACCTGCTGCGCACGCTGTCGCAGCGCCTCGGCCACGCGTGAGCGAGCTCTTCGGGGCAGAAATGGCCATTTCTGCCCTCGGGAGCGGGGGGTGAGCCCAGAGATCGACGTCCCGGCGCTCGCCGAGGGCGTGCTGGCCGGCGACCGGCGGGTGGTCGCCCGCTCGATCACCCTCGTCGAGTCGCGTCGCCGGGACCACCGCGAGAAGGCCCAGGAGTTGCTCGTCGAGCTGCTGCCGCACGCCGGGGGAGCCCGGCGGGTCGGGATCAGCGGTGTGCCCGGCGTCGGCAAGTCGACGCTGATCGACCAACTCGGGGTGGACCTGACGGCTCAGGGCTCGAAGGTCGCGGTGCTCGCGGTCGACCCGTCGTCGGCCCGGTCCGGCGGCTCGATCCTCGGCGACAAGACCCGGATGGCGCGACTGGCGGTCGACCCGAACGCGTTCATCCGGCCGTCGCCGACCGCCGGCACGCTCGGCGGGGTGGCGCAGGCGACCCGCGAGTCGATGGTCGTCGTCGAGGCGGCCGGCTACGACGTCGTCCTGGTCGAGACGGTCGGCGTCGGACAGTCGGAGATCACCGTCGCCGAGATGGTCGACTCCTTCCTCTTCCTGACCCTCGCGCGGACCGGTGACCAGCTGCAGGGCATCAAGCGCGGGATCCTCGAGATCGCCGACGTGATCGCTGTCAACAAGGCCGACGGCCCGGGTGCCGACGACGCCCGCCGCGCGGCGCGGGAGCTTGCGCAGGCCATCCGGCTGCTGCGCGGCCGTCCGAGCCGGGAGCACGCGGGGAGCTGGGACGTCCCCGTCCTCACCTGCGCCGGGCTGACCGGCGAGGGGCTCGGCGAGGTGTGGGCGAAGGTGGTCGAGCACCAGGAGCGGATGAAGGCGTCCGGCGAGTTCGACCAGCGGCGCCGATCGCAGCAGGTGCGCTGGACCTGGCAGCTGGTCCGCGACGGCCTGGAGCACCAGTTGCGCGCCCACCCGGGGGTGAAGGCGGCCGCGCCCGAGCTCGAGACGGCCGTGCTGGCCGGCGAGCTCACCCCGGCCCTCGCCGCCCGGCAGGTCCTCGAGACGTTCCTGGCCGCTCCGGAGGACGCACCCGACGTCACCCCCTGAGCTTCCGGCGCGCCTGTCGGCCGCGCACCGGAGCCGTATGGTTACCGTTGGCCCCCGTGGCTGTAGTCGAGCGATCACGGAGCGTCCGGACTCCGTCCGTGCGGTCGTGGTCCTTCCGGCCGGCCGCGGGGATCTGGTTCCCGCTGCTGGTGTTCGCCGTCTGGCGTGTGCTGCACGGGGTCGTCGTCCTATTGGCCGGGGGCTCGCTGCGGGAGATCAACTTCGCCTGGGACGGCGGCTGGTACCTGTTGCTGCTGCGCCAGGGCTACACGCTCCCGGCGGGCGGCTATGCCGAGGCCTCCGATGCCGCGTTCTTCCCGGGGCTCACCTGGCTGACCGAGGCGGTCCAGCTGGTCGTGCGGCAGGAAGTGGTCGCGACGCTGCTGGTCGCCAACGCTCTGGCCCTCGCCGCGTTCGTGAGCGTCTGGGGAGCCGTCCGCACCTGGGTGGGCGAGGCCGGGGCCAGGCGGGTCACCGTGGCGCTGGCGCTGTTCCCGACGTCCTACTTCCTCTGGATGTACTACACCGAGGCGCTGCTCGTCGCGGCCACCGCGGCCGCGGTCTGGGCCGCGCGCCGCGACCGGCACACCCTGGCCGCGGTCCTGCTGGCCCTCGCGTCGAGCGCCCGGCTGGTCGGCCTGGCGGTGGGCCCGGCCCTCGCCCTGGCCCGCATCGTGCGGTTGCGCCGGGTGGATTCGGTCAGCGTCCGGTACGTCCTCGGGTCGCTGCTGGGGCTGGGGGCCGTGATGGCCCAGCAGGCCGTGCAGATCGGTGACCCGCTCGGCTGGTTGCGCGCCGGCCGGGCGTGGGGCCGGGGATTCGACGGCCCGTGGATGACGCTGGGGCACGCCGCCAAGATGCTCGTCTCACCCCTCGCCGACGTCTCCGTCGACGTCGTGATGCTCGACGTGCTCGCGGTCACCGTGTTCGGTGCGCTCGTCGTCCTGCTCTGGCGGGGGGCCCGGCGCGGTGCCTGGCCGCTGGAGGCGGCGACCATGGCGACGCCGCTCTGGCTGGTCCCCGTCTGCAGCGCGGTCAGCTTCAGCCAGGCGCGCTACATGCTGGCCTGCTGGCCGGCCCTCCTGGTCGTGGCCGGGTCGTGGGCACGGCTGCCCCGGGTCCTCCGCTGGGCGGCGCTGACCGTCCCGGCCGTGGTCACCGTCGTGCTGCTCCGACGCCTGTCGGACGGCGTCATGTTCACCGGCTGAGCCGGCCGCGAGGCGTCAGGGGCCGGTGGAGCGGCACTCTCGCGAGCGCAGGCCGACCACGTAGTCGGCAGGGGCGCCTGCGGCCTCGGCCGCGTCGGCGATGGCGCCGAGGTGTCGGGCGGACGGCAGGCCGCCCTCGAAGGCGTCCAGCACGTACGCGTAGGCGACGACATCACCCGCCGGCGTGTGCACGCCCAGGTGCAGCTTGCGGTAGAGACCGTGGTCGGCCCCCTCCCACGCGTCGAGCTCCCGCTCGTCCGCGTCGGTCAGGTCGTACAGGGCGACGAACACGCCTGCGGCGTCGTCGGCGGTGTCCATGTCCGAGGGCACGAGGGTCGCGAGTGCGCCCTCCCAGCCGAACTCCTCGGCGCCGAACGTGAGTCGCCAGCCGCGGACCCAGCCCGTTCCGGCGTGCGGCGAGGCGGGACAGCGGCGCAGCATCTGCGTCGGATCCATGTTCGACCCGTACGCGGCGTAGAGGCCCATCGGCGCTCAGGGTAGCCAGCACGGGACAATGAACCCAGCGCGGCCGCCACCCAGCCTCGCGCAGCCCAGATCCCCAGCACCCGGAGTGGACCCATGACCCGCATCGTCATCATCGGTGGCGGCCCGGCCGGCTACGAGGCCGCCCTGGTCGCCGCGCAGCTGGGTGCGGAGGTCACCGTCGTCGAGCGGGACGGCATCGGCGGGGCGAGCGTGCTCACCGACTGCGTGCCCTCCAAGACGCTCATCGCCGCGGCCGGTGCCATGACCTCGGTCCGCGACTCCGCCGTACTCGGCCTGCAGGGCGCCGAGTTGGCGACCGTGGGGCTGGACCTGGCGAAGGTCAACCAGCGGGTCAAGGGCCTCGCCGTTGCCCAGTCGGCCGACATCCACGGCCGGCTCGTCGCCGAGGGCGTGCGGATCGTCTCCGGCCAGGCACGGCTGTCCGACGAGGAGCGCGGCCTGGCCGCCCACCACGTCGAGGTCGTGGACGGCGAGGGGACGGTGACCGAGGAACTCGAGGGCGACGTCGTCCTGATCGCGACAGGGGCCGACCCCCGCGTCCTCCCCGGTTCCGAGCCCGACGGCGAGCGGATCCTCGACTGGCGTGACGTGTACGACCTCGAGGAGCTGCCCGAGCACCTCGTCGTCGTCGGGTCCGGCGTCACCGGCGCCGAGTTCGCCTCGGGATACCTGGAGGCCGGGGTGCCGGTGACGCTCGTGTCCTCGCGCGACCGGGTGCTGCCCGGCGAGGACGCCGACGCCGCCGAGGTGCTCGAGCAGGTCTTCCAGTCCCGCGGCGGCCGGATCACCGAGCGGGGGCGCGCGGCCGCGGTCCGCCGTACCGAGAAGGGCGTGGTCGTCGAGCTCACCGACGGCCGCACCGTCGAGGGGTCGCACGCGCTCATGACGGTCGGGACGGTGCCCAACACCGGCGGGCTGAATCTCCAGGAGGCCGGCGTGGAGCTGGCGCCGTCCGGGCACGTCGTCGTGGACCGGGTCTCGCGCACGACGGTGCCCGGGATCTACGCGGCCGGCGACGTCACCGGGGTCTTCCAGCTGGCCTCGGTCGCGGCCATGCAGGGACGGATCGCGATGTGGCACGCGCTCGGTGAGGCCGTCGCCCCGATCAGGCTCAAGACCGTCGCGGCGAACGTGTTCACCCACCCCGAGATCGCCACGGTCGGCGTGCAGGAGAAGGCGCTGCCGGAGGACGCCGACGTCGACGTCGTCCGGCTGCCGCTCGCCACGAACGCCCGAGCCAAGATGAGCGACCTCCGCGACGGCTTCGTGAAGCTGTTCGCCCGGCGGTCCACCGGCGCGATCGTCGGCGGCGTCGTCGTCGCGCCGGGGGCCTCGGAGCTGGTCCTGCCGATCGCACTGGCGGTCACCAAGGGGCTGACGGTGAGCGACCTCGCCCAGACCTTCGCGATCTATCCCTCGCTCTCGGGTTCGATCACCGAGGCCGGACGGCGGCTGATGGGCAGCGACGAGCTGCTCTGACCCCCTTACCGCAGGGGCTCCCGCGCCCCCTGCGACACGTGTGACGGCTCGTTCCTTCCGGCGGTGCCGATCGGCCCGCGGGCCGCCGATGCAGAGGGGGATGCCCTCCGCCCCGGACGCTCGCCGCTCCGCCGCGCGCCTGCTGCCTGCCCTCGCAGCAACGGCCGTGGCCGCCGTCCTCCCGTTGGCCGCCGTGACGCCCGCCCGGGCCGCGGCCGACCCGCTCGCCGGCCGCACCATCGTGGGCCGGCTGGTGCAGGCCTATCCCGAATCGGCCCAGGAGGATCACGCACCCGCCGAGGAGCCGCTCAGCTGGGTTCAACCGGCTCGCGGGGCCGCGGTGAAGGTCGCCACGGGGGATCTCGCCGACACGCCGGCCGGTGCGACCGTGCAGGTCACCATCGGCTCGACGGCCACGGACCCCGGGCTCCCGGACGCGACACACTCCGTGACCGAGAGCACCGTGCTCGCCCCTCCCGCGCTCCCCGCTGCGCCCGTCACCGCCGCCCTGACCGACCGGGTCACCGTGGTGCTGGTGGAGGCGGGCGGTGGCCGCCCGGACGGCACCTCGCTGCAGGACCTGACCGGCCCCGTCGACGGTCCGGTGCACGACTTCTGGTCGCAGCAGACCGGCGGCGCCGTCACCCTCGGCGTGACGGCGACCCGCGACTGGGTCGCGACGACGGCCGGTTGCGATCAGCCGACGGCGCTGTGGGACCAGGCGGCCGCGGCAGCCGGCTTCACCGCCGGCCCCGGCAACCACCTCCTCGTCTACCTCAGCCGGCAGTCCACCGGCGTCGCCGACTGCTCCTACGGCCTGGCGGAGGTCGGTACCGGCCTGGGCAGCGGCGGCCGGCTGTACGTGCAGGACACGCTGCCGTCGCTGCTCGCGCACGAACTGGGCCACAACTTCGGTCTCGGGCACTCCTCGGCGCGGCAGTGCGACTCCGCCGTGGACACCGGCGCCTGCCGGACGGAGGGCTACCGCGACTACTACGACGTCATGGGCGCCTCGTGGGAGCACGTGGGCACGCTCAACGCCGCTCAGGAGGCGCGCCTCGGTGTGCTCCCGGCCGCCCAGCGCCAGGTCTACGACGCGGC
>JAODNJ010000360.1 GCA_025465155.1 Frankiales bacterium
CGGAGGGCTACCGCGACTACTACGACGTCATGGGCGCCTCGTGGGAGCACGTGGGCACGCTCAACGCCGCTCAGGAGGCGCGCCTCGGTGTGCTCCCGGCCGCCCAGCGCCAGGTCTACGACGCGGCGGGGGCCGGTGGCACCGCCACGCTGGACCCCCTCTCGGGGCGCACCGGAACCCGTGCCCTCGAGCTGACCGCGACCGGCGGCAGCGACTACTGGATCGAGTACCGCCCGGCCGCCGGGCAGGACTCGTGGCTGGGCACCGCCGCCGACCGGCTGGGCCTGCAGGCCGGTGTGCTGCTGCACCGCTCGGGTGACCTGCCGGACACCTCGCTGTTGCTGGACGGGACGCCATCGGCGGCGTCCGGGTGGGACGGCGATCTGCAGGCGGCGCTGCCGGTGGGGACGCCGGTCCGGCTGGCCGACGGCTTCACGGTGACGGTCACCGCGCAGACCGCGGCCGCGGCCTCGATCACCGTCACGACCGCCCCGAGGGCGCCCGCCGCGTCGGCCGCGGCGGCTGCGCCCGGTCCGGCCACCCTGCCCGCAGCGCGCTGCCCGGGCTCGAGCTGCTCCAGCGGGGCTCCGTCGCACGCGGCGGTGCCTGTGACCGGGTCTGAGGCGCAGCAGCCGCCCGCCGCGGCCGTCGCCGGGAGCGCGGCCTCCCCCCGGGCCGAGCGCGTCGCGCTGGCCGCCTCGAACTCGACGTCCTTGCCGGCGCTGGCCGCCGTCGGCGGACTCGCCGGCTGCCTGGCCGTCGCAGGCGGAGTGCTCGTCCGGCTGCGGGGCCGCAGCCGTGCCGTTGCGACCTCCCCGGGTGACCGCCCCGGCGGCTGAACGTTCCGGATCGACACCGGTATCGATCCGGTCACACGGGCTCAAGGACGTGTGCCGGCCCACCGATACGAGTAACGGTCCCTCTGTCCTTGGAGCTGTTCGTGTTCTCTGTTCGCCGGTCGCGCGCTCTCCGGTCGCGGGCCCTGGTCGGCGTCGTGGTCGTCGGATCCCTGCTCGGCCTGACCTCGGTGACATCGGTGGCCTCCGCGGACGTTCCCGCGGGTCAGACCGTCGTCGGCACGGTCGTCCGCGCCTTCGTGGAACACGCCGGCGAGCACGACGCGGGCGCACAGACCGACTTCGGTGCTCCCGTGACCTACATCGACCCTGTGGTGGGAGCGTCGGTCCGGGTGCCCACCAGAGCGCTGGCCGGTGTCCCCGTCGGCGCCACCGTGAAGGTCAGGGTCGGGGCCGAGGTCGCCGATGCTCCGGCCACGACCGATCACCTCGCCCCGGCCCAGCAGGTCCTGTCCGCCTCTGTCGTCGCCCCGGCGACGCCGCCGACCGCTCCGACGACACCGGCAGTGACCGATTCGGTGAGCATCGCGATGGTCGTACCGGCCGGCGCGACCCAGGACACGACCTCGCTGTCCACCGTGGTCGGCCAGGTGAGCGGTCCCGTGACGCAGTTCTGGGCACAGCAGAGCAACGGCGCGATCCAGGTCGGCGTGGCCGACACCCATGACTGGGGGTCGGTCCCTGTCGCGGAGGACTGCTCCGATCCGACGGCGCTCTGGGACGACGTCGCCGGCCGGATCGGCTTCGTACCGGGTCCCGGCAAGCACCTGATGTTGTACCTGCCCCGGAACGCACCCGGCTGCGCCTACGGCCTGGCGGAGATCGGCGCCGGCCTGCACGCCGGCGGCTATCTCTACGTCACCGACACCGTGACCTCGGTGATCGCGCACGAGCTGGGGCACAACTTCGGTCTCCTGCACTCGGGCGCCACGGAATGCCAGGGCGCGGTCGAGGGGGGCACCTGCCAGGTCGACGAGTACGGCGACCTCTACGACGTGATGGGCGCGTCCTGGACCGAGGTCGGTTCTCTCAACGCCGCCCAGTCCGCCCGGCTCGGCCTGCTCCCAGCCGCGCAGGTCATGGCGCTCTCGCCGTCGGCCCCGGGGGGCACGTACACCGTGGATGCGCTGTCGGGTACGACCGGAACCCGGGCGATCCGGCTGAACGCCGCCAACGGTCGCGTCTACTACCTGGAGTACCGGCCGCCCAGCGGCCAGGACGTCTATCTCGGGGATCCGAACCGGAACTTCCTCCGCCTGCAGCCGGGCGTGCTGCTGCACCGTGTCGAGACGGGGAGCGCCGCGGACTCGGCGATGCTGCTCGACGGCACACCCTCAGGCGGAGCCGACTACGCATCCGACGCCCAGGCTGCGCTCGTGCCCGGCGTCCCCGTACCGGTCGCGGGTCGCGACTTCACGGTCACTCTGCAGGCCGCGTCGGCTTCGGCCGCCACGGTCGTCGTCTCGACCGCGGCCGACGCGTACCTCCGGACCGTGGGCAGCTCCGTGGTGCGGACGGCGGGGGACCCCTCGGTGTACCTGGTGTCGGGCTCGACCAAATACCCGGTAGGGGACATGGCCACCGTCATGGCGCTGTCGCCGCTGGGCGCTGTGACGTTCGTGCCGCAGCAGTACCTGGACGGCCGCACCCTCGGTCAGCCGATGTCGCGCGTGGTGCAGGGCCCGGACGGGACGATGTACTTCCTGGACGCCGGCATCAGGCTGCCGTTCTCGAGCTGTGCCCAGGTCGTGGACTACGGGGCTTCCTGCTCGTCGCCGGTCACGTTGCAGCAGGCGCAGATCAACGCCTTCTACCCCGGTCCGCCGATCACGCCGCTGTACCGCACGACGTCGGGCAAGACCTTCTACGTGGCGGCCGGCGCCAAGCGGGAGGTCGCCGATGACAGCGCGCTGGTGCAGGCGGGGCTGCCGACCGTCGGCGTGACGCTGCTCGAATCCGGTCTCGGCTACCTTCCCTACGGGGTGCCGGTCACGCGGGACGGCGTGGTCCTGCGGAATCGCACGACCGGTGCGGTGACGGTCAGTGCCGGCGGCGCGTTCACGACCGTGCCCGAGGGGATCCGAGCGGCCACGGCGCTGGCATCCCTGCCGGTCCGGTCCCTCGACGATGCCGGCCTGCGGCAGCTGACCACGTCCGTTCTGCCGGCCCCGCTGGTGAAGGAGGCCGTCGGTCAGACGGTGTACCTGCTGACCGGGCAGGGCAAGAGGCAGGTCACGACCGCGACGATGGTGTCGCCGTCGACCCCGACGGTGAATGCGGCCTTTCTCGGCTATATCCCGGACGCGGGAACACTCGACGCCGGGACCTTCCTCAAGGGGTCGGCGAACGGCACGGTCGCCGTTCTCGACGGCGGCCTGTTCCGGCCGGTGAGCACCTGGTCCGATCTCGTGGCCCTGAGCGGAGGCAACCGCGCCCCCGCCATCCTGAGCATCGACCAGCGGCTGGCCGACCTGCTGCCGACCGGTCCGACGCAGCTCGGTCCGGGGGCTCTCGTGGTCTCTCCGCACAGCGCCACCGTGTACCTCGTCAACGGCCGGACCCAGCTCGTCCCGGTCGCGTCCTTCGCCACCACAGCCGAGTTGGGTGCCACCCGGCTGGTGCGGGTCGGTGACGACGTCCTGGCGGCCTACACGGTGCAGACGTCGGCGATCTCCACGGCGATCGACTGCGCCGGGAGCCAGTACCTCGGACTTGGCGGAAGGCTCTACCCGGTCGGCCCGGACATGATCCCCGTGTTCGGCCTGAGCTATCTCGGCCTGGACCCGGCGGTCTGCTCGGCGCTGCCCACTGCGACCCGAGGTCTGGCGCGGTTCCTTCGCGCGGCGTCCGGCACGATCTACTACGTGGACGCCGGGACCAAGCGACCGATCGGCGCCTTCGGGACCTACCTCACCCTGGGCGGCACCGGTGCCAACACCATCCAGGTATCGGACTTCGCGCTGTCGCTGATCCCGACAGGTGCCGCCGCTTCCTGAGCCCGGGGACGGCCCGCTGGTACCGTGGCGCCCGCCGTCGCCGCGGCCGGGAACGGCCCACGGGCTACGCCGCCGGCAGCCGTGTGGCTGCGCTGGGCGACCGGCGGTCAACGGCTCGTGCCGCGACTCGATTCACCGAGGCGCGCCGACAGGAAGAGGCATGCATGGGCGTGGAAGCACGTCGCGGCGGCACCGTCCTCCGCGAGGGGAAGTGCCTCCCGGCCAGCAGGATCGCGTCGAAGGGCGCGCGCGCCCGCGCCGGCGTCCGGCGCATGTTCCGGGTTGCTCGTCGGGCCGTGACGCTGACCCGCGCCGAAGGCGCCCGGGGCGTGGGCGTCCGGGCCCTCGACCGCGCCCGAGGCCGCCTCATCCGGAACCAGCCCTCCCTGGCTCCGCGGTCGGAGATCCGCATGCTCGTCCGTTACGACGACGCGCTGGAGTGCGACTGGACCCGGCCCAGGCCCTGGGCGACGGCGCCGGTCAGCGTTCGGGACCGGGGCCTGTCCACCGCGTGGATCATGCACCCGCCGGGCGAATCGTCCGGGGGAGCGCAGAACATCTTCCGGTTCGTCAAGTACCTCGAGGACGCCGGGCACCGGGCCAGCGTCTACCTCTATCACTCGGCCGACCATCGGATCGACGCGACGTATGTCAGGCAGCTCATCTCGGCCAGCCCGTCCTACCCCGATGTCGCCGCCCAGTTCCACGCCTACGACCCCGTCCGCGGCGTGGCCCCGGACACCGACGCATTGTTCGCGACGGGCTGGGAGACGGCCTATCCGGCATTCCTCGACCCCTCGCCTGCCCGTCGCTTCTACTTCGTGCAGGACTACGAACCCTCCTTCTATCCCGTCGGGTCCGAGCACGTCCTCGCGGAGAACACCTACCGCTTCGGCTTCCACGGAGTGACGGCCGGAAGGTGGCTGTCGGACAAGTTGGCCGGTGACTACGGGATGCGGACCTCGGCGTTCGGGTTCGGCGCCGAGCTCCGGCACTACAGTTTCACCAACCCCGAGCGGCGCAACGGCGTCTTCTTCTACGCCCGGCCGGTGACCACGCGGCGAGGCTTCGAGCTGGGAGTGATGGCTCTCCAGCTCATCGCCCGTGAGAACCCGGAGGTGCCGATCCACCTTGCCGGGTGGGACATCTCCTCCTACGACCTGCCGTTCGAGCACGTCGATCACGGCATGCTCCCGATCACCGCGCTCAACGAGATCTACAACCAGTGCGGCGTCGGCCTCGTGCTGTCCTTGACCAACATGTCGCTCCTGCCCCTGGAGCTGCTCGCGAGCGGGGTCATCCCGGTCCTGAACGGCGGGGAGAACAACGACAAGGTGGTACACAACCAGTTCATCCGGTACGCCGAGCCCGCACCGCATGCCCTCGCCTCGGCGGTGCTCGAGGAACTCGCGCGACCGGACCTGCCCGGGTACGCCGCCAAGGCCGCGGCCAGCGTCGTCGACCTGTCGTGGGACCGGCCCGGGCGTGAATTCGTCGACATCGTGGTGGAGGCCATGCGTGGCTGAGTGCCTGGTCATCGGCGGGAACGGCTTCATCGGCTCCCACGTCGTCGACGCCCTGGTCCGCCGCGGTCACACGGTCACCGTCTTCGACCGCCACCGACAGGGACCGGACCGGTATGCCGGGATGGGGGTCGTGGTCCGTCACGGCGACTTCCTGAACATCGGCGACGTCCGGCGGGCGCTCGTCGGGCAGGACGTCGTCCTTCACCTGCTGTCGACGACCGATCCGGCGACGGCCGAGGGCGACCCGACCATGGACATCCGGACCAACCTCATGGCGAGTGTCGAGCTCTTCGCCGCGTGTGTGGAGGCCGGCGTCTCGCGCGTGTACTTCGCCTCGAGCGGGGGCGCGATCTACGGGGACCAGGACCAGCAGGTCTTCCAGGAGACAGACGTGACCCTGCCGGTCTCGCCGTACGCCATCGGCAAGCAGGCGATCGAGAGCTATCTGCGGTACTTCGGCCGCACGCACGGCCTCCGGTCGACGACCTTCCGCGTCTCCAACCCCTACGGCCCCCGGCAGAACCCGCTCAAGCGGCAGGGGGTCATCCCGATCTTCCTCCGGCACGTGGCCGGCGGAACGCCGCTCACCGTCTTCGGGGACGGGTCGATGATCCGTGACTACCTGTACGTGGCGGACCTCGCCGAGATGATCGCCGAGGTGGTCACCACAGGGGCCCGGAGTGATCTCTACAACCTGGGCAGCGGGGTCGGCACCTCCATCAGCGAACTGGTGACCACGATCGAGGAGGTGACCGGCCGGGAGGTGCCGGTCCAGCACGTCCCCCGGCCGGCCACCTTCGTCGACCACGTGGTGCTCAGCGTGCAGAAGTTCGAGAAGGAGTTCGAGACCCGCGCGACGACGACGCTGGTCGACGGCATCCGTCGCACGTGGGAGGAGATGACCGGTCATGGCTGAGCCGACCGGCGACGACGTACTCGCGACGGTCGTTGTGCTGACCTACAACGGCGAGCGCTACCTCCGCGCGCTCCTCCAGGCCGTCGAGAGCCAGCGCATCGGCGGTGCGGTCGAGGTGCTGGCCATCGATTCCGGATCGACCGACTCCACGCTGCAGATCCTGGCCGAGTACCCGCGGGTGCGCCTCGTGCAGATCCCGAACGAGGAGTTCGGGCACGGCCGGACCCGCAACAGGGCCGCGCATCTGGCCCGGGGCCGCTACGTCGCGTACCTCACCCACGACGCGGTGCCCGCCCACGACCGCTGGTTGTACGAACTGCTCAAGCCGTTCGAGTTCAACGACCGGGTCGCCGCCGTGATGGGCAGCCAGATCCCGCGGCCGCACTGCTTCCCGCTGCTGAAGTACGAGATCAGAGCCGTGTTCGAGGGGTTCGGCCCGGGCTTCGGGACCACCCTCTTCTACGAGGACGAATTCGTGGAGGGCGAAGCGGTCCGCAACGCCGTCACGTTCTACTCGGATGTCAACTCCGCCGCCCGCCGCGACGTCCTGACCGGCCCGGTTCCCTACCGGGACGTCTCCTACGCCGAGGACCAGCTCTTCGGGCGGGACCTCATTGCCGCGGGGCTGGTCAAGGCCTACGCCCCCCGGGCGGCGGTCGTCCACTCGAACGACCTCACCCTGGCCGAGTACGACGACCGCATGGCCGAGGAGACGAGGGGGCTGCGGGAGGTCGGCATCGCCGTGGAGGTGCCTTCTGCCCGGGTGGTGGGCAGGATGATGGCCCGCGGCGTCGGCCGGGACTCCGTGCGCCTCCTGAGGGACCGCGACTTCTCCTGGCGGCGCAAGCTGTACTACCTCGTCGTCGGACCGCTCTACCACCTCCAGAAGTGGCGGGGGGTCCGGCGCGGCGCGGCGGCCGCGCTGACGTGAACGGACCCTCGTGGGCCCCGCTCGGTCGAACCGGCGCACCGGTCCCGGCTCATCGGAGGGGAGCGGCATGCCCGCGACGACGCCCCTGAGGACCCTTCGACCGGAGTCGAGGGAGCGCGGGTGCCTGCTCCTGTCGCCCACCGGTGACGGGGCGTCGGAGGCCGAGGAGGCTCTGGGCCGGCGGCTCCTGGACATCCTCGCGGGCGCCGGCGACGTCTCCTCCAGCTCCCCCGAGCTCCTGGTTCCGGCGGACGACCGGCCCGTCGCCGAGGCGCTGTCGCCCGCCCGGGCCAACGGGCTCCGGACCCTGGAGCTCCCCCCGGACGCAACGGTCCTCGAGGTCGGCTGCGGTCACGGTGCCCTCACCAGGTACCTGGGGGAGCGGTGTGCCGTGGTCGACGCGCTGGAGCCGCTACTGCCCAGAGCGGAGGTCGCCCGCGCCCGCACCGGCGACCTGCCTTCCGTCGAGGTCTTCGTCGGGAACCTCGACCAGGTGCCGGCCCGACCCGCCTACGACGTCGTCGTCGTCATGGACGCATTCGAGTCGGTGGGCGGCGGCTCCGCGGACCGCGAGCCGTACGTGGCCTTCCTCCGGCACTGCCGAACCGTCCTCGAGGACGGGGGCGCTCTCGTGCTCGGGTGGTCGAACCCGGTGGGGGTGAAGTACCTCGCGGGAGCTCCGGACGAGCGGACCCTCCGGCCGTTCGACTCACTGGAGGGGTACGCCCTCGGCGCGCGGGCGCGGACCTTTCCGCGGCGCACGGTGGAAGGCATGCTCGTCGAGGCCGGGTTCGCCCGCCACGAGGTCCTCGGCGCCTTCCCCGACGTCGTCATGCCCCGGGTGCTGATGAGCGACGCGTTGTTCGGCGAGTCCGACCAGCTGGCCACCGGCCTGCCCCGCTTCCCGAGTCCTGACCGCTCCGGGCCACGGCTCCAGCTGGCCGACGAGGGGCTGGCGTGGGCGACGCTCGTGGCGGCGGGGGTGGGGCGGGAGTTCGTGAACGGCTTCCTCGTCCTCGCCTCGGCCGGGGAGGGGCCGAGTCTCTGGCCGCGGGACCGGCGGGCGGCGCTGCTGGTCGCGGACCGGCAGCCCGAGTTCGCCGTCCGGGGCGAGGTCTGCGAGGAAGGCGGCACGCTGCGCATCCGGCGCGCGCCGCTGTACCCCGAGCGTGCCGGGGCCGGAACGCAGCATGCCGGGGTGCGCCACACGCCGGCCGAGGTCGAGCCGATCGCAGCCGGTCGGGAGCTGCTCCAGGTGCTGCTCGAGGAGCCGCAGCGCCGGCCGGAGCTCCTGCGCCGGTGGGCCGCGATGGTGCCGGACGGGGACTGGGCGCCGGTGGACCTGCTCCCGCACAACCTGATCCTCAGCGACGACGACGAGCTGCTGCCCTTCGACCAGGAATGGAGCATCGAGGGCTACGACCGCGACTCGGTCCTCCTGCGCGGGCTCTTCCTGACGGCCGTGCAGCTGGCCTTCAGGACCAGACCCGAACGGCTTCGGCCGAGCACGACCGTCGGCGAGCTGGTCGGCGTGCTCGCCACGGAGATCGGGCTGGGAACCGATGAGGAGCTGATCGCCCGCTTCTGCGCGCACGAATCCGCCTTCCAGGCGGTGGTGAACACGACACACCCCACGGAGAGTGAGCGGCGCGAGCACTCGACCGCGGATCTGCGGGCCCTCTTCGAACGGCCACTCGCGATCGTTCGCGGCGGTGACCGTTTCGACGTGCAGTGGGATCGCGCGCGCCGGGACATCGACGGCCTGTACGCCGCCTTCCGCGAGAGTGCCGAGAGCCATCAGGAGGCGGTGGCGGCCCTGCGCGCCGCGGCCGACGAGACGGAGCGGGCCCTCGCCGAGTCGCGCGAGGAGGCCGCCGCCCTCCGCGCCCGCCGTCCCGCGGCCGTCGCCCGGCGCCTGGTCAAGGCTGCCCTGGTCAGGGCCCGGCTCCTGCGACGCGCGTGACCGACCAGCCGGCCGCGGGGGCGCCGCTCCGGATCAGCGTCGTCGTCGTCAACTGGAACGGCGGGGACATGGTGCAGGACTGTCTCCGCTCCCTCGTCGCTGACGGCGACCCCTCCGGGACCGGGGGGGTGGAGATCCTCCTGGTCGACAACGCCTCCACCGACGGCTCCCCGGACCGGGCGCTCGCGGCCTTCCCCGGCGTGCGGTTGGTCCGCCGGCCGGGCAACGAGGGGTTCGCGGCAGCGGCCAACGAGGGGATACGGCACTCCAGGGGGGCGGTCGTCGTCCTGGTGAACAACGACGCCTGCGTCCTGCCGGGCTTCCTCGACGCCCTCACCGCCCCGATGGCGGCCCCCGGAGGTGCCGACATCGCCGCAGTGACCGGCCGGGTGCTCCTGGCCGGGCACTTCCGTCCGGCGGGACCCGATGACGAGCCCGGGGACGGCCTCGTGGGCAGGGACGGCGGGCGCTGGGTGCGTGTGTCCGGAGAGGAGGGTGGCGTCCGCCTCCTCAATTCCACCGGGAACCTGGTGACCCGCTCCGGGAACGGGGGGGACCGCGACTGGCTGGCACCGGCGGACGCGCCGCCCGCGCCGGCAGAGGTCTTCGGGTTCAACGGAGGTTGCGTGGCCCTGCGCCGCCGGGCGCTGGATGAGGTGGGTCTGTTCGACGCGGGCCTCTTCATGTACTTCGAGGACACGGAGCTCTCCTGGCGGCTGCGCCGGGCGCGCTGGCGGATCGCGCACGCGCACGGGGCCGTCACCGAGCACCGGCACGCGGCCTCGTCGGGAACCGCGACGTCCTTCTTCCAGTTCCACAACGCGCGCAACCGGTTGCTCGTGGCGCTGTCCCAGGCGCCGTGGGGCGTCGTCCTCAGGGCGGTGGGCCGTACGCTCGTCCGGCTGGCCGTGGGGCCGCGCCGTGGCCCGACCGCGCGGGCGTTGGTGCAGGCCCTGGTCAGGACCCCTGCCGCCCTGGGACGCCGGCGGGCGACCGACCGGACGGCGACGGTGCCTCGCAGGGAGGTCGCGCGCTGGTTGATGCCGGACTGACCGCACCTTCCTGGCGGGCCGCTCGGCGGGGTCCGGCAGGTCAGGAGAGGACGGCGATGTCGGTGTCGATGGAGACGACGCCGTTGCCGGGGGTCGTCGAGTTGACCGTGAAGGTCGCGGCCTGCTCGCGCGAGTCGATCATCTCTCCGGGGACCTCCGCGATGCCGATCCGGACGACGTACTGACCGTCGGCGAACGGGACCTGAGGAAGGGTGAACTGCACCTCGTGGGGGCCGCCCCCGCGCTTGAGGTCGATGCCCGCCATGTGGGTGTTGATGCCGTACACCCGCTGGCCCGCGGCGGTCTCGATCGTCAACCCCATCATCCAGCGGTCGACGACGTCGGCGAGGTCGACGGCGACGCGCGCGACGACCTGGCCACCCACGGGGATCTCGCGCACCTGCTCGCCGTCGCGGGTGAGCAGCTCCACGCTGGTGATCTGCCCGCGGGACCCGACCTGGCCCGCATCCGAGCGTCGTTCCTCCTGCGCGCGCCGGTCCTCCTCGAACCCCGCCCGGAGCTGCCGGATGGCGTCGCGCGGCGCGCCCTCGAAGGCCATGTGCCCGTCGCGCAGCAGTACTGCCCGGTCACAGAGATCCCCGACCTGGTCGGCGGAGTGGCTGACGAGGACGATCGTCCGCCCCTCTTCCTGGAAGCTCCGGATCTTGTCCATGCACTTGCGCTGGAACGGTTCGTCGCCGACCGCCAGCACCTCGTCGACGAGGAGCAGGTCGGGATCGACATGGATGGCCACGGCGAAGGCCAGCCGCACGTACATGCCCGACGAGTAGAACTTGACCTGCGTGTCGATGAAGCTCTCGATGCCGGAGAAGTCGACGATCGCGTCGAAGTGCCGGTCGGTCTCCTGGCGTGTCATCCCCAGGATTGCCGCGTTGAGGTACACGTTCTCCCGGCCGGTCAGGTCGGGGTGGAACCCGGCGCCGAGCTCCAGAAGGGCGGCCAGCCGGCCGCGCCGCAGCACCTCGCCGGTCGTCGGCTGGATGATCGAGCCGACGATCTTGAGCAGCGTGCTCTTGCCGCTCCCGTTCGAGCCCATGAGTCCCACGGTGGAGCCGGCGGGGATCGACAGGTCGATGTCACGCAGGGCCCAGAAGTCCTCGGTGTGTTCCTTGGCGCGGCGCCCCCCGAGCAGCCGGCCCTTGAGCGACTTCTCCTTGTGCAGGTGGAACCGCTTCGAGACGCCGGTGACGGTGATGATGTCCGGTGCAGTAGGCATGCGTCAGAGCTCCTGGGCGAAGTTGCCCTCGAGTCGGGAGAACACCCGCTGGCTGCCCCAGAGCAGTGCGAGCGAGCAGACCAGGGCGATCCCCAGCCGCAGCGGGAACATGGACGGGAACGGCTGATCCGCCCCGGCGGCCCACATCCCGCGCTGGAACGCGAGCACGGCGAGCGTGACCGGGTTGGAGAGGTAGAGCTGCTCCAGCCAGCTGCCCTTGAGGTAGTGGTCCACGAACGAGAACGAGTAGACGATGGGCGACGCCCAGAACAAGATCATGATGACGATCTCGATCAGGTGCTGCACGTCGCGGAGATACACGTTCACCGCGGACAGCAGCAACGCCAGCGCAGTACCGAACACCACGACCAGCGCGACGGCGACGGGCACGTACAGCAGATCGAGGGACCAGGGGACGCTGCCGGCGACGACCGTGCCCGCGACCACGACGAGGAACTGGATCCCGAAGTTGACCAGCGCGGCGCCGACGCTGCTGAGGGGGAACACCTCGCGGGGCAGGTAGACCTTCTTCACCAGGCCGGAGTTCGACACCACGGCGCCGGCCCCACCGCCCACGATCTCGTTGAACAGGGTCCACATCGTGAGGCCGCTGAACACGAAGATGGCGAACTCGGGGACGTTGCGGGCTGCCCCGAGGAACTTCCCGATGACGACGAAGTAGATGACCAGCTGCGCGATCGGCTTGAACAGGCTCCAGGTGAACCCGAGCGAGCTGTCCTTGTACCGTGCCCGCAGCTCCCGGCGGACCAGCAGAGTGAGCAGTTCCCGGTAGCGGTAGATGTCCCGCAGCGAGGACGCCGTCCCCGAGACCAGGCCGCGCTGCGGACCGACCGGCTTGAGCTCCAGCTGCGCCAGTCGCTCCATGCGCGTCTGGGCGTCGGTGTCCTGCATGCTTACCATCTCTCGTCGGTCGCCCATGACGGCTGGCGGTGGCACGCGGGACCCTGTCCCCCCGGCCCAGGTATGCCGATCGTATCCTCGCGAACAGCGCCCTCCGGGCTTCCCTGTACGGGTCGGAGTGTCTCGCTCGATCTAGGCGTGTTATCTCTTCGTGCGCGTTTCATCACTGACTGTGCCTGTAGCTTAAGGCATCCATCTGCGTCGTGCCCGGGTCTCCGACCGCGGGCAGGGGCCCCTCGAGGGCCGCGGCGTCCGGGTGGAGTTGTCTGGCGAAGGGTGTGGGATGCGTTCTCCGTTCGGTCGAACCGTGACCGGTCCGCGCAGTCGTCACCGTTCCGGTGCGCGCGGTCCGGGGCGGCCCGTCGACGGCGGCCGGCGCTCCCGCCTTCCGCGGTTCGCGCGGCGCGCGCCGGTCAGGACGGCCGCCCTGGTCGTCCTGGCGCTGGGGGCCAGCCTGCTCTTCTCTTCGAGCCAGGAGCGCGGCGCGTCCGCGACGCCGGTGGCCGCGGACTTCGACCCCGGCAACATCATCAGCGACGCCGTCTTCTTCGACTCCATGGCGATGTCCGACGACCAGGTGCAGGCCTTCCTGAGCGCACGGGGGGCCTCCTGTGTCGCCGGTGAGCAGGCCTGTCTCAAAGACTTCATCGCGTCCACGCTGCCCGAGCCCGCCGACGGGTACTGCCAGGGCTACACCGGCGGGCTGTCCCAGTCGGCCGCGCAGATCATCGGCGGCGTCGCGCGGAGCTGCGGCGTCAGCCCGCGGGTGCTGCTGGTCCTGCTGGAGAAGGAGCAGGGCCTGGTCGGCCGGACCAAGCCCGCCACGTGGATGTACACGTCCGCCACCGGCTACGGATGTCCGGACACGGCGACCTGCAACAACGCCTACGCCGGCTTCTTCTACCAGGTCTACATGGCGGCCCGGCAGTACCAGATCTACGCAGCCACCCCGGGTAGCTGGAACTACAAGGCGGGGCAGTGGAACGCCATCCACTACAACCCCAACTACGCCTGCGGCACGACGAACGTCTTCATCGCCAATCAGGCCACTGCGGGCCTGTACATCTACACGCCCTACGTGCCGAACGCGGCGGCCATGGCGAACCTCTACGGCCTGGGCGACGCCTGCAGTGCGTACGGCAACCGCAACTTCTGGCGGATCTTCTCCGACTGGTTCGGCAACCCCCAGGCCGGCAGCTATCTCCTCCGCACCCCCGACAACGGGACGGTGTACCTCGTCTCGGGCACGAACAAGTACCCGATCGGCGACATGGCCACGGTCTCGACGCTCTCGCCCCTGGGGGGCGTCGGCGTCGTCTCCCAGCAGTACCTCGACCGGCGCACGACCGGACCGCTCATGTCCCGTGTGGTCCTCGCGCCCAACGGCAGCGTGTACTTCCTGGATTCGGGGATCAAGCTGGGCTTCTCCTCGTGTGCGCAGGTCGCCGACTACGGGGCGTCGTGTTCCTCGCTGGTCTCGCTCGAGCAGGCACAGATCGACGCCTTCTACAGCGGCCCGCTGATCACCCTCCTGTACCGGACCACGTCCGGCAAGGCGTTCTACGTGAGCGGCGGGGCCAAGCGCGAGGTCGTGGACGACACTGCCTTGGCGCAGGCCGGACTCGGGTCAAGCAGTGTGACCCTCCAGGAGCCCGGGTTGGCGTCCCTGCCTTACGGGGTCCCTGTCTCCCGCGACGGCGTGGTCATCCAGAACCGCCAGACGGGCGCGGTGACGGTGTCCTCGGGCGGGGGCCTCACCACGGTGCCGGAGGGCCTGCGGGCATCGACGGCCCTGTCGTCGCTCCCCGTGAGGCCGTTGGACGACCCGAGCGTCCGGCAGCTGCCCGCTGCTGCTGCCGTGACCGGTCCGATCCTGCGTGCCGCGGGGACCTCGAACGTCTACCTGCTCACCGAGCAGGGCAAGAGGCGGATCACCGATGCCACGATGGTGCCGCCGTCCCCGCAGGACGCCAGTGCCTCGCTGCTGTCGCTCTTCCCGGATGCCGGAACCCTGGACGCCGGAACCTTCGTCAAGGGGTCCTCCAACGCGACGGTGTTCCTTCTGAACGGCGGCCGGCTGCGCGGGATCGGCGCGTGGGCCGACCTGGTCTCGCTGGGCGGCGGGAATCCCTCGCCTTCGATCCGGACCGTCGACCAACGGCTCACCGACCTGATCCCGACGGGACCCGTTCAGCTCGGTCCCGGCACCCTGGTCGTGTCCAACCGCAGCGCGACCGTGTACTTCGTCAACGGCGCCTCCGAGCTCATCCCGGTCAGCTCCTTCGGCCCCACGGCCGAACTCGGGGCCACC
Organism: Frankiales bacterium; assembly: GCA_025465155.1. Classification (GTDB taxonomy): domain Bacteria; phylum Actinomycetota; class Actinomycetes; order Mycobacteriales; family Geodermatophilaceae; genus Geodermatophilus. The sequence continues at coordinate 14,711 of JAODNJ010000360.1, forward strand.
AGGCTGGTGCGCGTGGACGGCTCGGTCATCGACGCCTACACGGCGCGTCCGGACGCGGTGTCCTCGGCGATCGACTGCGGGACGACGCAGTACCTGGGTCTCGGGGGCAAGCTCTACCGGGTGACCGGCGCGGATGTGACCGATGCGTACCGCCTCGGCTACACCAGCGTGAACCCGATGGCCTGTGCCGCGTTGCCCAAGGCGTCGACGGACCTCACGCGGTTCCTTCGCGCGGCGGACGGGACGATCTTCTACATGGAGGCCGGTGCCAAGCGGCCGATCCGCTCCTACACCGCCTTCCTGGGACTGGGTGGGACGAGTGCCAATACTATCCAGGCATCGGCCTTCGCGCTCTCGCTGTTCCCGACCGGGGCCCTCGTGTGAGGTTGCGCTGCGTCCGCCGGCGACTTCGCCGCGTAGCCTGAAGGAGTGCAGACACCGTTCGGCGATCTGCCGCGGGGATGGGCCGAACGAGCGAGTCTCTCGGAGCAGAACGACCACCTCCAGGCCCGGCTGAGCCGGCGCAACCTGCTGAAGGGAGCGGCTGCCGCAGGGCTCGCGGGGGTCGCCGGACCGCTCCTGTGGTCACGGTCGGCTCGCGCCACGGGAAGCCCGTCCGTCGTCCGTCACATCGGCTTCGGGGCCGACCCGCGGGCCGAGTCGGTCGTGTCCTTCGCCACGGCGACTCCGTTCCGGACGGCGACGGTCGAGTACGGGGTCGACGACTCGTTCGGCTCGGTGGTCGCCGCTGACGTCCGCACCGTTCGCGGGGTCCCGACGGTGTACGGCCACGGGCGGCTCGCCGGCCTGAGGCCGGGGACCACGTACCGGTACCGGGTGCGGCTCGACGGCGTCGTCACCGAGGCTGCGACGCTCTCCACGGCACCCTCGCGCGCAGAGGCCTTCACGTTCACCGCGTTCGGCGACCAGGGCGTGTCCGAGCCCGCACGGGCGGTCACGCAGCAGCTGAGCAGGGTGCGACCCGCGTTCCACCTGCTGGCCGGCGACATCTGCTATGCCGACAGCTCAGGACTCGGTGCCAGCGCCGATGTGTTCGACCCGACGGTCTGGGACGCCTGGCTGTCCATGATCGAGCCGGTCGCGGCAACCGTCCCGTTCATGTGTGCCACCGGGAACCACGACATGGAGCCCGGCTACGGCGCTCTGGGATACGACGGTTACCTCAACCGCTTCCTGGTCCCGGCCACCGGTGCCGCCGGCTGCCCGTCGACCTACTCCTTCCGCTACGGCAACGTCGGCTTCGTCTGCCTCGACTCCAACGACGTGTCCTTCGAGATCCCGCACAACCTCTCCTACTCGCAGGGGCGCCAGACGACCTGGCTCGAGCAGGAGCTGGCCGCGCTGCGGGAGGAGGGCTCCGGCGTCGACTTCGTCGTCGTCTTCTTCCACCACTGCACCTACAGCACCTCGACGGCGCACGGGTCGGAGGGCGGCGTCCGGCAGAGCTGGGTGCCGCTGTTCGACAGATTCCAGGTCGACCTGGTCATCAACGGGCACTCCCACGTCTACGAGCGCACGAGCCCGCTCCGGTCGGGGCGGGTGGTGACCGACGCTCCGCGCTCGTCCCGCATCGACTCGTCGCTGGGCACCACCTACATCACCGCCGGGGGTGGCGGCAGGGAGGTCTCGGGGGCCTTCGCGGCCACCGGATCACTGCTCGTGCAGCAGGACGGCAGCCGGACGCAGGAGAGCGCCGACTGGTCCGTGCCCACCCGGACGACCGCGCACAGCTTCCTGGCCGTGGACGTCTCGCCGGCCACGACGGGCGCGCCGCCGACCATGGTGGTCCGGGTTCTCGACAGCGCCGGACGGCGTGTGGACGAGGTCACGCTGACCCGGGGCCCCACGCGGCCCGGCGGTCTCCCGGCCGACGCACTGTGGATCGCGGGCGCGGGTACAGCCGCCGCGGCGGGCGCAGCCGGCGTCCTCCGGCACCGCCAGGTCAGGAACCGGCCCGCGGAGGACGTGTCGTCCGCAGCCGGGCGCTGACGCCATGATGTGATCGGCTGGTCGGTGTCGTGGCGGCGGAACGGAGGTGGGGGCCGGTGACTGTGCGGACGACACGCGCGGTGCGGACCGCCCGATGGGAGGGAGGGGCGGTTGCGCTCGTCCTGGCCCTGCTCGCCGGCTGCTCGTCGCCGTCCATCGCCAGCGACACACCGAGCGCGTCGGGCAGCAGTTCCACCTCCGCCGCGTCCTCCGCCGCGTCGAGCCCCACCGCGGCCGCCGGGCCGGGTGTCCCGACCCCGGACCACGTGGTCGTCGCCGTGTTCGAGAACAAGGACCTGGACCACGTGCTCGGTGCCGGGCAGGCACCGTTCTTCGACCAGCTGGCGGCGGGGGGAGCCGCCTTCACCGACGCGCACGGCGAGACGCATCCCAGCCAGGGGAACTACGTGGCCCTCTTCTCAGGGGACACGCACGGGGTCGTCGACGATTCATGTCCGCAGACGATCGACGCGCCGAACCTGGCCGGCCAGCTCGCGGCGGCCGGCAAGTCCTTCGTCGGCTATTCCGAGTCGATGCCCTCGGCGGGATACACCGGCTGCTCCAGCGGCCGTTACGCCCGCAAGCACAACCCCTGGGTGGATTTCCCCGCGCTGCCGGCATCGGTGAACCAGCCACTCACCGCCATGCCCGCCGACTTCGCGCAGCTACCGACGGTGTCCTTCGTCATTCCGGACCTCTGCAGCGACATGCACGACTGCCCCGTGTCGACCGGCGACCAATGGGCCCGCGACCACCTGGCCGCGTACGCCGGCTGGGCGCGGTCGCACAACAGCCTCCTGATCGTCACCTTCGACGAGGACGAGGGGTCGCAGGCCAACCACATCCCGACGATCGTCGTCGGGCCCATGGTGTCCGCGACCCGCAGCTCTCAGCGGATCGACCACTACACCCTGCTGCGGACCATCGAGGACATGTACCACCTGACGCCGCTCGGGCACGCAGCCCAGGCTCAGCCGCTCGACGGCATCTGGGTTCGCTGACGGGGGCCGGACCGCGCGTCCGGCACTGCTGAGCGGGGCCGGGTCACGCGGCGGTGTCGGCGATCGTGCAGATGACGGCGCCGCTGGTCACGGACGCGCCGACCTCGGCCGAGAGAGAGGTGACCGTCCCCGCCTTGTGCGCGGTGATCGGCTGCTCCATCTTCATCGCCTCGAGGACGACGACGAGGTCGCCCTGGGCCACCGTGGCGCCGTCCTCGACCGCGACCTTGACGATCGTGCCCTGCATGGGCGCGGTCAGGGAGTCGCCCGAGGTGCCCGAGCCCCCCGAACCGCCGCCGCGCTTCCGCGGCTTGGGGCCCGCCGCGGCCGGCGCGCCGCCGCCCGCGGCCAGGCCGGCCGGGAGGGACACCTCGAGCCGGCGTCCGCCGACCTCGACGACGACGGTCTGCCGGGGCGCTTCCTCGTCCTGCTCGGCAGCGGCGCCGTCGTAGGGCGGGACCTGGTTGTCCCACTCGGTCTCGATCCAGCGCGTGTGCACCGTGAACGGCTCGCTTGTGAACGCCTCGTCGCGGACGACGGCGCGGTGGAACGGGATGACCGTGGGCATGCCGTCGACGACCAGCTCGTCCAGGGCCCGCCGGGCGCGCTCCAGCGCCTCGGTGCGGGTGGCGCCGGTGACGATCAGCTTCGCGAGCATGGAGTCGAACGCGCCGGCCACCTCGCCGCCGGTCGCGACGCCGGAGTCCCAGCGCACCCCGGGACCCTGGGGGATCTCCAGCTTGTTCACCGGGCCGGGCGCGGGCAGGAAGTTGCGGCCGGGGTCCTCGGCGTTGATCCGGAACTCGATGCTGTGCCCGCGCGGGGTCGGATCGTCGGTGATCTCCAGGGGCAGTCCCTCCGCGATCCGGAACTGCTGGCGGACGAGGTCGATGCCGGAGGTCTCCTCGCTGACCGGGTGCTCCACCTGCAGGCGGGTGTTCACCTCGAGGAAGGAGATCGAGCCGTCGTTGCCGACGAGGTACTCGACGGTGCCCGCGCCGTGGTAGTTCGCGCCCTTGCAGATGGCCTTGGCGGACTCGTGGATGCGCTCGCGCTGCTCGTCGGTGAGGAACGGCGCGGGCGCCTCCTCGACCAGTTTCTGGTTGCGCCGCTGCAGCGAGCAGTCGCGGGTGCCGACCACGATCACGTTGCCCTGGGTGTCGGCGAGGATCTGCGCCTCGACGTGCCTCGGCTTGTCCAGGAACCGCTCGACGAACACCTCGCCGCGGCCGAAGGCGGACTTCGCCTCGCGGACGGCGGAGTCGAAGAGCTCGGGGATCTCCTCCGTGCTGCGGGCCACTTTCAGGCCGCGCCCGCCGCCCCCGAACGCCGCCTTGATCGCCACGGGGAGCCCGTGCTCCTCGGCGAAGGCGATGACCTCGTCCGCGCTCTCCACGGGGTCCTTCGTGCCCGGCACGAGCGGCGCGCCGGCGTCCATGGCGATGTGCCGGGCCTGCACCTTGTCGCCGAGCGCGATGATCGCGTCGGGGGAGGGGCCGATCCAGGTCAGCCCGGCGTCGATCACCGCCTGGGCGAAGTCCGCGTTCTCGGAGAGGAAGCCGTAGCCGGGGTGGATCGCGTCGGCGCCGGACTG
>JAODNJ010000362.1 GCA_025465155.1 Frankiales bacterium
ATCGAGGTCATCCGCTCCTCGGCGAGCCGATCGGCCGCGACGGCGGGGGAGACGCCCTGCTCGTCCGCGGTCCGGAAGACCCGCAGGGCGACGTCGAAGATGCCGCTCGTCTTGGCCTGGGCCCGCGGGAACGAGAAGCCGTGCCGCTCGTCCTCGACCTGGATCACACCGCCGGCGTTGACCAGGTAGTCCGGCGCGTAAAGGATCCCGCGGTCCACCAGCCGGTCGGCGATGTCGGGCGCCGCCAGCTGGTTGTTCGCGCCCCCGCAGACGATCTGCGCGGGGAGGACGTCGACGGTCTCGGCGTCCACCGCGCCGCCGAGTGCGCACGGGGCGTAGACGTCGTGCGCGGTGCGTACCAGCGTGGCGGTGTCCGGCGCGGCCTTCACCTGCGGGAACCGGGTCAGGATGCGGTCGACGGCCGCTGGGTCGACATCGGTCACGAGCACGTCCGCGCCGTCGTCGACGAGGTGCCCGATCAGGTGCGAGCCGACCTTGCCCGCACCGGCGACGGCGACGATGCGGCCGGCCAGCGAGGGGGAGCCCCAGCTGTGCTGTGCCGCGGCCCGCATCCCCTGGAAGACGCCGTACGCGGTCAGCACCGAGGAGTCGCCGCAGCCGCCGTAGGCCTCCGACCGGCCGTGGGCGAACCGGGTCTCGCGCGCGACGACGTCGAGATCGGCGTTGTAGGTGCCGACGTCGCACGCGGTGAGGTACCGGCCGCCGAGGGCCTCCACGAACCTGCCGTACGCGCGCAGCAGCGCCTCGGTCTTGTCGCCGTGCGGGTCGCCGATGATGACGGCCTTGCCCCCGCCGAGGTCGAGCCCGGCGAGGCTGTTCTTGTAGGCCATCGCCCGGGAGAGGGCGAGGACGTCGGTCAGCGCGGCCTCCTCGCTGGGGTACGGGTAGAACCGCGTGCCGCCGAGCGCGGGGCCCAGTGCGGTCGAGTAGATCGCGATGATGGCCCGCAGGCCGGAGGCCGGGTCGGAGCAGAAGACGACCTGTTCATGTCCCGAGCCGAGAACGTCCACGGCGCCGAGGGTAGGCCGCGCCGCAGCCGCCACGACCGCCCGGCCGGGTGACCGCCGGCCCCGGCCGGGAGCCGTGCGCAGGAACGAGTCGGTCCGGTAACGAGCGTGGCGTGCGTGCCGCGTGTTGGCTTTGTTACTGGTGGTGACAGTGCGACGCTGCACGCGCCTTCCCGCCACCCCTCTTCCCCAGGGAGCGAGCACCATGTCGCAGCGTCGTCCCCATGGCCGGCCGTCCGTCGGCCGTCGCCGTTCCCGGACGGTGCGCGCCCTCCTCGCCGGCGGCCTGGTCGCGGGCCTCCTCACCGCGACCGCGGCTCCGGCCGTCGCAGACCCGGTGAACCCCAGCGACGGGCAGATCGACCAGGCCGCCGCCGGCGTGCAGGCTGCCTCGGCCGAGGTCGGCCGCCTCTCGGGTCTGGTGGCCTCCGCCCAGGCGGACCTGGAGAAGATGGGCGTCCAGGCCGAGGCGGCCGGGCAGGCGTACGAGGCGGCGCAGCATGCGCTGGAGCAGGCCCAGCTCGCGGCCGACCAGACCGCTGCGGAGCTCCGGGCCGCCGACGCCGCTGTCGCCGCCTCCCAGGCCCGCATCGCCGGCTTCTCGCACGACAGCTACATCAACGGGGGTTCGCTGACCAGTACGGCGGCGCTCCTTGACTCCTCCGGCCCTGGTGAGCTGATCCAGCGCGCGGCCACGCTGCGCTGGGTCGCGGCCAATCAGCTCGACGTCCTCGGTCAGCTGCAGAGCGCCCAGATGCAGCAGGCAACGGCGGCCGCGGCCGCCAGCACCGCCCGCGACCGCCAGGCCGCCGCCGAGGCGAACGCCGCATCCGCAAAGCAGGCCGCCGACGGCCAGCTGGCCGCCCAGCAGAGCGCCTACACCCAGGTTGCCGCCCAGAAGGCGTCCTACGACCAGCAGCTGCAGGCCGCGCAGATCCAGTTGCTCCAGCTGCAGGGCGCCCGCAACGCCTACCAGCAGTGGGTGGCACAGAAGCAGGCGGAGGAGGCGGCCGCCGCGGCCGCCGCTGCCACCGCCGCCCAGCGGGCCGCCGACGGCGCCGCGACGGCGCGAGCGGGCGGGGGGTCGGGCTACGCCCTGCCTGCCGCGGGCGTCACGTCGAGCTGTTTCGGGGCGCGCTGGGGCGTGAGCCACCTCGGGATGGACATCGCCGCGTCGATCGGCACGCCGATCTACGCCGTCTCCGCCGGCACGATCAAGCGCGCCGGAGCGGCCACCGGATTCGGCCTCGCCGTCTACCTGCTCGGGGACGACGGCGCGGTGAGCGTGTACGGACACGTCAACCGGTACTTCGTCCAGGCCGGCCAGCGCGTCGCCGCAGGCCAGGAGATCGCCGAGGTGGGCAACCGCGGCAACTCCACGGGCCCGCACCTGCACTTCGAGATCCACCCGGACGGCGAGATGTACGCCGGCGCGGTCAACCCGGCCCCGTGGCTGCGTGCCCGCGGGGTGGACATCAGCGGCTGCTGACCGGCGGCCGGGCTCAGGACGTCGTGGCGGCCGCTGACGACGAGCCCGACCCGGTCGCCCCCGAGCAGTTGCTCACCACCCAGGTCGAGATGTTGCCCTGGGCGGCCGCCGCGGACGCGGTCGCCTGCTGCTTGAGCTGCTCCAGCTGCGCCTGACCCTGCGGCGAGTTCACGTCGATCCCGCCGACCGCGGCCGCCAGCTGGTGCAGGCCGGTGCCGAGGGACTGCCAGTCGGCCTGCACGGCCGCGGGCGCCTGCGTCGCGTCGAAGGCGGCCACCAGTTGCTGAAGGAGGGCGGGGGCCTGCGCCGGCGGGGCGGACTGGAGGGCCGCGAGCTGGGGAACCAGCTGCGCCACCTTCCCGCAGAAGACGGCGTCCGCACCGGTCGGGCCGGCCTGCGAGCTGCTCGCGGCCGACGACGAGGTCTTCGCCGTCGAGGAGCTCGAGGAGCTCGCGCTGTTCGAGGAGCCGCCACTGCAGGCGGTCAGCAGCACGAGGGCGGCGGCGCCGGCCAGCGTGCCGCGGAAGAAGGTCCTGGTCGGTCGCATGACCGGCAAGGCTAGCGGGCCGCCCTCGGCCGTCGCGCTGCCCCGGCTACGGTTCGGTCGTGGACGCGCCCGCCGACCCCCGCGCCGCGTGGCACCTGCCCGCGCTCGGTGCGCTGCCGACGACGGCGGACCTGGAGCCGCTGGTCACCCGCATCCTGGCGCCCAACCCTTCCGGCATGACGCTCGACGGGACGAACACCTACGTGGTCGGCGCGCCGGGCAGCGGGCAGGCGGTGGTCGTCGACCCGGGGCCGGACGGCGCCGCGCACCTGGCCGCGGTCGAGGCCGCGCTGGCCGCGCGCGACGCCCGCTGCGTCGCCGTCCTGGTCACCCACCATCACGGCGACCACGCCGAGGCCGCGCTGCCCTGGGGCACCAGGTTCGGCGCGCAGGTGGCCGCCGCGCGGCCCGCCGTCGCCGGTGACGGCGGCCGGGTGCTGAGCGCGGGGGAGCGGCTGCGCCTGGCCGGCACGCTCCTCGACGTCGTCCCCACTCCCGGCCACACCGACGACCACCTCGCCTTCCGCCTGGAGTCGGGCGCGGTGCTCGTCGGCGACCACGTACTGGGCCGCGGGACGTCGGTCGTGACGCACCCCGAGGGCGACGTCGTGGCCTACCTGGAGTCGTTGCGCCGCGTGCTCGACCTGGGCCCCAGTGCGCTGTACTGCGGCCACGGCCCGGAGCTGACCGAGGACCCGGGCGCCGTCCTCAGGTTCTATCTGGACCACCGCGCGGTCCGCGAGACGCAGCTGCTCGAGGCCCTCGCCGCCGGGGCGGGCAGCGTCGACGAGCTGGTGGCCACGGTGTACGCCGAGGTCCCCCGGGAGCTGTGGCCGGCGGCAGCGCAGTCGACGCGCGCCACGCTCGCCAAACTGCGCGCCGAGGGCAGGGTCGAGACAGGCCCCGACGACGCGGTGCGCCGCCCGTGACCGAGTTGCCGGTGGTCTCCGGCGCCGAGCTCGAGCGGGACCAGCGGCGAGCGGCGGCGGCGCTCGCCGCTGCCGGCGTGCGCAGGGGCGACCGCGTCCTCGTCTCCGCCGCCGCCTCGCCGGCCCTGCTGGCCGTGGTCCTCGGCGCGCTGCGCGCCGGCGTCGTCCCCGTCGTGCTCGATCCCGGCCTTCCGGCCGCCGAGCGCGGCATCCTGGCAGCGGATGCCGACCCCGGTCTCGACGTCGGTGGGGACCCGGGGGCACTGCTGGCCGGCACCGACGAGGCCGACCTCGCCGACGTCCCCCTCGCCAGGCCGATGCACTACACCTCCGGCACCACGGGCCGGCGCAAGGGCGTCTGGTCCGGCGTGCTCGCCGACGACGACGCCCGCGCCCTGGCCGCGGAGGAGATCGACCTCTGGCGCCTCGGCCCCGAGGACCGCCATCTGGTCCTGAGCCCGCTGCACCACAGCGCCCCGCTCCGCTTCGCGGTGCACACGCTGCTGGCCGGCGGCTCGGTGCTGCTGCCCGGCCCGTTCGACGTCGCCCGCACCGCCGAGGTCATCACCAGGGCAGCCCCGACGACGGCGTTCTGCGTACCCACGCACCTGCAGCGGCTCCTGACCCACGGCGAGCGGCACCCGGGGAGCCTCGACTGGTCATCCTTCCGGATGTTGGCCCACGCGGGCGCCCCCTGCCCCGAGCCGCTGAAGCGAGCGGTCCTCGAAGCACTGCCGCCCGACAGCGTCTGGGAGTTCTACGGCTCGACCGAGGCGCAGTTCACCGTCTGCTCGACCGCCGACTGGCTCGCCCACCCGGGCAGCGTCGGCCGTGCCCGGCCGGGCCGCCGGCTGGAGACCGACGACCGCGGACAGCTGTGGTGCGCGGTGCCCAGGTGGGCGCGGTTCGACTACTGGCGGGCGCCGGACAAGACCGCCGCCGCCTGGCGTGGGGACCGGGTGACCGTCGGCGACCTCGGCCGGGTGGATGACGACGGCACGGTGTGGCTCGACGGCCGCCGGGAGGACCTGGTCATCTCCGGAGGGGTCAACGTCTACCCCGCGGAGGTCGAGGCGGTCCTCGACACCCATCCCGACGTGGTCGAGAGCGCGGTGTTCGGCGTCCCCGACGACGAGTGGGGCCAGCGCGTGGTCGCCGCGTACGTCGGCCGGGCGGACCCTGACGAGCTGGCCGCGTGGGCACGGGAGCGGCTCGCCGCCGCGAAGCGGCCGAAGAGCGTGCACCGCCTCGAGGACCTGCCCCGTACGTCGACGGGCAAGGTGCGGCGGCTGGACCTGGCCGGGGTCCTGGGCCTCGACGGCGCCCCGCGCCGGTGACCCGGCCGCTCCCGGCGGGTGAGTGGGACGTGGTCGTCGTGGGCGCCGGATCCGCCGGATGCCCGCTGGCCGCGCGGCTGGCCGATGCCGGCCGGCGGGTGCTGCTGCTCGAAGCCGGCGCCGACCACCCCCGGTCGGAGGACTTCCCGGCGGTTCTGCGGGCCGCGGCCACGCTCGGCGGGGCGGCCCCGGGCGCCGCGCAGAACTGGGATCTGCCCGCCGTGCTCACCGAGGGAGTGACCGCACGGGTGCCGTGGGGCCGCGTGGTCGGCGGTTCCAGCGCGATCAACGGCGGCTCGTTCATCCGCGGCACCTCCCGCGACTTCGACGGCTGGGCCGTCGCGGGCAACGACCTGTGGTCCTGGGAGCGGGTGCTGCCGGCGTTCCGGCGGCTGGAGGCCGACCGCGACCATCCCGGGTCGCCGCTGCACGGTGCAGACGGGCCGGTACCGGTCCGGCGGCCCGCGGCGTCCTCCGAGCTCGCCGACGCCTTCGCCGCCGCGGCCGGCGCCCTCGGCTTCCCCGACGAGCCCGACAAGAACGGCGACGGGCCGGCGGGGTACGGCCCGATCCCCTTCAACGTGGCCGACGGAGTCCGGGTGAACACCGCGATGGCGTACCTCTCGCCGCGCTACGGGCGGCCCGAGCTGACCGTCCGCGGCGGCGTGCCGGTGCGCCGGGTCATGATCGAGCACGGCCGTGCCGTCGGCGTGGAGACCGACGCCGGCACCGTCCGCGCCGACGAGGTCGTCCTGAGCGCGGGGCCGGCGGGCACTCCTCTGCTGCTGCTGCGCTCGGGCATCGGTGCGCCCGAGGCGCTGCGCGCGGCGGGGATCGACGTCCTCGCCGACGTCCCCGGCGTGGGCCGGGACATCAGCGACCACCCGCTGGTGTACGTCTCCTGGCGGAGCGCGCGGCCGATGCCGCTGCCGCCCGGCGCGCTCCCGCTGCACGGGATCCTGCACGCCGCCGCCAGCGGGTC
>JAODNJ010000378.1 GCA_025465155.1 Frankiales bacterium
CCCGCGGCCGCGCTGCTGGAGGTGCTCGACCCGGCGCAGAACCACACGTTCCGGGACCACTACCTCGAGGTGGAGCTGGACCTGTCCGACGTCGTCTTCCTGGCGACGGCGAACGTGCTGGAGTCGATCCCGGCGCCCGTGCTCGACCGCATGGAGGTCGTGCGGCTGGACGGCTACACCGAGGACGAGAAGGTCACCATCGCCCGCGACCACCTGCTCCCCCGCCAGCTGGACCGCGCCGGCCTGACCGCCGACGAGGTCACGGTGGACGACGACGTGCTGCGGACCCTGGCGGCCGACTACACGCGCGAGGCCGGCGTCCGGGAGCTGGAGCGCCAGCTGGCCCGGCTGCTGCGCAAGGTGACCGCGCGACTCTCGTCGTCGGGTGACGGCCCGGCGCACGTGGGCCGCCTGCACGTCGACACCGCATCGCTGCGCGGGCTGATCGGCCGGCCCCGGTTCACACCCGAGTCGACCGAGCGCACGGAGCTGCCCGGCGTCGCGACCGGCCTGGCCGTGACCGGGGCCGGCGGTGACGTGCTGTTCGTCGAGGCGTCGCTGTCCGACCCGGAGACCGGCGGGACCGGACTGCGGCTGACCGGACAGCTGGGCGACGTGATGAAGGAGTCGGCGCAGATCGCGCTCTCCTTCGTGCGCTCGCACGGCGCGGAGCTCGAGCTGCCGGTGACCGATCTGCGTGAGCGGGAGGTGCACGTGCACGTCCCTGCGGGCGCCGTGCCCAAGGACGGCCCGAGCGCCGGCGTCACCATGGTGACCGCGCTGGCCTCGGTGCTGTCGGGCCGGCCGGTGCGTGGCGACCTCGCCATGACCGGCGAGGTCTCCCTGACCGGACGGGTGCTGCCGATCGGTGGCGTGAAGCAGAAGCTGCTCGCCGCCTCCCGCGCCGGGATCACCGACGTCCTGCTCCCGGCGCGCAACGAGCCGGACCTGGACGACGTCCCGGAGGCCGTCCGCGACCTGCTGACCGTCCACCTGGTCAGCGACGTCCGGGAGGTCCTCGCGCTGGCGCTCGAGCCGGCGGGCACTGCGGCGCTGGCAGCCTGACGCCGGCCGCACCCCCTGACCGGCTGACGGCGTCGGAGATCGACATCGCCGCCGGCAGCGGCCACCGGCCCGTCGTCCGCGCCGCGGTGGGCAGGACCGTGGTGACAGGCCCGTGACGTGCGGGTGACGCGGGTCGGCTGAACTGACCCTCATGGGGCCTTCGCCCGTGGGGTGGTCCGGTTCGACGGGGTGGTCTGGTTCCACAGCGCCCCCGGCCGGAGCCTCGGCCGGCTCGGGCTCCTGAGGGATGCCGCCACGGCGGTCTCGACGACCGGATCTCCGACCCCGACAACCGTCCTGACAACCGGGCCCCTGGGCGCGAGAGGGGGTGAGACCGACAGGAGCACGATGACCGGGACGCACACCCGGCAGGAGGACTTCCCCTGGATGATCGCGGTCGTCGAACACCCCGAGCGCCGCGACAGCCCGGCCTTCGTGCGCAGCCGGACCCTCATGCGCAAGCTGGTCGCGACCACCCCGGACTGGATCCTGGAGGGGGACAGCTACCAGGACCACCACGGTGGCTCCGTGTGGGTGAAGGACGCCGACGGCTGGCTCTGCCTCCAGCTGCCGCTGGGGATCGAGTGGTCCGCGCAGTTCTGCGCCGACCCCGCAAAGGTGGAGCGGCTCCGGCGGTACGCCGCCAGGGTGGTGGCCGCCTTCCCGGAGACGCTGCCCGGCTACGACGCGCTCGGGTACCGCGACGGCGGGGCGGTCCTGGCGACACCGGTCACGGACGCCGCCGGGGTGGCGGCATGGACCGACTCGATCTTCAACGCCGGACTACCGGTGCCTGCGGCCGCGCACACAGGCGTCCTGCCGACGGCGGCCGGCTACCACCACTACCCGAAGCCGATCGTGGATATCGACCACTTCCGCTTCGACGACTTCCGGCTGTTCGTCACCGACCCGGCCGGCCTGCCCGCCGTCGTCGTGCCGATCAGCGCCCGCGGACGAGGAGACGGCCGGGTGCGGCTGCTGGCCGCGCATCCCGACTCGCTCTACGTCGATCGACTGCTGGCCACCGCACGCTCCCGAGCCCTCCCCGCGCTCACGGCCGGAGCACCGTCGTCTGCGGACGGCGGGGCGCGGGGCCGGCATGCCGACGGAGGGGCGGACGACGTCCTTCCGCCGGACGACCCCCTGGCCCGGCAGGCCTTCGCGGGCCAATCCTGACCCGTCATGCCGGTGCCACCTCGTGACCGCCGGCGAACGGGTCGGAGCGCTGTTCGACCGTGAGGTACCCCCCGACGATCGCGCTGAGCCCCTCCCATCCGGCGGCATCGCCGTGCAGGGACGGCGAGCCACGCCCACCCGGACGAGCGCGACAGGCCCGGCGGAACGGCCCGGCGTCCTGAGGGGCGGCGTGAGCGCCCCGCCACGACTCGTGGCCGACGCTGCGGTCGCCGACGCCGCCCCCCACATACGCTGCGACCGTGTGGCGACGACTCCGGCTGGAGGCCTCGATGCTGGGCACGTCCCTGTACCTCCGGGCGCGTGGAGTTCAGGTGGCCAGGCGGCCGTACACGGCGGGCCGCCTGCCCGCGATCGACCGTCGAGGCAGCGGCCGGATCCGGATCGGGGACCGGCCCATCTTCCGGGGCATCGAGTTCCGCGCCCTCCTCCGTGCGGACCACGGCGGGGTCCTCACCATCGGCGACGGCGCGCTGATCAACTCCGGGGCGTCGCTGCATGCCGCCCGCTCGGTCCGCATCGGCCGGGACGTCCGCGTGGCCGCCCTGGCCAGCGTCTCCGACACGAACTCCCACGAGGTCGTCCCCGGGCAGGGGGTGCGGATCGCGCCGGTGGAGATCGGCGACGATGTCTGGATCGGGCGAGGCGCCATCGTGCTGCCGGGCGTGACCGTCGGCGACGGCGCGGTGATCGGGGCCGGCGCCGTCGTCACGAAGGATGTCCCGGCGCACACCGCGGTCGCCGGCAACCCGGCCCGCGTGCTGCGCTCGTGGGAGGACCCGGGCGGCCTGCGCCGGAGCTGACGGGGCCTAACGGACGGCGACCTGCCGGCGCAACGCCGTGCGAACCAGGATGTCGACCAGCCCCGGGTAGTCCAGTCCCTGGGCGGCGAACATGCGCGGCACCTGCGAGTGCGCGGTCATCCCGGGCATGGTGTTGATCTCGTTGAGCACGACTCCGGTGTCGGTGAGGAAGAAGTCGACGCGGGCCACGCCCCGGCACCCCAGCGCCTCGAACAGCGTCGTCGCCGCCCACTGCATCTGGCGGGCCGCCGGTGCGGGCAGCTCACAGGGAACCGTGAACAGCGCGCCGCCGTCGTACTTCGTGGTGGTGTCGAAGTGCAGCGTGCCGGGCCGCGGATGGATCTCCAGCGGAGGGCTGACCCGCAGATCGCCGTCCGGCAACTCCAGGACGGCGATGTCGACCTCCCGGCCGGTGAGCAGCCGTTCGACCAGCACCCGCTCGTCGTGGGCGCGTGCCGCCTTCACCGCGGCCGGCAGGTCGTCGTCCGTGGTGACGACCGTGACCCCGAAACTCGACCCCGCGGCGGACGGCTTGACGACCATCGGAGGCCGGATGCGGACCCGTGCACCGTCGTCCTCCGGCCCCAGCAGCACTCCCGGGGCGGTGGCGATGCCCAGCGTCTCCGCCACCAACTTCGTGACCCACTTGTCGATGCCGAGCGCGCCGGCCCGGACTCCCGACCCGACGTAGGGCACGCCGAGCAGGTCGAGCATCCCGGCAAAGGTGCCGTCCTCTCCCCCTGCTCCGTGCAGCGCCGGGACGACGACGTCGGCGTCGGCCAGTTCCCGAACCGCCTCCGCCGGGGACGCGCCGCTGAGGGTCCCGTCAGCGCTCGACCATGCGCCGTCGCGGCCGATGGTCAGCATGCGAACGTCGTAGCGGTCGGGATCCAGCGCTCCCGCGATGCCGGAGGCGCTGGCGAGCGAGACGTCGTGCTCGCTGCTGCGGCCGCCGCCCACGACGACGACCCGGATGCGCTCGGTCACGCCAGTCGGTCCTTCCGTGGCAGAGCCGGCCCCCCGCACTCGGCGGCCCTCTCCGGGCGGCCGTCCCACCGCCGGCGCGTCGTCGGCACGCGGGCACCTCCGTTGCTCGAACCGGCTCGTCGCAGCGACGAGGCCCACGGACGACTGGTGGAAGTCCTCATCGAAGCAGCCGCGGACTCCCCAGGATCGGATCTGCGCCGGTGATCGCACCACGCCTACCTGGGAACCGGTCACAGCCGCCCGCTGCGCCTCACCGGCACCACGACGCCCGCGGTCCGCGTGACCCCCGTCGGAGCCGGGCGATCCCTGCGATCAGCGCTCCGGGTCCCCCGGGGGGCGCCACCCCCCGCTCAGGGCTGCTGGCTGGAGACCAGCGGCGGGTCACTCGCGTAGCCGTAGCCATAGCCGTAGCCGCCCCCGGACATCGCCCGGGTCGGCACGAGGTTCAGCACGAGACCGAGCTTGCGGGCCCGCACCCGGTCGAGGGCGGCAGACGCATGACGGACCTGGTCCTTCCGGGTCCGGCCGTAGCGGATGCACAGGAGGACGCCGTCCACCAGCGGCCCGAGCCCTGTCGCGTCGGCGACCGGGAGCAGCGGGGGCGCGTCGACGATCACGAAGTCGTTGGTGGCACGGAGCTTGCCGAGCACGGCGGCCATGGTGTCCGAGGTCAGCAGCTCCCCGGGGTTCGGCGGGATGGGGCCGGCCGGCAGCACCCGCAAACCGCGCTCGTCGTAGAACTGGATGACGTCGTCGAGGGCGGCCGTGCCCGACAGGACGTTCGTCAGACCGACACCGCCGACCAGGCCCAGGTACGAGGTGATCCGGGGGCGCCGGAGGTCGGCTTCCACCACGGTCACCCGCCGGCCCGACTCGGTCAGCGCGAGGGCCAGGTTGATCGCCAGTGTCGTCTTGCCCTCGGCCGGCAGCGCGCTGGACACCATGATCACCCGCGGCGGCTCGTCGACGTTGAGGAACTGCAGGTTCATCCGCAGCTGCCGGTAGCCCTCGGCGGCCTGACCGCCGCGCTCCCACTCGATGACGTGCCGCTTCGCCAGGACCGAGTCCTCCGGGACAGTGCCGATCACGGGGGTGCCCGCTACGGCTGCCGCGTCGTCGGGGTCCCGCACGCTGCGATCCAGGTGTACGCGCAGCAGCGCCACTGCACCGGCCAGCAACAGGCCGACGACGGCCCCGAGAACGATGTTGAGGGGGACATTCGGTGCGCTCGGGGACGTGGCGAGCTCGGGCTCCTGGAGGAGGCTCACCTTGACCGGCGACAGCGCGGACCCGTCGGGCGTCTCGAGCTCTTTCACCAGGACGGTGAACTGGTCGTCGATGGCGCGCGCGATGCTCTGTGCCCGCCGCGGCGAAGGATCGGTGACGGACACGTCCAACAGCACCGTCTCCGTCACCCCTCGCGCGGTGATCTCCTGGGCCAGCTCGTCACGCGTCATGTCGAGGCGGAGCTGGTCGATGACCCGACCGAGGAGCTCGTAGCTCGTCACCAGCTGCGCGTAGCTGGTCACCCGCTGCTGGGAGAACTGGCCGCCCTGCCAGGCGTCGGCGGGCGACTGCGAGTCCCTCGTCGTGACGAAGAACTGCGTGCTGCTGGTGTACAGGGGCGTCATCAGGTAGGTGACGCCGAATCCGGCCGCCGCGCCCACGACGGCCCCCATCACCACCACCAGCCATGCCGCGCGCAACGCGTTCAGGACGTCCTTGAAATCCACGCCGCCTCGTTCCCCGGAGCATTGGTAGGGACCGCGACCGCGGCCATTCGACAGTTCGACGATAAGTGGCGAGCAGGTGGCCGAGACACCGCCGGCAGAGCCGCCTCACCCGGAGGTGTCAGGTGCGGCGCGGACGTCCCCGGTCACCTCTTCGGGAAATCGCGGCCGGAGAACGCGGCCGGTCCCCTGCCCGAAGATCATGCCGGGGGGAACCGCTCCGTCGACCACCGTCCCGGGGCTCACCAGGGCCGACACTCCGATCCGGCTACCGCCCAGGACGATGCACCGAGCCGTGATCCAGACGCCGTCCTCGATCACGACGGGCCTGGTGATCAACGCCATGTCACGCCGATGCGCGTGCGAGCCGGTGGTGATGAACGTTCCCTGGGACACCACGACGTCGGACCCGATGACGAGGCGGTCCTGGTTGTGCAGCCAGACATCCTCACCGATCCAGCTGCGGTCGCCGATCTGCAGTTTCCACGGGAAGCGCACGCGGAGCCTCGGGCGCAACAGCACGCCCTGACCGATCCGGGCACCGAACGCGATGAGAGCCGCCCGCCGAAGGCGGGAACTGATCTGCCATGGATTGCTCACCAGGAGCAGTTCGACGACACCCCACGCGTAGACCTTCCACCCGGGCACGTCCCACGTCTCGCGGGCTCCGGGCGCGACGGACAGGTCGATGACCGTCGGCCGGGACGTCGGCATGCTCATCTGTCCGCCCCACTCCGCCCGGCCACGGCGCGTTCGTAGTGGGCCGCCAGTGCGGCGGCTACCGCACGGGGGGCGAACTGGTCCGCGGCGACGGCGATCGCGACCTGCGACATGCCCTGCCACGTGGTCCGGCTGTCGAGGAGCGCGAGGACGGCAGCGGCCATCTCACCGGGACTCCCGTCGGTGATCATCGCCGCCTTCGACGTCTGCAACCTGTCCGACAGCCCGGTATCGGTGGTGATGACGCACGGCAGGCCGATGCTCAGGCTTTCCAGCACGACGAGCGCGAACGGTTCGGCCATGCTCGGGAGCACCATCACCTGCGACCCGGACAGAATGCGCTGGCCCTCACCCGGGGCGGTCGCTCCCCGGTAGGTGCAGCGCTCGCCCAGGCCGAAGGCCTCGATGGCCTCCCGGACCGCGGGCAACTCGCCCTCGTCCGGCCCCCAGAGCTCGAAGCGGACGTCGGGCCGTCGAGCGGCGACCTCGGCCGCCATGCGCACGAACGCCACCGGCCGCTTGCGTTCCGCGAGCCGGGACAGGTACATGACCAGCGGTGACCGCTCCGCGAAGGCGGCCCGCTCCGCCGGGATGACCACCGAGTTCGGCAACAGCGCCAGCCGCTCCGGTGGCACGCCCATCGCTCGCAACTGCTCCGCTTCCAGCTCCGTGAGCGCCAGCACCACCGCGGCCCGACGCAGGACCGGCCGGGTGACCAGGCGGTCCAGCACCTTCACCAGCGGGCGCGCGTCCGGGATCACCATGCCGTGCGTCTGGACGACCAGCGGCAGCCGCAGGAGGACGGCCAGCCAGGCGAGCGGAAGGGTCAGCAGGTCCCGCGCCAGGTGGACGTGAACGACGTCGAAGGACCGTGCGCGGGCCTGGAACCACAGCAGCGACGCCGGTGACACCAGGCTGGCGAAGGTTCGCCGGGACAGCTTCCAGGCCTGTGTCCGGCGCACCGGGAAACCGCTCGGGGCGGGTGCGCGCCCGTCCCACCCCGTCAGCAGGGCGGCCCGATGCCCGAGCTCCGCGAGTGCCTGGCACTGCCCCAGAGCGACCACGGTCGGTCCGCCGTACGAGCTGTCGGCACTCAGGAGCCCGAGCACCTGCAGCACCTTGATGCGGGTCATCGGGCACCCTCCGGCAGTATGACCTCTGCGCCGACGTCGCCCCGGCGAGAGCCGTCGCGTCCCGGCCGGAGGAAGACCGACACGAGCAGGACGACGGCGACGGTCCCCGCCGTGGACGCCGCCACCGCGACCGCCGTCCCGAGCCACAGGCAGGCGATGACGGCGGCCACCAGGGACCCGACCGCCTGACCGGCGCGAAACCACAGCTGCAGGTCGTAGCGTCGAAGCCACCGGTGGTAGCCGTACAGGACCGCCAGCAGGGCGATCCCCATCCCGTCCGCCGCCCGGGCCGGAAGCACGCCGGACGAGGCGGTCCACGTCGGGCCGAGGAGTGCCTCCCCCCAGGAGTCGGGCATCAACACCAGAGCCAGCGCGTAGACGGCGACGGCGACGGCCGAGCCGGCGCCGACCCAGCCGAACAGCCGTGCCGCCCGCCGACGGTTCTGAACTCCTTCGGCCTCGGTCGACACGACGAGCGACAGCACGGTCAGGAGCACGTTGACCGGCCCGAACAGGAGCGCGGTCGCCAGGTAGGCGCCGCTCTGGGTGAGCGGCAGCCCGACCCCGATGATCGCCACGATCCCGAGCGGGACAGCGGCGGCGGCCACCCCGTCGCCGAGCAGTCTCGTGAAGGCCGGCCGCGTCTGCATCCACCACGCGGGGAGGCGGCGGAACGCCGGCCGCCCGCCGGTCGCCACCAGCAGAACGACGTACCCGGCCAGCGCGCCCAGCCCCCAGGCCACGACGAGCGACAGGGCCCGGTCGCCGGTCCGCGCGCCCAGCGGCCATGCCGCCAGGAATACCACCAGCCACACCGAGTCGCTGAGCAGCGCCGGCCCGGGTCGTTTCCGGCTGGTCGCGACGTACCGCAGGGCGTCCTGCATCAGCACCAGCGGGCCGACCACGGCCAACGCGATGAGGACACCACCCGCGCCGGTCCCCGGTGCCACCACGAGCAGCACGCACGGAGCAACGGCCGCGAGGGGCGCCAGGACGGCCTGCACCCCGAGAGCCGCGGCGGCCCTGCCCTCGCGCAGGCCGCGCGGCGCGCCGCCGAGTGACACCAGGTACGCGCCGACCGACTGCCGGGTGACGGTCAGCAGTGCCAGCATGGTCGTCACGGCGATCGCCACCTGCGCGTACACCTCCGGAGAGGCGACACGGGCCACGGCGATGCTGAGGAGAACGTTCGTCAGGCTGGACACGACCTGGTCCAGCACGCTGACCACGATGCGCTGCGGCGGAAGTCTCATGACGGCGGCCTGGCCCACGGCCCCCGCACCGGGACGGCCGGGCACCGTCCGGGCGAGGACCTCAGGCCCCTGTTCCGATGCTGTTCGTGGTCTTGGTGAAGTAGCCCGCCGACGGCGGGAGCTCGCCGATCTCCTTCGCCGGCACTCCCCCGTACATGCGGTACGAGTCGGGTAGGTCGCCGACCACGGCCGCGCTCGAGGCCACGAGGGTGTACGACGCGATCCGCACGCCCGCGGTGATCCGGCAGTTGCTGCTCACCAGCACGTGGTCACCGATCACCACGGGCGCGGCGGTCTGGACGCACCGCACCAGGTCGACCTGGTGTGACAGCACCGTCGTGCGCACGCCTCCGATCGCCGAGTGCCGCCCGATCGTGATCCCGCCCGAGGCGTCGAGGACGTGGCGGCTGGTGATCACCGCGTCATCGCCGACCCGCAGGCTCGCGCCGTCCTCCGAGAGACCGCGGAGGGGTCGTGCCGCCGAGATCCAGATCCAGTGGCCGACGAGCGCTCCCCGGCCCAGTTCGAGCGAGAGAAGGTCGCGGATGACGTTGAACGAGCCGATCCAGCTCTCCGCGGCGAGCGACACCGAATCGATACGCCACAGCAAATTGATCGCCACCCGCGCGTCGTCGTGGACGTCCCAGCCGAGCAGCCTGAACATCCTCGATTTGGTCCGGCTGGCGGGCAGGAGTCCTACTAGCAGGCGGAGGACGTCCAGCGCGGGACGCGGGATGCTGCGCTGAACCGTGGCCCCTACCTTCTCGAGGATTGCCATGGGTCGCAGTCACTCTCCGATGTGCCGACAGATGAACGAGCGGAGGCCGCCTCTCTCGCCGGACAGGCCGCCGTTACGCGAAAAGGCTGACGCAATTCCCGGACGATTCGGCCGAATCGCGGACCGCTGTAGCCCCAAAGAGGCAGGCCTTCCGCCGGAGGATCATGCGCCCACACCTTTCCACGTAGCGTCCTCCCTCATGACCCGCGCGGAACGAGGGCGAGAACGCCGCTCCGGCCGCCGCGCATTGCTCGTCCGGTTGTTCCTCCTCGTCCTCGTCCTCGGCCTGACGGTGGTCTCCGGCCTGCGACTGGCTGACGAACGCGCCGTGGCAGCACAGGACATCGCGCCCGCCTCTCCGGCACCGGCGCAGCGCGCCGCTCCCTCGGCCCTCTTCGTGGGCGACAGCTACACCCAGGGGACGGGAGCAGGGGACACCCGCCGCGGGTACGCCTGTCTCACCGCGGCAGCCATGGGCTGGAACTGCAATCTGGACGCCCAGGGAGGGACGGGATTCCTCAATGCCGGCGCGCCCAGCGTGCCCGGCTCGGCGCCGTTCATCGACCGGTTGGGGAGCGACAGGGCCCGGTTCCTCGCGGACGTCATCGTCGTGGACGGCGGCCGCAACGACGGCGGGCTTCCCCTGGACGACGTGGTGGCCGCCGCCGCCTCGTACCTGCGCGAACTGCACCGGATCTGGCCGAAGTCGTCCATCATCGTCGTGGTCCCGACCTACCTGTGGAGCACGCCGGAGAACTACGGGTACGGAACCCGGCTGGCCGAGGCCCTGCGGCCGGTTCTGGCCGGGATCGGCGGCCATCTGATCGACCCGCTGAGCGAGAGGTGGGTGGCCCCGGAGCAGGTGGCACGGTTCACGTGGACCGACGGGATCCATCCCGATGCGGCGGGCCACGAATACCTGGCCGAACGTCTCACCGCGGACCTGGTCCGCGACGGCTTCTCGTCCCTGCCCGTCGTCGACGCGCGAGCGGCCGCTACCGGGGTCGCCGGGTGAGTCCCCTCGTGGCGGAGCCGTTGCCCGTTCCCGCGACGTCGCCGTCGTGGCGCACGGAGGTCGTGGTGATCGGCCTGACCGTTCTCACCGTGCCCGCCGTCCTGGCGGCCGGGGGTGTCGGGATGCTCGCGGTGGCCGGTGCGGTCGCGACGGTGGCGGGGTGGCTCATCGTCCGCCGGCGGGAGGAAGGACGGTCGTCGGTCCTGATCGGGATCGCCCTCGCCCTCGGACTCTGCGGTGTGGTCCCGGCGACCTTCGTCGCCCTCACGCCTGCGCCGTCGTCCGCCGTGTGGGTGGTGACCCTGGCGATCAGCGCGGGGGCGGGCCTGCGGCTGGCCTGGATCATCGGGAACGGCGCCCAGCGGCTGGTCGAGTCGATGGTGTGGGTCTTCGTCTACGTCTTCCTGGGGCTCGCGCCCATGGTCCAGCTGCGCCGGGCCGTCGACCCGCAGACGACGCCGTTGATCGACCACTCGTACGACGCGACGGCGCTGTCCGTGGTCCTCGTCGGGATACTCGCCCTCGCCCTGGGGCTCCTGTGCGCCGGGAACGCCGCCCGTCGCCGGAAGCCGGCAGTCGCGGGGCCCACGGTAGGACCGGCGCGCGTCACCGCTCTCGCCGTCGTCGGTCTGCTGTGCTCGCTGTACTACATCGCCACGGTCGGGTCGGGCGCGCTGCTGGGCAGCCGGATGGAGCTCATCCAGGCCACGACGACGGCCTGGCCCGACCCCGCGATCTCGGCCGTCGTCCGGGCCGTCGCCGTCATGCCGCTGCTCGTGGCCTTCGTCGCCCTCCAGGTTCAGCGGGGCCGTGGTCTCGCGACCGGGATCCTCGCGCGGACGATCTTCCCGGTCGCCACGGGGGCCGTCCTCCTCCTGGTCGCCAACCCGATCAGCAATTCCCGGTACACCTCCGGCACCGTCTACCTGGCGGTCCTGGCCTCCCTGGGGTTGGTGGCCACGCGTCCCCGGTTCCGGGCTCTCTGCGCCGGGTTCGTCGCCAGCCTCGTCCTGCTCTTTCCCATCGCCGACGCTTTCCGCTACACCACGAGTGCGTCGTTCAAGGCGAGCGATCCGGTGGCGGCGCTCACCACGGGGGACTTCGACGCCTACGCGCAGATCGTCAACACGGTGCAGTACGTCCACGAGCACGGTGTGACGTACGGCTACCAGGCCCTCGGCCCGCTCGTCTTCTGGATCCCGCGCGCCGTCTGGCCGGCGAAGCCGATCGACACCGGCATCCTGCTGGCCAATTCGCGGGGTTACGACTTCACCAACCTCTCGGCCCCGCTGTGGGCCGAGCTGTTCATCAACGGCGGCTGGCTCGCTCTGGCGCTCGGGATGTTCGTGTTCGGGCTGCTCATCCGCCGGTGGGACGCCGGGATCGTGGCCAGCCTGCGCGCGACGCGGACGCCGGGGCTGCTGGCCTCCATCCTGCCGTTCTACCTGCTCATCCTCCTACGCGGCTCGTTGCTGCAGGCCACCGCCGCCATGGCGGTGATCGGGGCGTCAAGCGCGTTCGTGCGGGACGGCCGCCTCCGTGCCGGGCGGCTCGGCGGAACGGCGTCGGCACCGGATCGCAGCAACCTCGGGACGTGAGCGGGCGGACGGTCAGGCGCTGCGCGCCACCTCTCCGCACGGCACCCGGAGGACCGCCTCGAACCGGTCGGTGATCCGGCCGATGTCGAACAGCCGTTCCGCGGTCTGCCGTGCCGAGGACGCCATGGCCGCCCGGGCATCGGGATCGTCGAGCAGGTCGCGGAGCAGGCGGGGCACGTCGGAGCGCTTCCCCGGATCCGCCACCAGACCGGCGCCGTGCTCCGCGAGCATCGAGGCCGCGGCGTTGGCGGGATCCATGACGGCCAGGACCGGGCGCCCGGCACACAGGTACGTCAGCACCTTGGACGGCACCGAGAACCGGCTCGCGGCCGGCTCCAGGATGCTGATCAGCACGTCCGCGGACGCCAGGATGCCCGGGAGTTCGGAGAACGCGACGTAGTCGCGGAGGAGGAGCCGCCCCGGCTCCACGGTGGCCTGCCGCTCGGCCAGCCACTCCCGGCCCCTCCCCTCCGAGAGGACCACGACCGAGCAGTCGGCCAGCTCCGGGGCGCGGGCCAGGTCCAGGAGCAGGCCGGGGTCGTGCTTGAGCCCCAGGGTGCCGGAGTACAGGAGCACGGTGGGAAGGACCGGCTCCCCCGTGAGCCAGTGCCGGTCCGGGGCGACGTCGGTGAACTTTTCGACCTCCGCCCAGTTCGGGATGACCACGAAGGACTGCTCGGGGAGGCGCCATTGCCGGTACTTCTCCGAGAAGGCCTCCGTGATGGCCACCACCCGGTGGGCACGACGCGCGATGGACCGCTCCATGCCCTCCGCCAGCCGGCCCCCGAGGGCCGCGGGCAGGGCGGGGAGCCTGCTGCGCAGCGTCTCCTGGATGGCCGCCGAGTAGACGTCCTGATGCCAGAACACATAGGGCACACCACGGACGGCGAGGAGGACGACCAGCACGTAGTTCGCGATGAGCGGGATGTTGCAGAGGACCACGACGTCGGGCCGGGCTCTCCGGATGGCGCGGAAGGCCTTGACGGCGTACTCGAGCTCCTGGAGGACCCGCATCCCCGTTCGGTACCGGGCGAAGGGTCGTCGCAGCCCGATCCCCGTGATGGACAGGCCCGGCGGATCCGAGGCGCGCACGTCCATGTCGCCGTGCCCGCTGACGTAGGACGAGCAGTACTGGTGGCACACGACGTGACCGCGGCCGGCCAGCGCGCGACTCAGCTGGACCTGGAATGGGTGACCGGAGTAGTCGTGAACCACCACCCGCAGCGTCGCCGCCCGGTTGTCGCCGGTGTCAGCCACTGACGGGCAGGCTCGACGCCAGCCGGTCGTAGATCCACCGGTACGTCTGCTCCAGGCCCTCGCGGAGCGTGATGGAGGGCTCCCACCCGTAGCGCTCCCGAATGAGGGTGTTGTCGCTGTTGCGACCACGAACGCCCTGCGGGGCGCTGAGGTTGTGGTTCCTCTTGACCTGGATGCCCGCGACGTCCTCGAGGATGGTGACCATCTCGTTGATGGAGACCAGCTCGCTCGAGCCGAGGTTGACCGGTGAGCCGTAGGGACCATCCGTGATCATCCGCGTGCCGCGCACGCAGTCGTCGATGTACATGAAGCTGCGCGTCTGCTCCCCGTCGCCCCAGATCTCGATGCTCCGGTCGCCGGTGAGGACGGCGGTGGCGATCTTCCGGGCGAGCGCGGCGGGAGCCTTCTCCCGCCCGCCGTCATAGGTGCCGTGCGGGCCGTAGACGTTGTGATACCTCGCCACGCGCGTCTCGAGGCCGAAATCCTCGTGGAAATGCCGGCACATCCGCTCCGTGAACAATTTCTCCCAGCCGTAGCCGTCCTCGGCCATGGCGGGGTAGGCGTCCTCTTCCTTCAGCGCCGTCACATCGGGAGAGATCTGCTTGTCGGCCGCGTATACGCACGCAGAGGATGCGAAGAAGAAGCGGCCGACGCCCTCGTCCCGGGCGGCCACGAGCAGGTGGGTGCCGGTGAGGACCGAGAGCATGCACAGGGCCTTGTTGTTCTCGATGAAACCCATTCCGCCCATGTCGGCGGCCAGGTCGTACACCGTCTCGGCGCCGCTGACGGCGGCACGACAGGCATCCAGATCCTGTAGATCGGCCACCACGTTCTCGGCCTCGGGCACGAGCTGGTACCAGTCGTCGAGCGGCTTCCGGTCGACACAACGCAGCGAATAGCCCTCGTCGCTGAGTCGGACGGCCAGGGAACCTCCGATGAATCCACCAGCCCCCGCAATGAGCACGTCGGACATATCGCCCCTCAAGTCGTCACGAGCACGGTGCGCCGCGGGAAAACTAGCGAGGGCGGGACGACCAGGAACACAGGTTCTGCACGCGCGCGACCCTTACGAGTGACCGTGCAGGGGCCGAAGCAATCCCAAGGGGGAATGCTCGTCCGCGAGGGAGAGAATTCCCCTGGATAGGCAGGATCACCGGTTGGGGGGACGAGCCGAAGCGCCCCGGTCGTTACCGTTCGCGTCATGGTGACGGGCGCGGCGAGGACGTCGCTGCAGGAACAGCACTACGACGGGGACGTCGACTACACGCACGGCAGCCCGCACCTCAGTGACGCGATGCTGCGCCAGCGCCTCCAGGGCCGACTGCTCGGCGTGCTCGGCGACCTCTCCGACCGGGGCCTTCCGCTCCGGGTGCTGGAGATCGGTGCCGGTCATGGTGGCTACACCGAGCCCGCCCTGGCCGCCGGTGCCGCCGTCACCGCCGTGGACATGTCCGTGGCCTCGCTCGACCGGCTCCGGGAGCGGTACGGGACCAACCCGAGCCTGTCCACGGTGCACAGCTCGGACGGGAGTCTGTCAGCGGTCGAGGGCGACGACTACACCCTCCTGCTCTGCGTCTCGGTGCTGCACCACATCCCGGACTACGTCGCCTTTGTCCGGGAGGCGCTCACCCACCTGAGCCGCGGCGCCTCGGTGCTGACCCTCCAGGACCCCCTCTGGTATCCCCGCCTGCCCCGTGGAGTGCACGCCCTCGACCGGGCTTCCTACGGGCTGTGGCGGATCCGCCAGGGCGACCTGCGGCGGGGTGCCGGCTCCGCTGTGCGCCGGGCCCGGGGCCGGCTCCGTGAAGACCTGGAGTCGGACATGGTCGAGTACCACGTCCTCCGTCAGGGGGTCGACGAACAGGCTCTGCTGGACGAACTGCGTCCGACGTTCGACCGGGTCGAGCTGGTCACCTATTGGTCCAACCAGCTGCCGTCGGCCGCATCGCTCGCCCAGCGCTGCGGAGCGCGGAACTCCTTCGGGGTCGTCGCGGAAGGCTTCCGGACGGCCTGACGCAGCCAGCGGGTCCGGTCCCGTACGACCCGCGTCAGCAGGGAGCATGACTGCCCCTCCCGCTGGCACCGACACCAGGGGCAGGGCGAGGAACGAGATGCCGGTGACGGCGGCCACGATCGCGCCGGCGGCTGCCGTGTCCATGGGGCCTGGTTGCCCTCCTGCCCCATCGCGACACGCCACGCGATCGCCTTCGCTCGGCCGCGAGAGGTGACCCGGCCTTCTCCCACGAGCGGGGGCCTCACGGGTCCGGTCGCGATGTGCGACGTCCGAAACGGGATGTCCTGGGCGTCTGTGGCGAGGCTCAGCCGATCACGTGGGCCGAACCCCACACTGCGGTGGAGCCCAACTCCGGGTGGGCAGTGACGGTGTTCACGAGCCGGAGCCTGAGCACCCCCGTCACGTCCAGGTTGATCTGCTCGGACTGGCCGAGCATGAAGACGCGGCTGTAGAGCTGCCGCCCGTCGCCGAAGGCCTCGAACCTGACCTGGATGCTGGAGCCCGAGTCGTCGCGCAACCCGAC
>JAODNJ010000403.1 GCA_025465155.1 Frankiales bacterium
GGCCGGCGCTGCGCGGCGGCCGCCCGCGGCCCTGGGCTCGCGGCGCGGTGCCGCCTTCCGGCGCATCTCGGCCAGGTGCAACCGGTCCATCTCGGTGGTCTCCACCACGGCGCCGATGACAGTGGTGCCGGCTCGCTCGGCCTCGACGCGCGCCTGGAGGATCTCGTCACGGGAGGTGACGCCGACCGTAGCGATCAGCAGGACCGCGTCCGTGAGGGTGCACAGCGCCTGGGCGTCCGCGTCGTGCAGGCTCGGGCCGTTGATGATCACGACGTCGGCGCGCTCCCGCAGGACCGCCGCGGCGTCCCGCATCCGCGGCCCGCTGAACCGCTGTGTGGCCTCCTCGGCCCGCGCGCCGCGCGGGAGCAGGCGCAGCTGTGCCGCGCCGTGCACCAGGAGTGTGGCCGGATCGACCCCGTCCAGGAGGGTGTCGGACAGGCCCTTGGGGCTGCGCAGGCCGAACAGGACGGCCGAATCGACCCCTGCCGCGCCCGCGTCGATCATGATCGTGCTCGAGCCCGCCACGGACAGCGCCAGCGCCAGATTGGAACTGGTCAGCATGGCCGTACGGCCCGGGGTCGCGCTGCTCACCAGAATGGTGACCGGGTGCTGCGGCAGTGCCGCCACCGTCGCAGCACGCAGGCGCCGGTAGGCGTCGCTGACCTCACTCTTGGGCGCGTCGACCAGCGCGAGCCCATGCGCGGGGTCGTCGAACGGTGGAATGACGCTGAGCACTCGAAGACCGAGCCGCTCGACCCCCTCGGCCGCACTGATGCGGCGCTCCAGCCGCGCACGGAGCATCGAGACGCCCAGTCCGATGAGGAGGCCGCCCACCAGGCCCCCGGCACCGCCCAGCAGGGTGCCGGTCACCTTGCCGGCACTGCCCGGTAGCGCGGCCGGGGTGATGACCTGGCCGGGGTTCACGGTGGTGCTGGCGAGGTCGTTGGACTGCTCGTCGATGATGCCGAGCTGGTTGGTGTAGGCACTGATGCGCTGGCTGAGGAAGGTGCGCTGGGAGCCGGTGGCGGCCGGCAGCCGTAGGGTCGCCGCCTGGAGCTCCTGCTGGACCCGCCTGGACTGGTCCTTGAGCTTGCTGAGCTTGCCGTCCAGGATGTTCTGCGTGCGCTGCCTGCGGTAGTCGAGATAGGACTCCGCGAAGGCCTGGGCACCGGCGCGGGCGCTCTGCCGCGCCGAGCCGCTGAACGAGATGTTCAGGACCTGTGTGTTGGGCGGGTTGTCGACCGCGACCTGGGCCCGCAGCGCTGCCGGATCACCGGCGCGCAGCCGGTCGCGCGCCATCTTCGCGACCGCGTCGGTGCTGACCAGCTGTGCCTCGGTGCCGAGGTTGACGATGTCGTCGCCCCGTCCGATGGGAGAGTAGGGATTGCCCTCGAGGGGAGCCACGAGGACCGAGGCCGACGCTTTGTAGGACGCCGGCATGAGGAACCCGGCGGCCAGCCCCGCCAGCAGTCCGAGCAGGCCGATGAGCCCGATGAAGGTGCGATGCCTCGACACCACGGCGGCCAGCTGTCCCGGTGACGCCCCCGACTGGTCAGCCGCCACGTTAGGTCCCCTCCGGGTGCTCGGCGGTCACATCGCGATGGCCGCTTGTTGGCAAGCAGATTATCGGCAGTTGACGCGCCGGTGGGGCGGGTCGAGCCGGGATCACTTGCGGTGTCCCTGCTTTGCCCGATCGGTCAGAACGAGGCCACGGGGCGGCGCGGCGGCGTAGGCAAGGTAGGTCGCTCCCGCGATGAGCTGGCCAGCGGACAGGCCGCCGAGCTCCACCACCACGAAGGTGAGATCGCAGACCGCCGTCAGGGTAGCGGTTTCGGGGGTGTGCAGTGACGGCCCCGTGACGACCACCAGATCCGCGTCGCGCCCCGCCTTGCGCACGGCCGCCGACAGGTGCCGGTCGCCGCCGGCCGGGATCGTCGTCACACTGGTCCGGCCACTGGCCCGCGTCCGCCATTCGTGCTCGGGCCCGGACTCGACGTCGTCAAGCGAGTCGTCCCGCGCGGCCTCTTCGATCCCGACCAGCAGGAGCGTGGTGGACATCCCCCCTTGGGCGCACACCGAGACGAGCGTTCTCGCCATCGCCTCGGTCGCGGCACCGGCCGCGCCGCTGAGCAGAACCGTCGTCGCCTTCTCCTCCTGGATGACGTTGCGCAGCCTCCGGCAGGCCTCCCGGAGCCCGTCGGTCCCGTTGCGGTCCTCGGCGAGCACGGGCACCGTGACCGTGCGCCGCACGTCGGCCGAGGACCGGATGCGCCGCGGCCGGCGGTCCTGCACCAGGCCGAGCAGGAGGCCTGTCAGCAGCCCGATGCCGAGCCAGCTGCTCAACGTCACGTCGGCGCGCCGGCTGTCGGGGCCCAGCGGGAGGTTCGCGCTGTCCACCACCTCACCGGACTGCAGGCTCTTGTCGTCGTTCTGCGCGAGTTGCCGCTGGATCGTGGCGATCTGCTTGTTGATCATCTGGCGGCGGCCACGGGCGGTCAGCCGGGCGATGTCGGTCGGCCTGCCGTCGATGACGCGCACCTGCGCCCGCAGCAGAGACAGGTTGCGCTGGAGCGTCTCGCGGTTGCGGGCCTGGATGCCCGCGACGATCTGTTTGCGAAGCCCGAGGTAGCTCTTGGCGAGCGTGCGGGCGCCGTTGCGCGCGTCCTTGGCGGTGTGCGCACGGACCTTGATGGACAGGACCCGGGTGTAGGCCGGAACGATGATGGAGATGCGTTTCTTCAGCCGCTCTCGATCGAGCCGGAAGCCGCGGACCGTGGCCAGCCGGCGGAGCGTCGCGTCCGAGAGGGCGATCTGCGCCTCGGTGTCCATGGTCGACTCACGTGGTGGCCTGGGGTCTTCCGCGGTGGGGACGCTTCCCAGCACTGGCGCGCCCGAATGCAGTGCCACGGGCGGAGCGAAGATGGCCACGGTCGAGGTGTAGGTCCGCTGGCTGAAACCCAGGCGAAGCCCGCCCACCGCGATGCCGAGGACCAAGGCGAGGGCCACGACCCGGCCGTTGCGCCGTAGGAACGCTCCGTAGCGGCCGAACGGAACGGCGTCCGGGGTCCCTCCGGACGGCCCGGAGGTACGGACCTCGAACCCGTTGACCATCGCCAGATCACCGCCGCCAGGCCGGAACTTCGCCGAGGAGCGCGGCAAGCCTCTCGTCGTAGGAGGCGAAGTGCTCGGTCAGCCGGTTGCGAACGTCCTGCGGCATGGGCGACCGGGGCCGGGCGTTGTGCTGTTCGAAGGCGGCGGGACGCCGGCGCGGGAGCCCCAGAAACTCGATGACCCGGTCATGACAGGGCTCGGGGTCACTGAAGAAGTCCTCCGCGAAGACGACCAGCACGTTGTCACGGGGGAACAGCTCGAAGAGCGTTTCGAGCTGCTCGACGTAATGTCCTCGATCCACGTACGAGTGGTGACGGTGGCTGTGGCTCAGATAGGCCGGGTCGGCCTGGATCTTCGCGACCTCTCCGGCGAGCCGTTCCGGCTCGAGCTCGAGGGCCCGTTCGAAGGGCTCGGTCTCGAACCCGCGGGCCAGCTCATGCTTGTGTGCGGAGTAGGCGCGCTCCACCGGGTCCCGCAGGATGGCCAGCAGTTTCACCCCGGGCAGGTCCCTGGCGATGCGGGCGGGTGCCAGCGGGTGGTGCATGTAGTAACCCGCGGACTCGAACGCCAGCGGCCCGCCGGCGCCGTCTGTGGCGCGCCGGGCCGCCGCCCGGATGGGGAAATGCCCGCGGTACCAGCTCAGCCCGCGGTCATAGTGCACGTCGAAATAGTGCACGCCCTTGTGGAGGTTCGG
The DNA here is from genome assembly GCA_025465155.1 of Frankiales bacterium. GTDB lineage: Bacteria > Actinomycetota > Actinomycetes > Mycobacteriales > Geodermatophilaceae > Geodermatophilus. Next base: position 3,806 of record JAODNJ010000403.1, read on the forward strand.
GCCCGTGATGCCGGGGTGCTCGGCCAGCGCGCGGAACAACGAGGTGGTCCCACCGCGCTGAGTCCCCACCAGCAGGAAGTCGGGGAGCATCCGGGCACCCGAGGTGAGCCGCCCGGTGCCGCGGCTCACCGCCCGGCCGGCCTCCTTCGCCCACTGGGGCGCGTCGCGTCGCGAAATCATGTGACCCTTCCGGCATTGTTCTCGAGCAGCGTGAGGAGACGGTCCGCCTGGGGCCGAAGCGGCGCGCCGATCGGGCCCTGCGCGGCAAGCTCGTAGCGCCGGCACAGTTCCAGGAAGTAGAGCTCGACGGTGGCCTCGGCGCCGGCACCGGTGATCCCGAGCTCGGCGAGTGACGCCGCGGCTCCTGCCGGCCACTCGGTGTAGGGCTCGACGGCCGCCGAGCGCATCGCCTCCTGCAGCCGGTAGTGCAGCAGGTCCAGCCCGGCGGGCACGCCCCGGGCGAAGCGCTCCCAGTCCCACAAGCGCACCGTGCCGCGATGCCAGGCCATGTTCCACGGGGTCCAGTCGCCATGCCAGGCGCCGAAGTCCAGTGTCCGCGCGCCATGGACCTGCGCTGCCCGCTCGATTACCGCGGTGAGCCTGCGGGCCCGCGCCTGGTCGGTGAGTCGCCCCGGGACCGCGGAGATCTGCTCCCAGAACCGGCTGTCGGCGAGTGGACCTCTGCTCAGGCCCGCCACGGCGAACAGCGACCGCATCGCCGCCAAGGGGACGCTGCCGCGGGGACGCCAGCCACGGGCACTCGTCGGCAACGGCGACAGCACCAAGAGCGTCATCTCGTTCCACGGGCCGTGATGGAGGACCTCCGGTATGGCCACTCCCGGTATCGGCCGGCCGGCGAGATACTCCAGCGCCGCCGCCTCCTGTGCGATGAGCTCCCTGGCCATGGCGGTATCGCCGACCTTGACGAACGCGGCCGGGCGTCCGGAGGAGGTCAGCGCGTGCAGGATCGGTTTGCGGTTGGCCCGTGCCGGGCCGAGTCCCACGCTGACCACGACCGGCCGGCCGAGGAGCTCGCTGAGCCGGTCCTCGACGGACTGTTCGCCCTCGCCCGTCAGCCGGAGCCGGTCGCGAAGGGTCCGCTGGGGCAGCCCGGTGCGCAGTGCGGTGGCGGTGACGCTCCGCGACAGCCGCTGGGGGATGGTGAGGTCGTGGCTGTAGCGGCGCAGCGCGGCAGCGGCATGGCGGGATCTCGCCGGCAACAGCAGCCGGGGCCGTTCGGCGTCCGGCAGGAACGTGAGCTCCCGCCGATCCGCGCCTTCGCCGGCCGCGCCGGGTCCTACGAGCTCGACGCGCGTCCCCGGCCACAGCGCCGCGACGGTCTCCACCCACGCCTGCGCGGCCCCGGCCGTACGCTCGTTCATCGGAGGCGTTCCCGGGGCTCGTCGCGCTGCGCTCGCCACATGAGCGCGACCGCGATCATCACGGTGTACAGCGGAACCTCCACCAGGTCATAGATGAACAGGAACAGCCCACAGGAGAGCACCGCACAACAGCCCGCCATGCCGTAGGCGGATCTGTCCCGCCAGTGGCGAACGAACCGTACGGAGAAGAACGCCAGGAACATCACGGTACCGACCAGGCCGTTGGCGAAGATCAGCAACCAGATGTGGCCCTGCGTTCCGAGCGGCGGGGCACCGCAGGCCTTGCAGCCCGGCCGGCTCCCGCCGCCGAGCGTCTCGAGGTTGCCCTGCACGTTGCGCGTGGAGCCGAAGCCGACCACGGGTGAGCCGCTGAGCGCGCTGCGCACGGTGTGCTCGGCCAGCATGTATCTGCGGTTGTTGCTGTGCGGGTTGTCCAGACGTTTCTGGATCATCCCCGGCAGCGGTGAGAACGCGAACACGATGCCGCCCATGGTGAGGGCCACGAGCGTCCACGCGATGGCCCGTCCACCGCGCCACAAGATCATCTTGAACGCGACGAAGACGGCGATGAGTCCGAGCGCCACCCACAGCCCCCGGTCCAGGGAGTAGACGACCGGCCACAGCGACGCGAGGAGGATGGGCACCGCCAGCAGCCGGCGCCACCGGTCACCCCGGACGATCCAGGTGATGCCGAAGTACGGGAGGAAGAACGCGTAGGCCGCGCCCCAGGTGTTGGCATAGGCGAACGGCGCCATCGGGCGGGCCTGCGCCGAGCCGGTGATGGTCTCGATGGTGGCCGTCTTGGGATGGATCGCGTCGAGGAGGAACCCGTTCGTGGCCAGCCCGTGCGGGAGAACCGTCTCGACGAGCGAGGTCAGCTGCAGATGGGGATAGAAGGAGCCGAGCAGCCCCCCGGCGGTGGTCACGACGAACATGTAGGCCAGCAGCCGGCCGATCCGGTCGCTCGGGAGCTCGTCCTCACGCAGGTTGCCGACATAGAGCAACGCGATCGTGCAGGACGCGTACCAGGCCATGCGCCAGCCGAAGACCAAGGCCCTGCTGATGCCGCCGCCGGGTACCGCCCCGGGGGCGTCGGCCCACAGCACCGCGATCCCGAGCAGGGCCCACGTCAGGAACAGCAGCCAGGCTCCGAAACCGCGCGGGACCACCAGGCTCGCTCGCCGGCGGTAGAGGAACACCGCCATCGGCACAGCCATGATCATGAAGATCAGCGCGCCGAGGCCCAGCACCCACCACAGGGGGAAACCGATGAACACCACGGACAGGGGCCAGCCCGCTCGGGACCGGGGCCCTCTCGGCCCGGTGACCTCGGCCGGCGGCGGCGCGGTGATCGGTGTCGTCGCAGTCACCATCCGGATCCCGTCCCCGCGCCGTGAACGGCCCGTCCCTGTGTGTCCTTGCTCGGCCGGTCCCCGCCGACCGGCGTTGGGGGGTGCTCGTCCGCCGGGCGAACTGTACCGCCCAGGAGGCCGGCCCGGCGGGGCGTCCGCCGGCCGGGTCCGGGCCTGCGGCGCTGCGGCCGGCCGGTCAGGGGTTGAACACCGGGTCTCGCCCGAGCCTGCGGAAGGCGCGGAGTGTCTGCGGGTCGGTGTGGATCTGCGAGTCGCCGAGGCCGCCGTGCGGGGCCTCGAAGTAGACGAGTGCCTTGAGCCGCGGATAGTTCCTGATCTGGGCGCCCACGCTCTGGAAGAAGGCGACCCTTTCCTCCGCAGTGGTCTTGTCCTGTAGGACTCCCCACTCCGCGATCATCAACGGCTTGCCCGGCATATGGCTCTTCGACCAGGAGTAGAAGCCCGGATAGCCCTGGTCATGCTCCAGCGGCGCGGCCTTGTCGATGAGCGAGGCGAAGTCGGGGGTGTGCTCGGCACCCTTGACATAGGGGTCGAAGGCGACCCAGTCCACCACGTCCGCGCCGGGGTAGAGCTGCATGAACCAGGGCTTGACGGTCCAGTTGGAATAGCCGCGGTAGGCGACCGTGAAGAGCGCGTTGTGCACGCCGTTCTTGCGGAACCGCTGCACGACGTGCCGGAACATCCGGCTGTAGTCCGCGGGCGTGTAGCCCGAATCCGTCTTGAACCGGACCTCCTCCTCGGGCTCGTGATGGATCACCAGCCAGAACCGCTCCGGATAGGTCGCCTTGATGTGCGCGGACAGCCGGTCGATGTGCGCGTCCATGGAGCCGCCGGCGACCTGGGCCCAGGTCTGCCCCTCGTCGGGCTTCCAGTTCAGCAGGAGCTTGCGCTCCTTGCCGGGCTCGCGGGCGATGGCGATCTCGGCCGGCGTGGGGAAGAGCTGCTTGCCCTTGTGGAAGTAGTGGAAGACGTCGACGGTCCGGCCGGTCCGCCGCTCGAAGGTGCTGAGGGCCTGCCGGGGGTGCTCGCCGCTGAAGGCTCCCGGCGTCACCCCCCACCACACCCCGCACGACGGCACGAGGAGGGCGGACACCGTGCAGTTGCGCGCTTTGCCGCCGGCCGTTCCGGTCGCGGACCCGCCGGCGGGTGCGCCGTGCGTCCCCTGGCCGGCCGGCGTGGAATACAGCGGGTTGGCGGACGCGCTCGGGGAGCCGGAGTCGACGACCGCGATCCCGACGGCCAGGGCACAGGCCGTCGCGCCCGCCGCGGCGAGGCCTCCCCAGAGCCACGTGCGGCCTTTGGACCTTGACCGGCGGCGGTTCTGTGGGGCAGTCATGGCGGTGAATCATAGTTACACCGCAATGGCCGGGCCACCCGGATCGCGGCTTTGGTCGAACGGCGAAGGGCCACCGAGGCGTCCTCGGTGGCCCTTCGCGGACAATTGTGCTTCAGCCGGTTCAGGGAAGCGGGAAGAATCCGACCCTGCCGTGGAACTCGTGGCCGAGCTGGTCGGTGTCGCTGCCGACCCAGAGTCCCGCGGACGTGGCGACGAGGGCCTCCACACCGTGTCCGCGCGAGCGGGTCGGGTTCCAGGGGAGGGCTTTGCCGTCGGTGGGGCTGAGCGCGGCGATCCCGGGCCGCTCGACCGCTCCCGCACCGGCGGAGTCGCTGCCGTACGGGTTGTTCTGCCAGCGCTGGTGACCACCGACGTAGACGGCGGCTCCGGTGACCGAGACCGCCAGCAGGGTGTCGCCACCGGTCCAGTTCACCCACGTCGGCTGCAGCCTGGAGCCCGTGGCGTTGGTCTCCCACCGGGCCGCGCTGTCGCACAGCTGTGTGGTGCCGCCGGGGCCCCCGGTCGTCACGACCACGAAGTAGGAGCCGTCGGGGGAGAAGTCCATGCCCCGCATGTAGGTGTCGAAGGAGTTCGGGTTGCACGGCGTCGCGTATCGCTCGGTCGACCAGGTCGTCAGCGCCGCCGGCTTGGCGGTCGTGTCGATCATCGCGATCTGGTAACGGCGCTGACCGGACACCATCGTGAAGGTCCCGTTGATGAGCAGGCGGGTGTCCTGCGGGTTCACGGCCAGCTTGAAGATCTTGAGGTCACCCTGGCGCGGGGTGCTCACGTTCAGGTTGAAGTTGTCGTCGACATTGCCGGTGGTCGCGTCGACCCGGGCCAGGATGGTGCGCGGCTTGGTCGCGACCTTGGTGAACCTGCCGCCGATGTAAATGTGGGCGTTGCGCCGGATCATCGTGAAGACGAGGCCGCCGCCGACCCGCGGCTTGAACGTGGTGACGGCCGTGCCGGAGGCCACCTTGAGCTGCGCCAGGGCGCCGAGGTCGACGCCGTTCACGCTGCCGAACGAGCCGGCGGTGTAGATGGTGTCCGCCGGGCCGGGCTCGAGGGCGTAGACGGTGCCGTTCAGCTTCGGCGCGAAGGTCGCGTCGACCTTCCCGGTCTTGAGGTCGAAGGAGAAGATGTTGTGCCGGGCGATGTCCGGCTTGGCCTTGCCCGCCTCGCGGACCTTCTCGAAGTTGCCGCCCACGACGACCTTGCCGCCGACCACAGCGACGGCCCGGACGGTGCCGTCGAGGACGTGGGGGGTGGTGTCCGACGGGTTCGCGGACACCACGGCGGACTGTTTGAGATCCGCATTGGCGGCTGGTATGACGCTCACGGTGGTCGCGAGGACCGCGGCCGCCACCGCGAAGAGACGTCGGCGCATAAGGCTTCCTTAAGGAGCGCTGGCAAGAGGTCGGCATGATGATGGCACATATCCGGCGGAGCGGGTCCTCCGTTTGCGCGATCGAGATGTTCGGGCAGTTGTTTGGGTCCTGCAATGGAATACCAGGTAAAGGATCAATACGCGGATGGCGCGGTAGGCCGCTGTGGCACACTGCTTCGATGCTCTTTGCGATCCTCACCGGGGTCGGGGGCGCGCTCATCGTGTTCCTCCTGGTCTTCCTGCTCTTCTCCCTGAGCGGTGCACCGAAGCGGCACAACGGCGGCCGCCCGGCGGCCTGGGCGCTCCGCCTCCGTGCCACCAGGACCGATTCGGTGGCCCGACTCGGCCCGATCGGCGCATTCACCCTCTTTCTGGGCGCCGGCGTATTCCTGACGGCCGCGGCCGGTATCGCTCTGGGTGAAGCGCTGTCCCGGCTCGAGGGCGTGGTGGACCGGCCGACCTTCCATTGGGTCGAGCGAGTGCAGGATCACGATCTGGCACAGCTGGTCGAGACCATCGGCCGGATGGGCAACCTTCCGCAGACCCGCGGGGCCGGGGCGCTGGCCGCGATCGGCCTCGTCCTCCTGGCCCGGGGCCGCCGGTGGGTCCCCCCGCTCCTCATCGGGTCGGTGATCATTGTGCAGAAGTACGCCCAGACCGGGCTCGCCAAGATCGTGGATCGTGGTCACCCGCCCACCACACTGGGCACGTATCCGTCCGGCGGCTGCGCCCGAACCGTGGTGATCTACGGCACGATCATGTTCCTGCTGCTGTTCTACGCCCGGGCCGGCCGGCGGTGGCAGGGCGCCGGGTGGGCACTGATCGCCATGCTCGCGTTCATCGAGGGCTACACCAGGACCTATCTCAACAAGCACTGGGTGACGGACGTGCTGGGCGGCTGGGCCTTCGGGCTCATGCTGCTCGTGGTGGTGGTGTTCGCCGGAAGGGCGCTGCTCCCGTCCCGCGACGGCACCGCGCCGGAAGGCCCCGCGCCCGGTCAGGCGACCGGGCGCACCCAGCCCCCGGTCTCGAGCACCTCGACCACTGCGGCCACGGCCTCCTGCGGAGTCATCGCCGACGTGTCGATCACCAACTCGGCGTCCTCGGGTTCCTCGTAGGGGTCGGAGACGCCGGTGAACTCCGGGATGAGACCCGCGCGGGCCTTGGCATAGAGCCCTTTCCGGTCGCGGCGCTCGCACTCCTCCAACGGAGTGGCGACATGGACCAGAAGGAAGTCGCCGACGGCGGACACCATGCGCCGCACCTCCGAGCGGGTCGCCGCGTAGGGAGCGATGGGCGCGCAGATCGCCACGCCGCCGTGCCGCGTGATCTCGGCGGCCACGAAGCCGATGCGGCGGATGTTGAGGTCGCGGTCCATGCGGGAGAACGTGAGCCCGGCCGACAGCAGGCGCCGGACCACGTCGCCGTCGAGCAGGCTCACCGTGCGGGTGGTGTGCTCGGCCAGCGCGTCGGCGAGCCCCCGGGCGATGGTCGACTTGCCGGATCCCGACAGCCCGGTGAAGAACACGGTCACGCCCCTGCGGTGCCGGGGCGGCCGGGCCGCGCCGAGCTCCGCGGCGACGGCCGGCGTGGTGAACCACTCGGGGATCGGGTCGCCGCGGTCCAGCATCTCCTCGATGTCCCGCGTGGTGAGCTCGATCCGGGCATGGTCCGGCTCGATCTTGGCGATGGGCCGCCATACCTCCAGCACGGAGTCGTAGGCCCACGGTTCCGGCACGGCGAGGGGGATGGCGGTGCCTTCGATCTCGGTATCGGGGGCCCCGTCGTGGCGCTGCTCGAGCCCTTCCGAGGCGTCGGCGAACAAATGGGTCGCGCCGTAGGTCCTGGCGACGTAGGAACGGAGGCGCAGGTCCCTCACGGGATCCGTGCGCCTGGTCAGCGGCACCGGCACGATCTGGGTGCCCTCCGGGAGCTCTCGGCGCACCGCCAGCAGCGCGCGGACCAGCGCGTCGTCGTACTCGTCGGACAGCAGGGCCAGGATGAGCACCCGCACTCCGTCGCGCCCCGCGCCCGGCCGGGCGCCCACTCCGGCCGCAAGCCTCTCGGTCACCTGCCTGAGCTGGCCCAGCTGGCGCCGGTGCAGCGGTTCGCGTGCCGCCACCGCGAGTACGGCCGTGGGCGCCGGCGGCCGCGTTCCGTCCGGCAGCGGCTCGCCGGAGAAGTCGACCTCACTGGGGCGGCGGCGCAGGCTGCGGAACCTGCCGTGTGCGGGCTCGCGCACCGGCTGGACCGAGCCGGCGAGCCGGTGGGTGCCGGTCGCCGGGTCCTGCCAGGCCTCGCTGACGTGCAGGAGGGCAAGGGGCAGCCCCTCGGGGTCCTGCAGGACGAGCCGCTGTTCCTTGGCCAGCTCCTCCGGTACGGTCAAAACGACCGGAACCGGCCACGGCGTGCCGTCCGCGAGCCGCCCGCCGGCGATCACGGCGGCGGTGTCGATCGAGCCGAGGAAGCCGTTGAGCGGCGCGAAGGCTCCGGACAGCAGGAGCTCGAGGTCGGCCAGCTCGACCGGGTCGGGCGTCCACGTGGGCAGGTCGGGAATGTTGGATTCGGCGGTCACATGACTCTCCGCTCAGATCAGCGCAAGGATCCAGCGATCAAACGTTAATGCTGGTCAGCGCCGAGCGCACATCGAGGGAACACAATGGGAGGGTCGTAGTCCAAAGGCCGTGATCCCAGGACCTGTCAGATGACGCGGGCGAAGCGGTTCTCGGGTTTGCGGATCACCAGGGTCACGTCGCTGTGGCCGGCGCTCAGCCGGCCCCGCGACATCGCGGCGACCAGACGGCAGATGCCGCTGACCACGTGGCTCCAGCGGCCGAAGGCGGCCACCGTGTCGAGAGAGGTGTACTCCTCGGCGATCATCAGGCCGCGCATCACGCAGTAACTCCGCATGCCCTCACGGGAGGCGATCGCCTCATAGACGGCCGGCGGCGGGGCCGCCGTGTCCGCTCCCGCGGAACGGTCCTCGCCGGCCTCGATCCCCCGCGCGACTTCGGGATCGCCATCGGCGAGTTCGCGGCGCTGTGCGTGCTCGGCGCCGCCCGTACCGCTCCGGGGCCGCTCGGTCCCGGCCGGCGACAGCCGCTGCCACGCGAGAGCGCGCAGCCAGCCCGGCAGGACACGGTCGATGAAGCCGTAGGAGCTGGCCCGGTCGCGGAACCGCATGAGCAGGAGCCCTCCCGGCTTCAGCGCGGCGACGAACCGGTCGAGGACCAGCTCGGCATGCTGGACCCGCTCGATGAGGAAGTGCGCGTGCACGATGTCGTACATGCGCGGCGGCATGGGCACGGTGCGCAGGTCGCCGAGGTGCCAGGCATCGAGGTCCGCGCGGGCGCGGGTGTGCGCCCGCACCGAGGGCGTGTCCACGTCCACCCCCGTGACATGCCGCTCCTTGGCGCCGAGGTGGAGTCCATCGCCCCAGCCGCAACCGGCCTCCAATATCTGGATCCGCTGCAGGGGCTTCTGGTAGGCGTACTCGCGGGCACGCACCGAGAAGAGCTGGGTCGGATGGCGCGGCCCGGTTGACTCGCCGTCGTTGACCGACGGCGTCCGCAGATCGGTCACGATATCGCAGCGTAGCCATCCGGCTGCGGAGTGTCCGCTATTTACGTATTCTTGACGTGTCTTGGGTGGTAGCGCTAAGTCCCCGCCCGTGTGCCGCCCGGGGCGGGGGGAGGGCCGCGTAGGCTGGTTGGGCAGCCCGGGCCTGACGGTTTCCGGGTTGTTCGGGCTGCACCGACGAGGCGACGCCCCCGCCTGACCCCGGCAGAAAATCTTTGGCAGAAAATGACGCTTTCCGGACTTCTTGCGCTGACGCGTTCCGACCCTGCCCTGCGGCGAGCTCTCGAGGCCGCGCGGACCGGGTCCGGCTCCGCCTACGACCTGGTCGCCCCGCCGTCCCTGCGGCCCATGCTCGCCGCCGCGCTGGCGGCCGAGATCAGCGGCTCTGACGGCACCGTGCTGGCCGTGACGGCGACCGGCCGCGAGGCCGAGGACCTCACCGCGGCACTCAGCAGCCTGCTGGGCCCCGGTGACGTCGCCCACTTCCCGGCCTGGGAGACCCTGCCGCACGAGCGGCTCTCACCCCGTTCGGACACGGTCGGCCAGCGCCTCGCGGTACTACGCCGGCTGGCCCACCCCGACCCCGGCGATCCGGCGGGCGGGCCGCTGCGCGTCGTGGTCACCCCGGTGCGCGCCGTGCTACAGCCGGTGGTGTCCGGCCTGGGTGATCTGGAGCCCGTACGGCTGCGCACACAGGACGACGCGGAGCTCGAGGACCTGGTGACCAGGCTGGTCGAGGCCGGATATCGCCGCGTCGACCTGGTGGAGAAGCGCGGCGAGATGGCCGTGCGAGGTGGCATCCTGGACGTCTTCCCGCCCACTGAGGAGCACCCGCTGCGGGTCGAGTTCTGGGGCGACACGGTCGAGGAGATCCGCTACTTCAAGGCGGCGGACCAGCGCTCTCTCGAGGTGGCGCAGGAGGGACTCTGGGCACCGCCCTGTCGCGAGCTGCCGCTCACCCCGGAGGTGCGCGAGCGGGCCAAGCGGCTCGCGGACGAGCACCCGTCCCTCGCCGACGTCCTCGGCAGGCTGGCCGACGGCGACACCGTGGAGGGGATGGAGGCCTTCTCTCCCGTGCTCGCCGACCACATGGAACAGCTCGTCGACCTCCTGCCGAAGCGCTCGCACGTGCTGGTCTGCGATCCCGAGCGGATCCGGTCCCGGGCCGTGGAGCTCGTACGGACCAGTCAGGAGTTCCTCGAGGCCTCCTGGGTGAACGCGGCCGCCGGGGGAGAGGCGCCCATCGACCTGGGCTCGGCCGCCTTCAAGAGCCTGGCGGAGGTCCGCGAGCACGCCGGTGAGCTCGGCCTGCCGTGGTGGAACGTGACTCCGTTCGGTCCCGCCGACGAGGAGCAGGCCGCCGACGAGGCGCCCGACGAGTCCGTGGCCGTCATCGGGGCGCGCGCCGCGGAGGCCTACCGGGGTGACACCGCGCGGGTCATGACCGACGTCAAGCAGTGGATCCACGACGGTTGGCACGTGGTGCTGCTCACGGAGGGGCATGGTCCCGCCGAGCGGCTCGCCGAGGTCGTACGGGAGCAGGGGCTCGGGGCCAGGCTGGCCGAGCTGACCGGGCCGCCCGAGCCGTCGATCGTGCACGTCGCCACCGGGCGGCTGGAGAACGGCTTCGTCTGGGATGCCGTCAAGCTGGTCGTCCTCACCGAGACCGACCTGTCCGGGCAGAAGTCGTCCACCAAGGACGCGCGGCGGATGCCGTCCCGGCGGCGTGGCGGGATCGATCCGCTGCAGCTGCGCACCGGTGACTACGTGGTGCACGAGCAGCACGGCGTGGGCCGCTATGTCGAGATGGTCAGCCGCACCGTGCAGGGCGCCACCCGTGAGTACCTCATCATCGAGTACGCCAAGGGCGACCGGCTCTTCGTGCCCACCGACCAGCTGGAGGAGATCACCCGCTACGTCGGCGGTGAGGCACCCTCGCTGCACCGGCTCGGGGGCGCTGACTGGCAGAAGGCCAAGGGACGCGCCCGCAAGGCGGTCAAGCAGATCGCCGGCGAGCTGATCCGGCTCTACTCCGCGCGGATGGCCTCGCCCGGCATCGCCTTCGGCCCGGACACGCCGTGGCAGCGCGAGCTCGAGGACGCCTTCCCCTATGTCGAGACGCCCGACCAGCTCGGCGCGATCGAAGAGGTCAAGCGGGACATGGAACGACCCGTTCCGATGGACCGGCTGATCTGCGGCGACGTCGGCTACGGCAAGACCGAGATCGCGGTCCGGGCGGCCTTCAAGGCGGTGCAGGACGGTAAGCAGGTCGCCATCCTCGTGCCCACGACGCTGCTCGTGCAGCAGCACCAGTCGACCTTCTCGGAGCGCTTCAGCGCCTTCCCCGTCTCGGTCAAGCCGGTGTCCAGGTTCCAGACCGAGGGCGAGGTCGCCGCGACCCTGCGCGGCGTCGCCGACGGCACCGTCGATGTCGTCATCGGCACGCACCGGCTGCTGTCGTCACAGAGCCGGTTCAAGTCCCTCGGCCTTGTGATCGTCGATGAGGAGCAGCGGTTCGGCGTGGAGCACAAGGAGGAGCTCAAGCGGCTGCGGACCCAGGTGGACGTGCTGGCCATGTCGGCGACCCCCATCCCGCGGACCCTGGAGATGGGACTGACCGGCATCCGCGAGATGTCGACGATCCTGACCCCTCCCGAGGAGCGCCACCCGGTGCTGACCTTCGTCGGGCCCTATGACGAAAAGCAGATCGCCGCCGCCATCCGGCGCGAGATGCTGCGCGAGGGGCAGGTGTTCTTCGTGCACAACCGGGTCCGCTCCATCGACCGGGTGGCGCAGACCCTGCGCGAGCTCGTGCCGGAGGCCCGCATCGCCACCGCGCACGGGCAGATGAACGAGCAGCAGCTCGAGGGCGTGATGGTGGACTTCTGGGAGAAGAACTACGACGTCCTGGTCGCCACCACGATCGTGGAGAGCGGACTCGACATTCCCAACGCCAACACGCTGATCGTCGACCGGGCGGACACCTACGGGCTCTCGCAGCTGCATCAGCTGCGCGGGCGCGTCGGCCGTGGGCGCGAGCGCGCCTACGCCTACTTCCTCTATCCGCCCGAGGCGCCGCTCAGCGAGACCGCCCACGAGCGGCTGGCCACCATCGCCCAGCACACCGAGATGGGCGCCGGCATGTTCGTCGCCATGAAGGACCTGGAGATTCGCGGGGCCGGCAACATCCTCGGCGCCGAGCAGTCCGGGCACGTGGCCGGCGTCGGCTTCGACCTGTACGTCCGGATGGTCGGCGAGGCCGTGCGCGAGCTGCGCGACGAGGGTCCGGCCGAGACGGCGGACGTCAAGGTCGAGCTGCCCATCGACGCCCACATCCCCCATGAGTACGTCCCGGGAGAACGGCTGCGGCTCGAGGCCTACCGGAGCATCGCCGGGATCGAGACCGTGGAGGAGATCCCCGCGGTGCACGAGGAGCTCAAGGACCGCTTCGGGCCGCTGCCCGTACCAGTGCTGAACCTCCTCGAGGTCGCCCGGTTCCGCGCCACGGCCCGCAGGGCCGGCCTCACCGACGTGACCGTGCAGGGCAACCACATCCGGTTCGCGCCGGTGGAACTGCCCGACTCCAAGCAGGTACGGCTGCAACGCCTGTATCCGAAAAGTCTGCTCAAGCCCACCCAGCGCACCCTGCTGGTCCCGGCACCCAAGGCCGGCGGGTTCGGCGGGCGTCCGCTGCGCGACCAGGAGCTGCTGACCTGGTGCACCGACCTCGTGGAGACATTGCTGCTGGAACCTGTGGGTGCGGGTAACTAGACTCCTGGCACCCGTCGTGATCATGCTTAACGGACGTGATTGGAAGCCCGTGTTGCGGACATCTTTGCGAGCGGTCGTCATCGGCGCCGCGGCCGTCCTCGCCGCAGGCGCGCTCAGCGCGTGCCAGCCGGTGAAGATGGGCGCCGCCGCGACCATCGGCGACCAGCGCATCACGACCGCGGAGCTCGACGCGGTCGTCGTGGACTGGCGCAGCCAGTTCACCCGGAACCCCGACGCCGGCCAGCTCCAGCAGCAGCTGCAGCAGCAGGGCCACCAGGTCCCCTTCGACCCGGCCTCGCCGGTGCGCAGCGCGCTCTACCAGCTCGTCGAGATCAAGGTGTGGGATCAGGTGGCCCGGCAGAAGGGCATCGCCGTCTCCAAGGGCCAGGTGGACGAGATCATCTCGCGCAACGGCGGCGATCGGGCGGTCCAGGCCAACCTCCTGGCCAGTGATCTCCCGGCTCGCTACAGCCGCGAGTTCGTACGGTCCGGGATGATCATCCGTGCCGTCGCGGCGCAGGCCGGCGCGGTGGTGACCGGTCAGGGGCCGGTCGACCAGCAGAAGCAGCAGGACGCCATGCGCCAGGTCCAGGCCGCCTACGCCGCCGCGGCCACGTCGCTCCGCGTCAAAATCAACCCGCGCTATGGGTCCTTCGACCCGGCTCAGGGGGGCATGGGCGCCGTGGCCTACAGGCTGTCCAAGACCGCCTCGGGCACCGTCTGACATGTCCCTCGTCCTGCTCGCCACCACCCACCGGGTCGCGCCCGGCGTGCTCACCTGGCCGGCCTGGCAGACGTTGCGGTCGGCCTCCCGGGTCCTCGTGGGCTCCGACGACCATCCGCAGCTGCCCTATCTCCGAGAGGCCGGTGTCGACTACGAGCGGGCACCGGCCGACGCCCGCGCGCTCGTCGAGGCGGCACGCTCCGGCAGCGTCGTCTGGATGGCCGCGCCGGATGGGGACGAGCGGCTGCTCCGCGAGATCGGCACGCTCCTGGTGTCGGGCGAGGGCAAGGCCGTGGACATGGAGGTGCTGCACGGCTCCTACGACCTCCCGGGCGCCCGGCTGCTCGATCTGGTGTCGGTCATGGACACGCTCCGGCGCGAGTGCCCGTGGGACCGCGAGCAGACGCACGCCTCGCTGGCCCCCTACCTGCTCGAGGAGTCCTACGAGGTCGTCGACACCATCGACGGCGGTGACCTGCACGGGCTCCGTGAGGAGCTCGGCGATGTGCTCATGCAGGTGGCCTTTCATTCGGTGGTGGCCTCCGAGCGTTCCGGTGACACGCACTTCACCATCGACGACGTGGCCGGTGGCATCGTGGACAAGCTCGTACGCCGCCACCCGCACGTGTTCGCGGACGTGACGGTCGCCGACGCCGACGAGGTCAACGCCAACTGGGAGCAGATCAAGGCGGCCGAGCGCGCCGCCAAGAGCGACGACCACTCGATCTTCGACGGAGTGCCGATGGGGCAGCCCGCGCTGTCGCTGGCCGCGAAGCTCCAGCGCCGGGCCGCCCGGGCGCAGGCGCCCGCGGAGCTGTTCACCGAGGTCGGCGAGGGACTCGGGGCCGAGTTGTTCGAGCTGGTGGCGCGGGCCCGCGCGGAGGGCCGTGACCCGGAGGCCGAACTGCGGGAGATCGCCCGGAATTTCCGCGAACGCGTCCGGGAGTGGGAGCAGGATCGTTAGGGCTGCGGGATCTACGCGTTCTAGGCTGTCCCTGTGGTGTCACGCGGGGAGGCACGTGGTGGCGCATCGCTTCATGCCGTGAGCCGTCTTGCCGGGATGGGGGCCATCGCGGGTGTGCTGGCCGCCCTGACGGCGCTGCCCGTCGCCTGTACGGCAGGGGTGGGCGCGCGCGACGCCGCTGACTGGTTACGCACCATGCCGCGTGACCTGCGTCCTCCGACGCTGCCGCAGCAGTCCAGGATCCTCGCGGCCGACGGCTCCACGCTCGCGACGTTCTTCTTGGAGAACCGGGTGGAGATACCACTCGCGCAGGTCGCGCCGATAGCCCGCAAGTCCGTGCTGGCGGTCGAGGACAGCCGCTTCTACCAGCACGGGGCGCTCGACTCGCATGGCACGGTGCGGGCACTGCTGCAGAACGTGCAGGCCGGCAAGGTGACCCAGGGCGGCTCCGGCATCACCCAGCAATACGTGAAGAACCTGCTGTTCGAGATGGCCACCACCGACGAGGAGCGGCGCGCCGCGCTCGACGTGACGCCCGCGCGCAAGGTCCGGGAACTGCGGTACGCCGTGGCCCTGGAGCGGCGGATGCCCAAGGACGAGATCCTGCAGAACTACCTCAACATCGCCTATTTCGGGGACGGTGCGTACGGCATCGAGGCGGCGGCCCGGCACTACTACGGCAAGCCCGCCGCCAATCTGAGGCTCGCGGAGGCCGCGACGCTGGCCGGGCTCGTGCGCTATCCGCACGCCTACAACCCCAACCTGCATCCCGAGGCCGCCCGCGCGCGCCGTGACGTCGTGCTGGGCCGGCTGTCCTCGCTGGGCTGGATCCCGCGGGACGAGGCCGCGGCCGCGGCCCGCGAGCCCCTGGGCCTGCGGATACGGCACACCCCGAACGGCTGCATGACCAGCCGGGCGTCCTTTTTCTGCGACTACGTGCAGCGCGAGCTGCTGGCCAACCCGGTCTTCGGGAGCACCCTCGAGGAACGGCGGCGGCTGCTCGAGCGCGGCGGCCTGACCATCCGCACAACGCTCGACTGGCAGGTGCAGCGCGCCGCCCAGCGCGCCCTCGACCGCCAGGTGCCGCCGAAGAACTCCGCCCGCAAGGCGGCCGCCGAGGCGCTGATCGAACCCGGCACAGGGGAGATCAGGGGCCTGGCGGTGGACCGTAGCCTCGGGCCGGACAAGGAGCGGGGCAAGACCTGGATCAACTTCGCGGCCGACGCCTCCCACGGCTCCAGCATCGGGATGCAGGCCGGGTCGACCTTCAAGGTGTTCACGCTGGCCACGGCCCTCGAGGAGGGGATGCCCTTCGGGCAGCGGCTCATGGCGCCGCGGCGGTTCCAGCCCATGGGCTACCGCAACTGCAGGGGCCAGCGGGTGGGCGACACCACGCTGCTGCGCAATTCCGCCGACGGTGAGGGCGGCAGGTCCTTCACCCTGCTGACCGGCACGCACCACTCCGTGAACACGTTCTTCCTCAGCCTCGAGCGAAAGGTGGGGCTCTGCGACACCGCCACCATGGCCGAAAAACTCGGCCTGCGGCAGGCGAGTGGCGCGCCCCTGGCGCAGTACCCGTCCTTCACGCTGGGCTTCAACACCGTCTCACCCGTACGCATGGCGGCCGCCTACGCGGCGTTCGCCGCACGCGGACGCTACTGCGAGCCCATCGCGATCAAGGAGATCACCGACACCACCGGCCGGCACCTGCGGGCGCCCGAGCCGCAGTGCCGGCAGGCCATGCGCGCGGGTGCCGCCGACGCCGTCAACCACGTGCTGCGCGGGGTGCTGACCGAGGGCACCGCCCGAGGTCGTGGCATCGGCCGGCCGGCCGCGGGCAAGACCGGGACGGTGGACAACTTCTCGGCGGCCTGGTTCGCGGGATACACGCCCGACCTCGCCGCGGCGGTCTGGGTGGGCGACCCGCGCGGCGGCTACGCGCATCCGATGAACAGCCTCTGCATGGACGGCCGGTGCTATGGGCCGGTGTTCGGCGCGACGATCCCGGCACCGATCTGGCAGGACACCATGATCCACGCGTTGGGCGGAAAACCGGTCCAGCGGTTCCATCGACCGCCGGCACACTATTTCAGCAAGGGCTCCGGCGCGGACGCCATACGCGTGCCGGACGTACGCGGCCTCAAGCCGGCCGAGGCCATCGGGCGTCTGCGCGCGTCCGGGTTCACGGTTCGCATGGCGCCCAAGCCCATTCCGTCGAAGAAGTACAAGGCCGGGACCGTCACCGGGGCCAGTCCCGGCCCGGGCGCCGCCGTCGAGCCGGGCACTGTCGTGACCCTCTACGTCAGTGATGGGAAGCCGGACCACTCCGCGTCTCCCACCCCATCGCCCTGAGAGGCGCGCATCCCGTCAGTTGCGGGTGCTGAGGCCCCGGCGCGTGCGGAGGGTGCGGTCGGCCAGGCCGAAGAGCTGGTCGATCACGATTCCGATGACCAAGATGACGATCATGACTGAGATCATCGCCGCCGTGTCGTTGAGCTCCCGCGAGTCCGACAGCAGCCGGCCCACCGAGGAGGTCGTCCCGATCTGGACCAGCAGCTCACCCGCCATGAGACTGCGCCAGGCGAAGGCCCAGCCCTGCTTGAGACCGGCGACGAACGCGGGCAGCGACGCGGGCATGATCAAGTGCCGGTACAGCGACACGCCGCGGAGCCCCATCACCTTGCCGGCCCTGAGCAGGATGGGCGGCAGGTAGTCCACCCCCGCGATCAGGCCGTTGGCGATCGACGGCGTCGCGCCGAGCACGACCACGAACATGATCGCACTCTCGCTCAGCTGGAACAGCAGGATGGCCAGCGGGAACCACGCGATCGAGGGCATCGTCTGCAAGCCGGTGATCAATGAGCCGAAGGCCCGCCGGAGCACGCTCGAGCGAGAGACCACCGCGCCCAGGACCACGCCGGCGAGCACGGACACCGCGAACCCGAGCAGGGCGCGCCACATCGTCAGGCCGACGGCACCCCAGAAGGCTCCGCTGGTGAGCAAGCCGCCCAGCTTGGGCAGCACGTCCGCCGGCCCCGGCAGGACCCAGGACTCCTTCCAGCCGCTCAAGACGACCGCCTGCCAGATCGCGAGGGCGATGAGCACCGCCGCGGCGACGGGCCAGAGGGCCGACCAGACGCGGGCCAGGGGGTTGCGGCGGGAGGTGCTCGCCAGCTCCAGCGCGTCGAGTCCGGTGATGTGCCGGTTGACGAGCGGCTCCGGGCCCTCGTCGCCGCTTCGCCGTCGCGTTTGCGTGGTCATCGTGGCATCCGCCTTCTCAGTGCCCATGGCGGCTCACCTCCGCGCGCAACCGGTCCGTGATGGTGGCGGAGAGCCGCGCGACGTCGGCGGAGTCGATCCGCCGGGGCCGCTCGAAGGTCACCGGGAACTCCTCGACCACCCTGCCGGGGCGGCTCGACAGGAGCACGACCCGGTCGCCGAGGCGCACGGCCTCGCGGACGTTGTGCGTGACGAACAGCACCGTGAGGTTGCGTTGGCGCCAGATGCGCTCGATCTCGTCGTGCAGCAGGTCACGGGTCATCGCGTCGAGGGCGCCGAAGGGCTCGTCCATGAGGAGCACGGTGCCGCTCGCAGGGTCCGCGTCGTCGACGGTGAGGGCGAGCGCACGAGCCAGCGCCACGCGCTGGCGCATCCCGCCCGAAAGCTGGTGCGGGCGCCTCTTGCCGAAGCCGCTCAGGTGAACGGACGCGAGCAGCTCGGCGGCCCGCTCCCGGCGCTCCTGCCGGGTAAGGCCGCGCATCCGCAGCGCGAGCTCGATGTTCCCGGCGACCGTCAGCCACGGGAAGAGGGCCGGCTCCTGGAACATCAGTGCCACCCGGGCGCCGCCGACGTCGATGGTCCCGGCGCTGGGCCGGTCGAGGTCGGCCACGAGGTTGAGCAGGGTGCTCTTGCCGCAGCCGGACGCGCCGAGCAGGCAGACGAACTCACCCGGCGCCACGTCGAGGGACACGTTGTCGAGCGCGAGCAGAGCAGCGGATCCCGAGCCGAACGCCTTGGACACGCCGTCCAGCCGGACCGGGTGCCCGGTCCGGTGGTGGTGATCCTGTGTGAGAGATCCTGTGGCCGCTCTCGCAGCGGAGGTCTGGGTCATGAGTCGCTCACCGGGCTCTTTCCCCCTGCCTTGAGGACCTCGTTCAGGGGCCCGAGGTCATAGATGCCGTTGAGGTCGACCGGGGCGAGTAGCCCGATCTCCTGCGCGTGTTCGGCGCCGCCCCGAAGCGAGGAGGCGATCGGGTCGTTGGTGAACGTCAGCTCCTTGAAGGCCGACTGCAGGACGTTGTCCGCCAGCGGCTTGCCGGTCAACGCGGCCAGCTGGGCGTTCGCCGACTTCTGGGCGTCCGCGGGGTCGTGGCCGATGTAGTCGTTGGCCTCTACAGAGCCGGCGAGGAGCTTCTTCACCAGATCGGGGTGGGCCTTGAGGAACTCGGTCCGCACGAGGAGGTTGGTGACCACGAACTTGTGGCCGGGCCACAGGTCGTTCTCGTTGATGAGCCGCTTGCCCTTGTTCTCCAGGACCAGCCGGGAGGCGTGCGGCTCCGGCACCCAGGCGCCGTCGACGGCACCCTGGGCGAAGGACTGGAGTGTCACCGAGTTGTCCTGCGGCCGGACCTTGACGTCGCCACCACCGTTCTTGTCGGTCTTGAGGCCCTTCTGCCGCAGGTAATAGCGCAGCGCCACATCCTGGGTGTTACCGAGCTGAGGGGTGGCGATGGTCTTGCCCCTGAGCTGCTCCACGCTGGTGATGGAGGGCTTCACGACCAGTGACGCCCCACCTGCGGCGGCTCCCGAGATCACCTTCACGGCCTGGCCGTGTGACTTCGCCCAGGCATTGATGGACGGGCTGGGACCGACGTAGGTCGCGTCGATCGCGCCCGAGAACAGCGCCTCGATGGCCGCGGGGCCCGCGTTGAAGGTGGCCGTCCTGAGCTTCACCGCGCCGAGGTGCTTGGCGAAGAAACCCTTCTGGACACCCACCAGTGCGGTCGCGTGCGTGATGTTGGGGAAGTAGCCGAGCCTGACCTCGGTGCTGCTGCCGGAGGCGCCCGAGCCGCTGCCACACGCGCTCAGAGTCCCCACGCCGGCGAGCAGGGCCAGAGCTGCGGCGGCCGGCCGCAATCTCCTTCTGCGCTTCATTGCGTGTCTTCCCCACTAATCAAGTCGATTTGGCCACCTTAGTTCACTATAGGACGCGGACCCAGGTCAAGCCGAGGCTCTCCACCGGTCGGGAATACACACCGACGGCCGTTCGGCGCGCCAGTTGGGCGGCCGTGGGGGCACCCGACTACCCTGAGGGGGGACGAACCATCCCAGCTGTGACCACAAGGAGACGCGCGTGGCGTCGATCGACACCGTTTACGCTCGGGAGATCCTGGACTCCCGCGGCAACCCGACCGTCGAGGTCGAGATTCTGCTCGACGACGGATCAGAGGCGCGGGCCGCCGTTCCCAGCGGCGCCTCCACGGGACAGTTCGAGGCCGTGGAGCGGCGTGACGGCGGCGAGCGCTACGGCGGTAAGGGCGTCCAGGACGCCGTCGAGGCCGTGGTGGAGGAGATCGAGCCCAAGGTCATCGGTTATGACGCGGACGACCAGCGTCTCATCGACCAGCTGATGATCGACCTGGACGGCACTCCGGACAAGTCGCGGTTCGGCGCCAACGCGATCCTGGGGGTCAGCCTCGCGGTGGCCAAGGCGGCCGCGGCGTCGGCCGGCCTGCCGCTGTTCCGTTACGTCGGCGGGCCCAACGCGCACCTGCTCCCGGTGCCGATGATGAACATCCTGAACGGCGGTGCGCACGCCGACACCAATGTCGACATCCAGGAGTTCATGATCGCGCCGATCGGCGCGTCCAGCTTCCGCGAGGCGCTCCGCTGGGGTGTGGAGACCTACCACGCCCTCAAGTCCGTACTGAAGAGCCGGGGCCTGGCGACCGGGCTCGGTGACGAGGGCGGCTTCGCGCCGGAGCTGGAGAGCAACCGAGCGGCACTCGACCTCATCATCGAGGCCATCGAGAAGGCCGGTTTCACACCGGGCCGGGACATCGCACTGGCCCTCGACGTGGCGGCCACCGAGTTCTACCGCGACGGCGCCTATGAGTTCGAGGGCGGTAAGCGTTCGGCTGAGGACATGATCGGCCTTTACCGGGAATGGCTCGACACCTACCCCCTGGTGTCCATCGAGGACCCGCTGTCGGAGGAGGACTGGGAGGGCTGGAAGGCCCTCACCGAGGCCGTCGGCGACCGGGTCCAGATCGTCGGCGACGACTTGTTCGTCACCAACCCCGAGCGGCTCCAGCGCGGCATCGAGACCGGTACCGCCAACGCGCTCCTGGTCAAGGTCAACCAGATCGGCACCCTGAGCGAGACGCTCGACGCGGTCGCGCTCGCGCAGAGCAGCGGCTACCGGTGCATGATGAGCCACCGGTCCGGTGAGACCGAGGACACGACGATCGCCGACCTCGCCGTGGCGACGAACTGCGGCCAGATCAAGACCGGTGCGCCGGCGCGAAGCGACCGCGTCGCCAAGTACAACCAGCTGCTGCGGATCGAGGAGCTGCTCGACGACGCCGCCCGCTATGCCGGCGTCTCGGCGTTCCCCCGCTTCCGTTCGGACGACTGACCCGGCCGATGGCGGACAGCGCGGACGGAAAGGCCCCCCGATCGGCCGGCACCCGGCCGTCCGGGGGTGCCTCGGCGCGCGGCCACCTCACCAGCCGTGCGGCCATCCTGGCGATCGTCATGTGCGCGATAGCGCTCAGCCTGGCCTATCCGGTCAGGGAGTACATCGCGCAGCGGCGCGAGATCGCCGCGCTTCGGCATCAGGAGCGGGTGGCCGAACAGCAGGTGGAACAACTCGCTCTGCGTAAACAGCGGCTCGGCGACGAGTCCTACATTAAACGTGAGGCACGTCGCCGTCTGCACTACTGCATGCCGGACGAGAAGTGCTATGTCGTCCTCGACGGCAGCGTGGTGCCGGGCCGGCCGGGCGGCCAGGCCGCGTCCTCGCGGACGCCGCCGTGGTACGAGACCTTGTGGCGGTCGGTGCAGGCCGCGGATCGCCACTAGGGCGCGGACGGGGCCGGATGCGCTCAGCCGGCGGGTGGAGAGGAAACCGGGCTTGATCGAGCAAGACGACGTGACCGCGGTGGCCGCCCAGCTGGGCCGCGCGCCCCGCGGCGTGCGCGCCGTGGCGCACAGGTGCGCCTGCGGGCTGCCCGACGTGATCGAGAGTTCACCGCGGCTGCCGGACGGCACGCCCTTCCCCACGCTCTACTACCTGACCTGCCCGAAGGCGGCCTCGGCCATCGGCACCCTCGAGGCCAGTGGCCTGATGCGAGAGATGACCGAGCGCCTCGCCGCGGACCCGTCGCTGGCCGAGAAGTACGCCATGGCCCACGAGGATTATCTGGAGCGCAGACAGTCGGCGGCCGGGGATGAGGGACTCGAGCCACTCCCCGAGGGCACGCAGAGCGCCGGCGGGATGCCGGCGCGGGTGAAGTGCCTGCACGCGCTCGTCGCCCATGAGCTCGCCGTGCCGGGATCCAACCCGTTCGGCCGGGAGGCCCTGGACGCCCTGCCCGAATGGTGGCGGGGCCGCCCATGTGTCGAGCCCTGCGCAGACCAGGCCGGCACATACCAGGCCGGTACAGACCAGGCCGGTACCGATGTTCTTCCGTCCGAGGAGGCCCAGTGATCGAACCGGAGGCACGCCCTGCCGCGGAGCAGGCGGCGGACGTGACAAGGGTGGCCGCGATCGACTGCGGAACCAACTCGGTCCGCCTGCTGCTGGCCGACGTCGGCGGCGGCCGGTTGACCGACGTCGAGCGGCGGATGCAGATCGTACGGCTCGGCCAGGGCGTGGACCAGACCGGGATGCTCGCGCCGGAGGCGCTGGAGCGGACCTTCACCGCCATGCGGGGCTACGCCGGGCTCATCGAGGCCCACGGTGCCGAGAAGGTCCGGGTGGTCGCGACGAGCGCGACCCGCGACGCCGCCAACCGTGCCGACTTCGTGAGCGGGGTCGTGGACATCTTCGGCGTGGTCCCCGAGGTCATCAGCGGTGACGAGGAGGCGCGGCTTTCGTTCATGGGGGCGACCCGTGACCTCGTGGAGCTGCGCCCGACCCGTCCCTACCTGGTCGTAGACATCGGGGGCGGGTCGACCGAGTTCGTCCTCGGCACCTCGACCGTGGACGCCGCGCGGTCGGTCGACATCGGCTGCGTCCGCATGACCGAGCGGCACCTGTGCGCTGCCGACCCGCAGGACGGGACGGCCGCCACGGCGCAGGATCCGCCGACCCCCGAGCAGATCGCCGCGGCGGTGGCCGACATCGACGCCCAGCTCGCGGCCGTACGCGAGGTCGTCCCGGTCGACCAGGCCCGCACGCTGGTCGCGCTCGCCGGATCGGCCACCACCGTCGCCGGGATCGCGCTGGACCTGCCCGAGTACGACCCGGAGCGCATCCACCTGTCCCGGATCACCGCCGCACAGGTGCACGAGGTCACCCGCAGGCTGCTGCATTCCACCCACGAGGAGCGCGCCGCCATCGGCGTCATGCACCCGGGCCGGGTCGACGTCATCGGCGCCGGTGCCCTGATCCTGGACCGGATCATGCGCGAGTACGGGTTCGGCGGCGTCGTCGTCAGCGAACACGACATCCTGGACGGCATCGCCTGGTCCCTGGCATAAAGCTCGGGCCGCCTGTTTGCGCGCATCGGGGCTCTCCCCGGCTCGCCGGTCGATAGGCTCCCTCAGCCACAGGCATTCGCAGCGCGAGGGGTCTCATGGAGATGAGCTGGCCGCACGACAGCGTGGACGTGCTCGGGGTCCAGGTCAGCAAGGCCGATGTGCCGCTGCTGCGGCGGTTCATGACCGAGGCGGTCCGGACGCGCCGGCAGCTCGCGGTCACCTTCGCCAACCCCAACTACGTCATGGCGGCGCAGCAGGACGCGGGGCTGCGGGACCTGATGAACGGGTTCGACCTGAACCTGGCCGATGGCTGGGGCGTCGTCCTCGCCGCCAGGGTCTTCGGCCGGCCGCTACCGGCCCGGATGGCCAACGATGACCTCACCGACCACTTCTTCGGGCTCCCGGCCGAGGAAGGGTGGCGGGTCTTCCTGTTCGGCAACGCCCCGGGGACCGCGGACGCGGCCGCGGACAACCTGCGTCAGTGGTATCCCGGCCTCGAGATCGTCGGCACTCAGCACGGGCACTGGTCGGACGACGCCGGGCGTATCCCCGACGCCGACGTCGACCGGCTGGTGGGCGAGATCAACGAGGCCAAGCCGGACATCCTGCACGTCGGGCTGGGCACGCCGCTGCAACAGATCTTCGTCACCGCGAACCGTGCGCGACTGGACGTACCGGTGATCATCACGTGCGGGGCCTACTTCGAGCATCTCGCCGAGCGCCGGGAGTGGTACCCAGGGTGGGTCCTGAAGCTGCGCGCCGGCTGGCTCTACCGGCTCTACCGCGACCCCCGGCGGCTGTGGCGGCGCTACACGATCGAGCTGGGGTCATACCTCTCACTGGTCCTGCGGCACCGCATCCGGCACGGCAGGCAGCCCTAGCGGCGAGCCACGTCCGTACGGAGCTCGGCGGGCCCGACCGTATCTTTGAGGTACGGCGTGTCCCTTGCCATTCGCCCTCGCCGCGCCCGGGGGACGCCTCGCTCAGGGACCAGGAATGTGAGGATCACCGTTCGTGACCGACGCCGAGCCAGCGAACCCGCCGTACGTCCCGCCAGGGACGGGATGGCCGCACGACCCGGCGGCACCGGACACTCCCGTGGCGCACGGCCCGGAGGACGTACGGTCGCTGGCGGCACAGGCCCCGACGCTGCCCGAGCTGATGGCCCGCCAGTCGGTGTGCCGGGCCTGTCCCCGCCTTGTGGAGTGGCGCGAGAAGATCGCCGTCCAGCGCCGGCGGGCCTTCGCGAAGGAGACCTACTGGGGCCGCCCGATCGCGGGCTGGGGGGATGAGGAGCCGCGCGTCCTGATCGTGGGCCTGGCGCCCGCGGCACACGGCGGCAACCGCACCGGCCGGATCTTCACCGGCGACAGGTCGGGAGACTGGCTGTTCGCGTCTCTGTACCGGGTCGGCCTCGCGGCCAGTCCCACCAGTGTCACGGCAGCGGACGACCAGCGGCTCCTGCGGACCCGCATGCTGGCCACGGTCCGCTGCGCCCCGCCGGACAACAAGCCGACGCCGGCCGAGCGCGACTGCTGTTCCCCATGGCTGGTGCGCGAGGTGACCGAGACGGCCGAGAGCGTACGGGCGATCGTCGTCCTCGGCGGCTATGCCTGGCAGGCGGTCTGGCCGGCGCTCAGGGAGGCGGGCTATGACCTGCCGCGCCCTCGGCCCGCCTTCGGCCACGGCGTCGAAGCCGAACTACCACGCGGCGGGCGGAGTGGCGCGCTGCTGCTCGGCTGCTATCACCCCAGCCAGCAGAACACCTTCACCGGCCGGGTCACCGAGGACATGCTCGACGACGTCTTCATCCGTGCCCGTGACCGGGCCCTGCCCAGCTGAGTGCCCGGTCACGGAGCAGGGCCGGCCAAGCGGTCTGACCGCTTGGCGCCCCCGTCTGACCCTGCCCCGCCCCTCCCCGCCCCGGCATGGAGCGGGATCTTCCGGGCTGCACGCTGAAGGGCCTGTTCTCCGGCTCTCCAGCGCTTCGCACATCTGCTCTGACGCACGTCCACGCCATCCGGTTCGGGGCTGATAGCCCGATTTTCGGCGGATCCGACACCCGGGGTTGCCAGGCCCAAGACCCGGGTACCGGCCGGGACATGTCCCCACAGACGACGCACATACTGGTTGTCGGCGCCGGCACCGTCGGGATGCCGCTCGTCCGGAGGCTGCAGCGAAGGCTCCGACGTGAGCTGAAGCGCGGCGACGTGGAGATCACGGTGGTCGACCCCCAGTCCTACATGACCTACCAGCCGTTCCTGCCCGAGGCGGCGGCCGGCAACCTGGAGCCCCGGCACGTCGTCACCCCGCTGCGGCCGGTGCTCGACCGGGCCAGGATCCTCAACGGCAGGGTCGTCAAAGTGGATCACGCCGCGCGGCGCGCGACCGTCCGGGTCGCCGGCGCCGAGCCGCGCGAGGAGGGCGACCGGGACATCTCCTATGACGTGCTGGTGCTGGCGGCCGGCTCGATCTCGAGCACGCTCCCGATCCCGGGGCTGGCGGAGAACGGGATCGGCTTCAAGACCATCGGGGAGGCCATCTACCTGCGCAACCACGTGCTCGGGCAGCTCGACATCGCCGACTCCACCGATGATGAGGAGTCCCGCCGGCGCGCACTGACCTTCGTCTTCGTGGGCGGTGGCTTCGCGGGCGTGGAGGCACTGGCCGAGCTCGAGGACATGGCGCATGACGCCTGCCGCTACTACCCGCGTATCGACCCCGGTGACATGCGGTGGGTCCTCGTCGAGGCGACCGGACGCATCCTGCCCGAGGTCGGTGAGGACATGGGCAGGTGGACCGTCGAGGCCCTGCGCAAGAGAGGCATCGAGGTCCGGCTCGAGACGAAGCTGAAGTCGGCCGAGAACTGTCACATCGTCCTGAGCTCGGGTGATGGCTTCGATGCCGGCACGCTCGTATGGACGGCCGGCGTCAAGCCGCACCCGGTGGTCCGCAGCACCGACCTGCCCCTGGACGAGAAGGGCCGGGTCAAGGCGACCGCGGAGCTGACTGTGGAGGGGACGCAGCGGGCCTTCACCGCCGGGGACAACGCCGCTGTGCCCGACCTCACCAATCCCGGCTCCTACTGCGCCCCGAACGCCCAGCACGCCGTCCGGCAGGCCACGCGCCTGGCCGACAACATCGTGGCCGAACTGCGTGGCAAGCCGCTCCGGCCGTACAGGCACGCCTACGTGGGGTCGGTCGCGAGCCTGGGCCTGCACAGGGGTGTGGCGCAGATCTACGGTGTCAAACTGCGGGGTGTGCCGGCCTGGCTTGTGCACCGTACCTACCATCTTTCCCGGATGCCTACGCTCAACCGAAAAGTACGCGTGCTCGCCGACTGGACGCTCGCGCTGTTCTTCCGCCGGGAGATCGTCTCGCTGGGCGAGCTGCAGCGGCCGCGTGAGGAGTTCGATCTGGCGGTGGGCCGGCGTCCGGACTAGCCGGGCCCGCCGGAAGGAAGGCATAGCCCTATGCAGGATGTGCGGCCTCTCGGCTCGCCCCGCTGCTGACCCGGAGCGGACGCGCTCGGCCTGGCCCCATATGGCTGCTTTACCTGGCGGCTTCCGCGCTGGCATGCGAGAGCGGACGCATGGGTGTTCACGACGTGCGCGCCATCCGTCGTGATCGCGAAGGCGGCGCGGGTGAAACCTTGGTCGAGGACAGGGCTGCCCGCGGTCAGCGAGTCGGCGCTTTCGTCACGCGGGTTTCGGGCATTGGTCAACAAACGCTTACCCTGCGCGGTGGCGGTAGGGTAGGGAGACCCAGTCAGCCTGCTGACCTGCGTGTTCGTCCGTCCGGCCAGCGCGGTTTTGACAGTTTTCGGGGGAATAACGGTCGGGCTCCGCTGACGTTTTTCTTCCCGGCTTGGTCAATAGTGAATGGAATCCGATTCGATTTCCATAGGGCATGCTATTCGTGTGCCGACGGTATGATTGCGGCGCCCCCGTAGCCCAACGGCAGAGGCAGGCCCCCTCAAAGGGCCAAAGGTGTCGGTTCGAGTCCGACCGGGGGCACGCCAATTGCCGCGAAGCCGTCACACTCAAGGGAACGATAGGGCCTGCTCGCACGTCTACACTGGTCACAGAGCCATGACCCGTGGAGGCAAGTGATGGAGAGCAGGAACCCCGCGTTCTCCCGGCGTGGTGCCTTCGGGCAGCAGCAGGCGCCGGGGCACGTCCCGACCCCACAGCAGTTGCAGGGCATGTACGACGCGCCCTCCTACGCCCCGCCGGCGACCCGCCGGATGACCGTGGACGACGTGGTCGTCCGCGGGTTCCTGATGCTGGGCACGCTGGTCGCGACCGGAGCCGTCGCCTGGGTGCTGAACCCCCCGCCCATCGTCGCGATCGTCTCCCTGATCGTCGGCCTGGTGTGCTGGGCGATCATGACCTTCGGCCACCGGGTCAACGCGCCGCTGGCCCTGGGCTTCGCGGCCGCCTACGGCGTGTCGGTCGGCATCGTCAGCCATGCCTACAACCAGTTCTACAACGGCGTGGTCCTCCAGGCCGTGGTGGGCACCGCGCTCGCCTTCGCCGCGATGCTTGCGGTGCACGCCCTGAAAATCATCCGGGTCACCCCGAAGCTCGTGCGCTATGTCGTTGCGGCCGGTTTCGCGCTGCTCGGGCTGATGCTGGTCAATGTGCTGTTCCAGGTGTTCGGTGTCGCCGGTGGCATCGGGATCCGTGACCCCGGCAGCCCCATCGCCTATGTCTTCAGCGTCGTCGCGATCCTGGTCGGCTGTTTCTTCCTGCTGCTCGACTTCGCCGCGGTGGAGGAGGGCGTGGCCGCGGGCGCGCCGGAGAAATTCGCTTGGTACTGCGCGTTCGGCCTGACCCTGAGCCTGGTGTGGATCTATCTTGAAATGCTGCGCTTCCTGTCGTACTTCTCCGGCAGGGACTGAGTCGGGCAGGCGACCGGAGCCCGTAGCGACGCTCCGTGGTCAAGGCCCCCTCTGCTCGCTCCGGCGAGTACAGGGGGCCTTGCCGTTGCGAAGCGAGCTCATGACTCAGTAGTGCCGTTCGCGGCGGAGCCGCTCGTGCTCGCGTACCAGGGCGGTCGCGTAGCCGTGCGAGATGCCGTGTTCCTCGGCGAGCCAGGTCGACCGCTCCTCGCAGCGCAGGAAGGCGGGTCCGTTCTCAATGGCTGTGAACCACTCGGTGATGTCACGTCCTGTGACTGACGGGATGCGTTCGATCAGGTTCTTGTGCGTCTCCTGTGAGTGGTTCAAAGACATCTGCACCTCCAGGTCGCTGTACCTTTCTGCTGACTCTGCAACAGGACCCCGGATGAGACAAGCCCCCCACGGGGACCTCTCTGTCACGTTGGGTAGATCCTCTATTACCGAGCCGGGCCGGGGTCCGGCAGGCCGAGGACGCAGGACGGCCGCGGACACCCTCCCGAGTGAGCTCGGGTGTCCGCGGCCGCTTCCGTACGGCACCGCTCAGACGATCAGCTGAGGCGCTCCAGCACCATGGCCATGCCCTGGCCGCCGCCCACGCACATGGTCTCGAGACCGAACTGCTTGTCATGGAACTGCAGGCTGTTGATCAGCGTGGTCGAGATGCGCGCACCGGTCATGCCGAAGGGGTGCCCCACCGCGATGGCGCCGCCGTTGACGTTCAGCTTGCCGATGTCGATGCCGAGCTCCTCGGCCGAGGGCAGCACCTGTGCCGCGAAGGCCTCGTTGATCTCGACGAGGTCGATGTCGTCGATGGTCATGCCGGCCTTGGCGAGGGCCTTACGTGATGCCTCGACCGGGCCCAGGCCCATGATCTCCGGGGACAGGCCGGACACGCCTGTGGCGACCACGCGGGCCAGCGGGGTGATGCCCAGCTCCGCCGCCTTGGTGTCGCTCATCACTACCAGGGCCGCCGCGCCGTCATTGAGCGCGCAGCAGTTGCCCGCCGTCACGGTGCCGTCCGGGCGGAAAACCGGCTTGAGCTCGGAGACCTTCTCCAGTGTCGTCCCCGGCCGGGGGCCGTCGTCCTTGGCGGCCATGGTGCCGTCGGGCAGCCTGACCGGCGTGATGTCCCGCTCCCAGAACCCGTTGCCGAGCGCCTTCTCCGCAAGGTTCTGCGAGCGGACGCCGAACTCGTCCTGAGCCTCGCGGCTGATGCCGCGCAGCGCCGCGACGTTCTCCGCGGTCTGGCCCATCGCGATGTAGACGTCCGGCAGGTCGCTGTCTTCGCGTGGGTCGCGCCAGACGCCGGCGCCACCCTCCGCCGCCTTGGCCGTACGAGTGATCGCCTCCCCGAACACCGGGTTCTGGGTGTCCTGGCCGGAATCGCTGCTGCCCTTGACGAAACGGCTGACCATTTCGACGCCCGCGGAGATGATCACGTCCGCCTCGCCGGACTTGATCGCGTGAAAGGCCATCCGGGTGGTCTGCAGCGACGATGAGCAGTAGCGCGTGACGGTCGCGCCGGGGAGGCTGTCGTAGCCGAGGAGCACGGCGACGATCCGGGCCATGTTGTAGCCCTGCTCGCCCCCCGGCAGACCGCAGCCGAGGAGCAGGTCGTCGATGTCGCCAGGGTCGAGTTGCGGGACCTTGTCGAGTGCCGCCCGGACCATCTGTGCGGTGATGTCGTCGGGACGCAGATCCTTCAGCGAGCCCTTGAACGCGCGTCCGATCGGGGATCGGGCGGTAGCGACGATGACGGCCTCAGCCATGCCGATTCTCCTTGTCTAGGCTGGGTTACCCACGGGTACAGGTGCAACCTAACCCCTGCCGGGGGCATGCGTACATGTCAGGGGGCCGGTGCGTGCCGACCGGTCCGGGGCGCGCATTGTCATGCCCTGCCCGGCGTGGTGGTGGCCGAGCCGTCCGGGCCCGGACTCTCGTCGAGGCCCTCTCCGACACTGTCCGCCACCTTGTCGCCGGCCTTGTGCCGCCGTAGCAGGGTGGCCCAGCGCCCCCGGGGCCCGCGTTCCCGGCCGGCGACCTGGGTGCCGGCGACCTCGGTGCCGGGTTCCTCCGCGGCTTCGGCGGCCGCGAGATAGACCGGGAGCACACCCTCGCCGCGGCGGCGGTCGGGCAGCACCTCGGCCTCCTGCTCGAAACTCAGAGCGGCGGCCATGGAAGGCAGAAGCGCGGCCGCAGCGGCCGCGTAGCCCCTTGAGGAAGGGTGGTATCTATCCGAGCTGAACATCTCCCCAGGATTCGCCGCGAACTCCCCGCCGAGCAGGTCGCCGAGGGAGACCGAGCGGGCCCCCCGCTCCACGACCGCGATGGTCTGCGCCGCCGCGAGCTGCCTGCTCGCCCGCTGCGCGAACCATCGCAGGGGCTGCATCACCGGCTTCACCGAGCCCAGGTCGGGGCAGGTCCCCACGACCACCACGCAGCCCGCGTCGAGCAACCGTCGCACCGCACCGTCCAGATGGCGTACGGATTCGGCCGCCGGCACCCGCGCGGTGACGTCGTTAGCGCCGATCATGATGACCGCCACGTCCGGGTCCGCCAGCAGCGCTCGGGTGGTCTGCTCGGCGAGAGTCTCGGACCGGGCACCGGACCGCGCCACATTGGTGAGCCGCACCGGCCGGGAGGAGATCGCGGACAACCCGGCGGCGAGCAGCGCGGCCGGGGTCTCATCCGGGTCCTCCACGCCGAGTCCGGCCGCCGTCGAATCCCCCATCATCACGAAGGCGATCGGATCGCCGGGGGAGCCGGCGCCGTACACCCGGTCGGCCACCGGCGGATCTCCGTAGGGCGTGGCCTGGATGATCTTCTTGGCCATCCGGGCCTCGGCCACCAGCAGCCCGAAGGTGACCCCGCCGAGCGCAGTGAGGCCGCCGCCTCCGTAGGCGGCGGCTCTCGCGATGCGCCGTGCGGTGAGCGCTCGAATCACTTATCCATCACCGGCCCCCTCATCCTGCCCGCGTCACGTCGCGCGTCCGCGTTGACAACAATCACGCCGGGTCACCGCGGCCGCTCGTCCCCCATGGTGGACTACCGTCGCGCCGTGCTGGACTTCGGGCCCACCGATGGAGGCGCCACACTCGCGCCCTGGACGCCGCGCCGCGGTTTCACGGCCATACTTGTCCGGTGGCCTGGCTATCGTGACCGGGGACAGGGACGAAGCGAGTCCCAGGCCGCAGAAATACGATGGAAACGTATCCGGATCCGCTGGTGGCCAGTCTGTCGGCGACGCGGACAGGGCAAAGCTGACAAGGACGTCGCTGTGCAAGTACACGATTCGCTGATCGAGCTGATGGGCGACACCCCTCTCGTCCGGCTACGCAAAGTGACCTCGGGGCTGGCGCCACAAGTGCTGGCCAAGGTCGAATACTTCAACCCCGGTGGCTCGGTCAAGGATCGCATCGCCGTACGCATGATCGAGGCCGCGGAGGAGTCGGGTGCGCTGAAGCCCGGCGGCACGATTGTCGAGCCCACGTCCGGAAACACCGGCGTGGGGCTGGCCATCGTGGCCCAGGAGCGGGGTTATCGCTGTGTCTTCGTCTGCCCGGACAAGGTCGGCGGCGACAAGATCAATGTGCTGAGGGCTTACGGCGCCGAGGTGGTGATCTGCCCCACGGCGGTGTCACCCGAGCACCCGGAGTCCTACTACTCGGTGTCCGACCGGCTGGCCCGGGAGATCTCCGGGGCGTGGAAGCCGGACCAGTACGTGAACCCCAACAACCCGTTGTCGCACTACGAATCGACGGGCCCGGAGATCTGGGAACAGACCGACGGCCGCGTGACCCATTTCGTGGCGGGCATCGGCACGGGGGGCACGATCTCCGGCACCGGCCGCTATCTCAAGGAGATCTCCGGCGGCCGGGTGAAAATCATCGGTGCCGACCCCGAGGGCTCGGTCTATTCCGGCGGCACCGGACGCCCGTACCTCGTCGAGGGCGTCGGCGAGGACATCTGGCCGCAGACCTATGACCGCGAGATCTGCGACGAGATCATGGCGGTGAGCGACCGCGACTCCTTCGTGATGACTCGCCGGCTGGCTCGCGAAGAGGCTTTGCTGGTCGGTGGATCCTGCGGGCTCGCGGTGGTGGCGGGGCTGCGGGTGGCCGCGACGGCCGCGCCCGACGATGTGATCGTGGTGCTGCTGCCGGACGGCGGCCGGGGCTATCTCTCCAAGATCTTCAACGACGACTGGATGGCGGACTACGGTTTCCTGGCGTCCTCGTCGGAAGAGGCCAAGGTCGGCGAGGTGCTGGCGCGCAAGAGCCCGGGCATGCCGGAGTTCGTGCACGTGCATCCCGACGAGACGGTCGATACCGCCATCTCGGTGATGAGGGAGTACAACGTCTCGCAGCTTCCGGTCATGAAGGAGGAGCCGCCGGTCATGGCCGCCGAGGTGGTCGGCTCCATCGTGGAGCGTGACCTGCTCGACGCGCTCGTCCAGGGCCGGGCGCGGCTGGAGGACCAGATCGAGGGGCACATGTCACCACCGCTGCCGATGATCGGCTCGGGCGAGCCGGTGAGCAAGGCGGTCGGTGTGCTGGAGAAGGCCGGAGCGGCGGTCGTCCTCATCGACGGCAAGCCGGCGGGTGTCATCACCCGCCAGGACCTGCTGGGCTTTCTCGCCAGCGCGGCCGGGGCCTGACGGGCCCCGCTCTGCCCGCTGCGGGGGCCCGTTAACCTCGGGGGATGGACCGTTTCAGCGACGCAGCCGGTTTTGAGACCCTGGCCATCCATGCCGGTCAGGAGCCCGATCCCGCCACGGGGGCGGTCGTGCCGCCCATCTATCAGGTTTCGACGTACAAGCAGGACGGCATCGGGGGCCTGCGGGGCGGCTATGAATACAGCCGATCCGGCAATCCGACCCGCACGGCGCTGGAGGAGTGCCTCGCCGCCATCGAGGGCGGCACCCGCGGCCTGGCCTTCGCCTCCGGCCTGGCGGCCGAGGACACGCTGCTGCGAACGATCTGCAAGCCCGGAGACCACGTCCTGATCCCCGGGGACGCCTACGGCGGCACCTACCGGCTCTTCGCCAAGGTCCTGGAGCCCTGGGGCGTGGCCTTCGACCCCGTGCCGCTCTCCGACATCGGCGCGGTTCGCGCCGCCCTACGCCCGGAGACGGTCGCGATCTGGGTGGAGACCCCCACCAACCCACTGCTGGGCGTCGCCGACATCGCCGCGCTGGCCCAGGTGGCCCATGGCGCCGGAGCCCTGCTCGTCGTGGACAACACTTTCGCCTCGCCCTATCTCCAGCAGCCGCTCGCACTGGGTGCGGATGTGGTCGTGCACTCGACCACCAAATACCTGGGGGGCCACTCCGACGTGGTCGGCGGAGCGCTCGTGGTGGCCGACGGCTCCCTCGGTGAACAGCTGACCTTCCACCAGAACGCGATGGGGGCCATCGCCGGGCCGTTCGACGCCTGGCTCACGCTGCGCGGCATCAAGACCCTGGGCGTACGGATGGAGCGGCACTCCGCCAACGCCGCCGCCATCGTGGACATGCTCGTGCGGCACCCACGCGTGGCCGAGGTCCGTTATCCCGGTCTGCCGGGGCACCCGGGGTACGACGTCGCCGCGAAGCAGATGCGCGCCTTCGGCGGCATGGTGTCGTTCCGCCTGGCCGAAGGTGAGGAGGCGGCCGTGCGAGTGTGCGAGAAGACCGAGCTGTTCACCCTCGGCGAGTCGCTCGGAGGCGTCGAATCCCTCATCGAGCACCCAGGCCGGATGACCCACGCGTCAGCGGCCGGCTCGCCGCTGGAGGTGCCGCCCGACCTGGTACGGCTGTCGGTCGGCATCGAGGATCTCGACGACCTGATGCGCGACCTCGAACGAGCGCTCGCCTGAGAGACTCCCCCCTCTTGCCGGCCACCACGGTGAGCGATCTCCATGCGCGGCCCTGACCTGGGATCTATGATGACGCCAGATTCCACCACAAGAGGGAGCATTGGGTGCGCAAGGCATTGGTGCTCAGTGCGGCGGTCGCCGCCGCCTACGCGACGTCGGCGCTCACGCCGGCCTACAGCGAGACGTTCCCCCGGCGCGAGCCCGTCGTGCCCGCGGCTCCGGCCGCCACCGCCGGGCTGGGGGGCCAGGTGGACACGGCCGAGGCCTTCATCGTCACGCTGCCCCGCCTGCAGCAGAAGACGTATTCCTACGGCGCTCAGCGGGAACAGCAGATGGACGCCTACTGGCGGGCCCCCCTGAAGGGGACGCAGCCGGCGATCGTGCTGTTGCACGGCGGCTACTGGCTGCAGGGGGACAAGTCCTCCTGGCGCGACGTCGCGCGGCGGCTGACCGGCCGTGGAT
Organism: Frankiales bacterium; assembly: GCA_025465155.1. GTDB lineage: Bacteria > Actinomycetota > Actinomycetes > Mycobacteriales > Geodermatophilaceae > Geodermatophilus. The sequence continues at coordinate 38,252 of JAODNJ010000403.1, forward strand.
ATGCGGTCTTCGCGCCGGACTACCGGCTCAGCGGGGTCGCGCCATGGCCGGCGCAGCGCGACGACGCCGAGGCCGCACTCGCCTTCGTCAAGCGGCACGCCGGCCACTTCAAGGTGGACACGTCCCGGATCGTGGTGCTCGGGTCCTCGGCCGGCGGGCAGCTGGCGACGATGCTCGGCACCTATGGCTCGGGGGAGCAGCGCGTCCGGGGCGTGGTCGCCCTGTCACCGGTGAACTCGCCCTACCTCGGTTATGTCGACGGGGGCGCGGCCACGGCGTCCAGCGCGTCGGCGAAACTCCGCAGGGCCGTGAAGCAGTTGATCGGCTGCACGCCGGAGGCCGGGGACCTGACCTGCTGGCACCGGATGGAGGACGTCGCCCCGGCCACCTACGCGAGCGCGGACGACGCGCCGGTGCTGATCATGCACTCGGCCGACGAGTTCGTGCCCGCCGCGCACAGCACCGGGTTGGTCTCGACCCTGAGGGGCCTGGGTGTGCAGGCGACCATGCACGTCGTGCCTGGCGCGGTCCATGGCGCAGGGATCCTCGGCAATGCCACGGCGTGGCGGACGGTCGTCTCCTGGATCGACTCGGTGGCGAAGACCAAGGCATAGTCGGTCTGGCTACCGGCCGTACCAGACCATCAGGACCAGGATCACCAGCCAGAGCAGTGCGACGACGCCGGAGATCGCGGCGATCCGGCCCTGCTCCACCTGTGCGACCGGCTCGGTGGAGACGGCCCCGGTGTCGCGCCGGATGTCGGCGCCGGCTCCGGGGACCGAGGTCTCCCGCGCGGCGGCGGCCGCGGCCGGGCCCTCGTCCACGGGTGCCCCCGCGGCCGGCTGCTCGCCGGTGCCGGTGGCCGGTTCGCCCGCCGTGTCCGGCGCGGCCACGTGCCCGGCGGCGGCGAGTTCGAGGGCGTGGACCGCCTTGCGCTGGTCGCGCTCCACGATGAACAGCAGTACGAGGGCGACGATGAAGAGCGTCATCGAGGCCGACAGCCAAACCTGGGCGAACTTGCCCTTCGCCAGGAGCAGCCCGAACAGGAAGACGCCCAGGGTCAGCACACCGTAGATACGCGTCGCCCGGTTCAGGTAGCGAAGCACCGTGACCTCCCGCCTGCGGATATAGCGCGGGGAGGCCATGGTGGCCGCGGTGAGGGGGCCCAGGGTGAAGATCGCAAAGCCGAGGTGCAGGAGCAGCAGCAGGCGATCGGTGCTCGACATGACGCAGACCCTAATCGCACGCAGCGTCATCCTCTACGCCGCCACGCGCACCAGCCCACTCAAACGCGGAGAAAGCACCGCGTCACCGGTCGGAGCGGCACGGCGTCAACTCGCGCGGCGGCGGGCCCGCAGGTAGTCGCTGACGAGATACTCCCCGAGCCGGTCCGGCGTGGGGGCGAACACCCGCCCGCCGTTGCGGCGCGCTACCTCCTCCACGAAGGAGACCAGCCGGCGGTCGTCGGCCAGCATGAACACGTTCAGCGTCGCGCCGCGCCGCGTCATCCTGTCGACCTCGGCCATGGTGAGCACCAGGGTCTCCGGCGACGGCGGGTAGTCGAACACCGAATGCCCGTCGCCGCGCAGATGCGCGGTCGGCTCGCCGTCGGTGACCACCAGCACGATGGGCTCGAAGTCGGGGTGCTGGTCGAGATGACGCCCCGCGATCATGAGGGCGTGGTGGAGGTTCGTGCCCTGCACCATGTCCCAGTCCAGACCGGCCATCTCGGTCGAGTGCAGGACCCGGGCGTAGTTCGAGAAGCCGATGATCTGGATGGAGTCCTGCGGATACTTGGTGGTCACCAGGGAGTGCAGGGCCAGAGCGGTCTGCTTGGCGGTTCCCCACGTCCCGCGCAGCACCATCGAGTAGGACAGGTCCACGAGCAGGCAGACCGCGGCCGCCGTACGGCTTTCGGTCTCGAGCACCTCGAAGTCGTCCGCCCGCAGGCGCACCGGCCGGTCGGCACCGGACCGGCGTACGGCGTTGCCGAGGGTGCGGACGACGTCGATGGGCTGCTCGTCACCGAACCGCCACTCCCGGCTGGCACCGGTGAGCTCTCCGGCCTGGCCGGCGCTGTCCTGGTCGTGGTCTCCACGCCGCCCGGCCTCGAGCTGGTCGAACACCCGCCGGAGCGCCGTCTCGCCGAGGCGGCGCACGGCTTTCGGGGTGAGCTCGAGCGAACCACCCCGGCGCCGCAGGTATCCCTGCCGCTCCAGCTCGGCCTCGATGCGCCGCAGCCCCGCCAGGTCGTCGACCGCCTGGCGGCCGAGCGCGCGCCGGACCGCCTCCTCGTCGATGTCGTCCATCCGGGCGCCGGGGTAGTCCTGGCGCAGTGCCGCCTCGAGGTCGGCCAGATCGGCGAGCTCCTCCAGCGCGGTGGTCGCGTCACCCATCCCCATGGGGTCGTCGCCGGTCATCCGCTCGGATCCGCCCCAGTCGAGGTCGGGCCGCCGGGCGCGGAGGGAGTCCGACAGCCGCGACATCTCCAGGGCCAGGCCGGCGTCCTCGAGCGCCTCCGCCATGAGGCCGGCCAGCTCCGAACGCTGCTCGGGGGTGAGCGAGGACAGAAGCCGGTTCATCGCGGCCGCCCGCCGGGCGAGCGAGTCGACCAGCTCCTCGAGCGTGCCGGGAGAGTCCGGGAACAGGTCTCCGTACTCCCCCATGAAACGCTCGAAGTCCTCTTGGGTGTGCTCCCCGCGGGCGTCCTTCTCGAGCATCGCGTTCAGCCCGGCCATCATGTCCTTGACCCGCTGCATCATGGCCGGGTCGGACTGCTCGAGGGCCTGCTTCATGCCACGGAACTGCGAGTCGAGCACATCACGGCGCAGGAGGTTCTTGAGCTCCTCGAAGGTCGCCCGCGCCTGCGGCGACCGCCAGTCGTAGTCCCTGAGCCGGGTGATCGCCTGCGCGGTGTCGTTCGGCAGTGTGTCGAGCTCGGCCTCCCGGATCCTGGCGTCATCGCCCGGATCCGGGAACAGCGCCGCGCGCTCCTGCCCGATCGCGGTGTCGAGGAGTGCCCGGGCCTGCTCCAGGGTGCCGTCGAGCCTGCCCTGTCCGCGCAGGTCCCGCCGGCGGTCGCGGACCCGGCGGAGCAGGTCCTCCAGGCCCCGGCCCCGTGGCGACCCGGGAAGGCCGCGGCGGAGCAGATCCCGCAGGGCCTCCGCCGGGCTCGTTCCCTCGAGCACCGAGTCGCCCATCGAGTCCAGCGCCGCCCGTACGTCGTAGGGCGGGTCGAGCGGATCGGGCCCGTCGTGGTAGGCCCCGTACCGGTAGCGCGTCATGCTGGTCGCCTCACCGTCAGGTTCTGTACGTCGTGGTGGCGTCCGGCCCGGCAGAGGAGACGTCCTTGGACAGCCGGCGGGTGAGGAAGAGCCCCTCGAGGGCGAACTCGAGGGCCGCGGCCGCCTGCCCGGGTGACTCTCCGGACATTCCCAGCCGCTCCATGATCTTTGCCAGGCCGGGGACCTGGCCGATGCGCTTCAGCAGTTCGGTGGCCGAGATGAGCTCCCCCGAGTCCACGCTGTCCCCGGCGTCGAATTTGTCCAGCAGCCCGGACAGGTCGGCAGGTCCGAGTGTGCGCCGGTAGGTCTCGGCCGTGGCGCGCCGCAGCAGGTGCTCGAGCACCTCCTGCTCGCGGCCCTCCTCGCTCACCTCGAACTCGACCTTGCCGAGCAGGGTCGGCACCACGGCCGGCAGGTCGCAGACCCGGGCCACGGGCTGCTGCTCTCCGGTGATGGCCGCTCGCCGGACCGCACCGGCGGCCACGGTCTCGGCGCCCGCGATGGCGAACCGGGCGGACACTCCGGATCGGGAGTCGACGGCCGTCGAGTCCCGGACCAGCCGGGTGAACCGGCCGATCACCTCGATGAGATGGTCGGGCATCTCCGCGCCCAGCGTGGACAGCTCGGCCTCCTGGCGGACGAGGTCGAGTTCGTCCTGGAGCTCCAGGGGATAGTGGGTGCGGATCTCGGCCCCGAAGCGGTCCTTGAGCGGAGTGATGATCCGGCCGCGGTTGGTGTAGTCCTCGGGGTTCGCGGTGGAGACGAGCAGGACGTCCAGCGGCAGGCGCAGGGTGTACCCGCGGACCTGGATGTCGCGCTCCTCCATCACGTTGAGCAGCGCGACCTGGATGCGCTCGGCGAGGTCGGGCAGCTCGTTGATCGCGACGATCCCGCGGTGCGCGCGCGGGACGAGTCCGAAGTGGATCGTTTCCGGGTCGCCCAGGCTGCGGCCTTCGGCCACCTTGACCGGGTCGACGTCGCCGATCAGGTCACCGACGGACGTGTCGGGCGTCGCCAGCTTCTCGGTGTAGCGGGCGTCGCGGTGCAGCCAGGCGACGGGCAGGTTGTCGCCGAGTTCGGCGGCGCGGCGGATCGACACCGGGGTGATCGGCGCGAGCGGGTGCTCGGCGAGCTCGGCACCCTCGATGACCGGCGTCCACTCGTCGAGCAGGCCGGCGAGGCTGCGCAGCAGGCGGGTCTTGCCCTGGCCGCGTTCGCCGAGCAGGACGACGTCGTGTCCGGCGAGCAGTGCGCGTTCCAGCTGGGGCAGCACTGTCCGCGAGAACCCGACGATGCCGGGCCAGGGATCCACCCCGGCGCGCAGCGCGGCCAGCAGGTTGTCGTGGATCTCGGTTTTCACACCGCGCGGGACATGCCCGGCGGCACGGAGCTCCCCGGCGGTCCGGGGCAGGTTTGCGGGCGCGGAAGCAGGTGAAGACAGAGTCACTCCACCAACGCTACTTACCTGTTCGGCGAACGTCGACGTGGAGCTGCTCAAGGACGTCCGTTCCCCGGACGCGGACCGACCAGAGTAAAATCGACGGTCGTGTGCTGTCCGAGTGCGACTTTCGCCGTCTGGTCCTCCGCGTGGCTGAACGGTGCCGCGGCGTCCGACGATGTGCTGGATTCCCTGCAGTGCTGGGGACAGGCCCACGACGTGGTCGCCGCCGACCCGCGCGCGGCCGAAACCTTCGACCTGCCGCTGGCGTTCAACCGGCCCGCGACCCCGGTCCAGCTGCTGCTCGCGCTGCGCTCGCTGGCGGTCACCGATGTCCGGCTGGTGCTGCCGGCGCCGGGCGACGTCCGCGGTCTGGGTGGCGGCGGTCCGTTCACTGCCGCCGCGCTGAGGGCTGGTGAAGCCGTCGTCGTCAGCGAGATCGGCTACGGACTGGTGCCGGAGTCGATCGCCGAGGGCCTGATGCGGTGGACCGTGTTCGCCCTGCCGAACCCCGCGCACGTCGAGCACGTCGGACTCGCCGACGCCGAGCACGGCATGACAGACGCCATCCGATCGAGCGCCGGAGCACTGCAGACGCTCAACGTGGCGCGCGAACGCCCCGGCGTCCGGGCCGAGTTGTCCGCACGCCTGCGATCCGCGCCCGAACCGGCATGGCCCGCCGGGACCCCCGGCCGCGCGCTCCGGGTGCTGCAGCGCGCCGAGGAGGTCGACGCGATCCTCGCACTGGCCCAGACCGACGAACCCGGCGGCGCGCTTTCGGCGTCCGCGGCCGTCCAACGCGCCGACGCGCTACGCCCGCTGTCCGACGCCATCCGCACCGCCCGCGCCGCCGCCGTCAACGAGACCGTACGAGTCTTCGCCGAACAACCCGACCGGCTGTAGGACTCGTGCGTGTTCCGGCCGGTTAGAAGCGGGTTAGAAGCGGCCGGAACGCTCACGAGTTTCTACGGGCGTTTCGCGGGTTCGCAGCAGGAGATGGCGCAGGGGGCGCCGTTGAGGGTGCAGCCCGCGGCCGGGAAGCCGGAAAGCTTGCGGGGCGAAGCGTCTTCGAGGTGCTCGCGGATCAGTTCGACAACAAGTTCGGCGAAGCGCGGATCGGTGCCTGGGGTGGCCACCCTGGCGAACGCCATCCCCAGCTCGGCCGCCTTCTCCGCGGCCTCGTTGTCGAGGTCCCAGATCACCTCGAGATGGTCGGAAACGAACCCGACCGGGCAGACGACGACCGAGGTGACGCCCTGGGCGTGCAGAGCCTCGATATGGTCGACGATGTCCGGCTCCAGCCACGGAACCTGGGGCGGGCCGGAGCGCGACTGCCAGACGAGATCGTAGGACTCGATGCCGACCTCGGCGGCGACGAGACGGGCCGCTTCGGCAATCTGGCGCGAGTAGAGGTACCCGCCTTCGGCCGGCGGACCGGCCGCCTTGTCCGCGCTGGACGGGACCGAGTGCGCGCAGAACACCGTGCGCGTGTCCGCCCGGTCGCCGAGTTCGGCGTGGGCCGTCCGCAGTGCGTCGGCGAACGCCCCGATGAACAGCGGGTGGTCGAAGAACTGGCGCAGCTTGACCAACTCCGGCGCGTTTTCGCCGAGCGACGCCTGGATGCGCCGGATGTCTTCGTCGTACTGGCGGCACGCCGAATAGCCGCCGTAAGCGCTGGTCGGGAAGACGAGCGCCTTCGCGACGCCGTCGGCGGTCATGGTGGCCGCGGTGTCCTCGGCCATCGGCTGCCAGTTGCGGTTGCCGAAGTAGACCGGCAGGTCGATGCCCTCGACCGCGAGCCGCTTCTCCACCGCGGCGATGGCATCGCGATTGAGGCCGTTGATCGGCGAGACCCCGCCGAAGTGGTGGTAGTGCTCGGCGACTTCGAGCAGCCGCTCCCGGGGCACCCCCCGACCCCGCGTCACGTTCTCGAGGAACGGCATGACCTCGTCAGGGCCTTCGGGTCCACCGAAGGAAAGCCAGAGCAGCGCGTCGTAACCCACTCCCCCATCTTGCCGCTGTGGCGGCCCCCACGCTGACCCGGGACCGACTCGGGGACCTTCCGCGTGCGAAAGGTCCCCCGAGTCGAGCTTGAACGTGGATCAGATGCCGAGCGCGTGCACTCCACCGTCGACCATGATCATCGAGCCGGTCGTCGACGGCAGCCAGTCCGACAGCACGGCGCAGACGGTCTTCGCGACCGGGATCGGGTCAGAGCTGTCCCAGCCGAGCGGCGCGCGATCGTTCCAGCCGTCCTCCAGGTCGGCGAAGCCGGGGATGGACTTCGCGGCCATCGTCTTCATCGGGCCCGCGCTGACCAGGTTGACCCGGATGCCCTGTGGGCCGAGGTCGCGCGCGAGGTAGCGGTTGACCGACTCCAGTGCCGCCTTCGCGACGCCCATCCAGTTGTAGGCGGGCCAGGCGACACGCGCGTCGAAGTCCATGCCGACGATCGACGCGCCGCGGCTCAGCAGCGGCAGCGTCGCCACGGCGAGCGACTTGAAGGAGAACGCCGACACGTCGACGGCAACGGAGACATCGGCCGACGGCGCGTCGAGGAACGGCGCGCCCAGGCAGGTCTGCGGCGCGAAGCCGACGGAGTGCAGCACACCGTCGAGGCCGTCGACGTGCTCGCGAACGCGGTCTGCCAGCGAAGCGAGCTGCTCCTCGTTGGTCACGTCGAGCTCGAGCACCGGCGCGGGCTCGGGGAGCCGCTTCGCGATGCGCTCGACGAGCGACATCCTGCCGAAGCCGGTCAGGATGACCGTCGCACCCTGCTCCTGAGCGAGCTTCGCGGCGTGGAATGCCAGCGAGGCGTCGGTGATGATGCCGGTGACGAGCAGGCGCTTACCTTCGAGAATTCCGGGCACTCTGGTCTCCAAGTTCGTTCGGGAACGTTTCGGGGTGGAACGCGGGCTCAGTGCCCCATGCCGAGGCCGCCGTCGACCGGCAGCACGGCGCCGTTGATGTACCCGGCTTCGTCGGAGGCGAGGAACCGGACCGCCGCGGCGATCTCCTCGGGCCGGGCGTACCGGCCGGCCGGGATGTTTTCGAGGGCCTTGGCCCGTACCGCTTCGGGCACCGCGTCGGTCATCTCGGTGACCACGAACCCGGGCGAAACGACGTTCGCGGTGATGTTGCGCGACCCCAGCTCACGGGCCAGCGAGCGGGCCACACCGATCAGGCCCGCCTTGCTCGCGGCGTAGTTGACCTGCCCCGCGCTGCCGGTGAGCGCCACCACCGAGGACACGAAGATGAAGCGGCCGAACTTCGCGCGCAGCATGCCGCGCGAGGCGCGCTTGGCGACCCGGTACGCGCCGGTGAGGTTCGCGTCGACGACGCGGGTGAACTGCTCCTCGCTCATCCGCATCAGCAGTGTGTCGTCGGTGATGCCGGCGTTGGACACCAAGATCTCGACTGGCCCCTGGTGCTCCTCGACGAGCTTGAACGCCGCGTCGACCTGCTCGGCGTCGGTCACGTCCGCCTTCACCCCGAACAACCCCTCGGGTGCCCCCGAGCCGCGGTGCGTGATCGCGACCTGGTGGCCCTGCGCGGCGAGTTCGGTGGCGATCGCGAGGCCGATGCCCCGGTTGCCGCCGGTTACCAGAACGGACCGTCCCACTGACCACTCCTCATTCGTCTTTGCGCTGCTGACGCCGTGAGGTTATCGGCTCGGCCCGCCCCCGCCGAATCCGCGCCACCGCTACCCCCAAGTAACCACGACCAGGTCAGATACGGTTCCCGCGGCACGCCGCCCCCACCGCTGGTGACCACGGTGAGCCGAGCCACAGCGGCTGCGTCGATGCGGCGTTCACCACATCTTTCACGTCGCGGGTGTCGGGGGTCGGGACTCGCGAGCGTTCCGACCGGTTCTAGGCTGGTTCTAGGCGGCGGGAACACTCACGACCGGGCGCCACGACGGACCTCGACACCACCCCGTGGTGGAATGTGCGGGTGTTCCGCATCCTGTTCTACCACCCGGAGATCCCCGGCAATACCGGCAACGCGATCCGCCTCGCCGCGAACACCGGGTGCGAGCTGCACCTCGTCGAGCCGCTCGGCTTCAACTTCGAGGACAAGCAGCTCAAGCGGGCCGGGCTCGACTACCACGACCTCGCGCGGGTGACCGTCCACGCGGACCTCGACGCGGCGTGGAAGGTACTCCTCCCGGCGACCGTGTACGCCTTCACCGCGGCCGCGACCCGGCAGTACACCGACGCCGTCTACGCGCCCGGCGACGTGCTGATGTACGGGCCGGAGTCGGTCGGCCTGCCCCTCGAAGTCCAGCAGGCCGCGGAGGTCACCGACCGGCTGCGCCTGCCGATGATCCCCGCGTCCCGTTCGCTGAACCTCGCCAACACCGTCGCGATCAGCGTGTACGAGGCATGGCGCCAGCTCGACTTCTCAGGGCAGTCGGCTTCTTAGGGCAGTCGGCTTCTTAGGGCAGGCGCTGACCGATCACCAGTGAGCTGCCCGCGGCCGCCAGCAGCAGCAGGGTGCCCAGGATGATCCACGACCTGCTCGCGTCGGTGTCCTTGAGCTCGTAGCCGATCTGCTCGCCGAGCGTCGCGTAGACGGCCTTCAGTTGCTCGGCCGTCACCGCCTTGTGGAAGTCCCCGCCCGAAAGGCGCGCGATCTCCTGCAACGACGCGTCGTCGACGGCGACTTCCTGCTGCTGGCCCTCGATCATCACCGCGCCGTGCGAGGTGCCGAACGAAATGGTCGAGATGGGCACGCCCTGCTGCTTCGCGGCCTGCGCGGCGGTGTACGAACCACGCGGATCGGACTCGTCGCGCGGCACGGTCTGCTTGCCGTCGCTCATCAACACGATCCGGGCCGGCGGCGGTCCGTCGACCCCGCTGACCACCGACGAGAACGTGTCGATCTGCTGCAGCGCGGAGAAAATCCCCTCACCGGTGGCTGTCGACTGCGCGAGCTTCAGGTTGTCGATCGCCTTGACCACGCCGGTGCGCTCGGTCGTCGGCGCGACGAGCACGGTCGCCGTGCCGGCGAACGAGATCAGGCCGAGGTTGACGCCCGGGGTGAGGCCCTGCGCGAACTGCGTCGCCGCTTCCTGTGCCGCCTTCAGCCGTGTCGGAGCGACGTCGGTTGCCTCCATCGACAACGAAACGTCGATCACCAGCATCACCGTGGCACGGTTGCGTGGCACCTTCTGCTCCGCGGTCGGACCGGCCAGCGACACCGTCAGAACGATGAGCGAGACGATCATCAGCGCCGCCGGCACATGCCGGATCCAGCCCTGACGCTTCGGCGCGACCTTGTCCAGCAGCTCCAGATTGGCGAACCGCATGGTGCGCCGGCGCCGCGACCGCTGCACGAGGACGTACCCCGCGACGAGCGCGGCCACCGCCAGCAGCAGCAGGAACCACCACGGCGCCGCGAAACCCGACAGGCTCACGCCACTCCCCCCGACCAGCGGCGCTTGCGCGCGACGACGAACCGCACCATGTCCGCGATCCAGTCCGAATCCGTCCGCAGCACCAGGTGCCCGGCTCCGGCACGGCGCAGCGCGGCGGCCACTTCCTGCCGGTGCGCGTGCGCGGCCGCGCCGAACTCCTTACGCAGCAACGCCGAAGCGTGCACTTCGCGCTGCTTCCCGGTTTCCGGGTCGGCCAGTACGACCGTGCCGACGTCGGGCAGGTCCACATCGCGCGGGTCGACGATCTCGATCCCGATCAGTTCGTGGCGCGACGACAACGCGCGCAGCGGACCCTGCCACGTCGTGTCGCCCAGGAAGTCCGAGATGACCACGGCCAGGCCGCGGCGCCTCGGCGGACGACGCAACTGCTCGACCGCCGCGGCGAGGTCGCCTCGGGTGCCTTCGGGCGCTCTCGGCGTCTCCGCGAGCTTCCGCACCATGCCCCTGGCGTGCGGTAACCCGCCCCGGGCCGGTACGCGCACCGCGTCGGAACCGGTGGAGATCAACGCGCCGAGCCGGTTGCCACCGCCGCCGGTCAGATGCGCGATCGCGGCGACCGCGCACACGACGAGGTCGCGCTTCTCGCACAGCGCGGTGCCGAAGTCCAGGCTGGCCGACAGGTCGGCGACCACCCAGGTCTCCAGTTCGCGGTCCGCGACGGTCTCGCGGATGTGCGGGGTCGTGGTGCGCGCGGTGACCGCCCAGTCCATCCGGCGCACGTCGTCGCCGGGCTGGTACGGGCGTGCTTCACCCGGCTCCGAGCCCGGCCCCGGCACCAGGCCGAGGTGGTTGCCCTGCAGGAGTCCGTCCAAGCGTCGGCGGACTTCGAGCTCCAGCGTGCGCAGCCCGGCCTCGAGCCGCTCGCCGCGCAACACCGGCGGCGCCCAGGACGGGCGCCCCTGATCGTCCTTCACGGTCGCCACTACCGGCCCGGCACACCCGCCGGCACCGGCTGCCCCGAACCCCCCTGCGGGCGGGCGGAGACCTGGGGCAGCGGGACGGTCTGCAGGACGCGGGTGATGATGTGGTCGATCGGCACGCCGTCGGCGAGCGCGTCGTAGGACAGCACGAGCCGGTGGCGCAGCACGTCCGGGACGACGTCGACGACGTCCTGCGGCAGCACGTAGTCGCGGCCGCGGATCAGGGCCAGCGCGCGGGACGCGGCGATGATGCCGAGGCTCGCGCGCGGCGAGGCACCGTACGACACCCAGCCCGCGACGTCGGCCAGGCCGTGCTCGTTCGGGGTACGGGTCGTCAGCACGACACGGACGACGTAGTCGACGAGCGCGTGGTGCACGAACACCTGCGAGGCGACACCCTGCAGCCGCACCAGCTCCTGCGGGCTCAACACCTCGTGCGGCTCCGGCGGAGTGACACCCATCCGGTAGACGATTTCGCGTTCTTCCTCGGCCGTGGGGTACTCGACCAGGATCTTGAACAGGAACCTGTCGCGCTGCGCCTCGGGAAGCGGGTAGACGCCCTCGTTCTCGATCGGGTTCTGCGTGGCGAGGACCAGGAACGGGTCGGGCATCGGGAAGGTCTTGCCGCCGATGGTCACGTGCCGCTCGGCCATCACCTCGAGCATCGCCGACTGCACCTTCGCCGGCGCGCGGTTGATCTCGTCGGCGAGGACGAAGTTCGCCACGACCGGGCCGAGCTCGACGTCGAACCGCTCGGCGCCCTGGCGGTAGATCCGGGTGCCGAGGATGTCGGCGGGCACCAGGTCCGGGGTGAACTGCAGGCGGGAGAACGTGCCGCCGACCACCCTGGCGAAGGTTTCGACCGCGAGGGTCTTCGCGACCCCGGGGACTCCTTCGAGCAGCATGTGGCCCTTGGCCAGCAGCCCGACGAGCATGCGCTCGACCAGCCTGTCCTGGCCGACGATCACCCGCTTGACCTCGAACACGGTCCGCTCCAGCAACTGGGCGTCCCGCGCTGGCGTTCCGGCTTGCTGGCCGCCTGCGCCCTCGGCGTAGCCGGGCTCGGTCACGGTGCCTCCTCGCTGATGATCACTGGTGCTCGCGCACGGTACTGGAACGCGTCTGTACGCGACGGTAGCCAACCGGACTCACGGTATGACGGGGGTAAAGCGGTCTAGATCCTCCGGCGTGTCGATGTCGGCGCTCTCCCCCTGCTCGGCGAGCACCTCGACGATCTCCAGCCCGCCGAGCATCCGGCGCAGCGACGCGCCTGCCACCCGTTCGGGCAGCGCCCGCCGCAGTGAACCGGCGCGCCAGGCGCCGATGAGCCACTGCCGGTGGCCCGTGTCGTCGACGAGCACCGCGCCATCCGCCCGGCCCACCGCCGCGACCACCTTGTCCACAGTGGACCGGCGAACTCCGGCGAGGTCCGCGGCGAGGACGACGACAAGGCCCTCTGCCCCGGTCTCCAAGGCGTCGAGACCGGCTGCGAGCGCGGCCACCGGTCCGCTGCCCGGCTCAGCCTCCCGCGTCCACACCACCCCGGGGAAACCGGCGCGCTCCGGCCCGACCACCACGATCGGGCTCACCTCGCCCAGCGCTTCGATCGCCCTCGCCAGCAGAGACTTCCCACCGACCACCAGAACGGACTTGTCCACACCGGAAAGCCGGCGGGCCGCTCCGCCCGCCACGATGATTCCGCCGGCGACTTCCGTGCCGGCCATTACTCCCCAACCTGCCCGCCGGCGAGCTCGGCGACGATGTCCAAGTGCCCGACGTGCCGCGCGTACTCCTGCACCAGGTGGAAGAGCACGCGCTCAAGAGGCGGCGGCTCGCCGCCGTTCCAGCGCGGGCCTGGCTTGCCGATCGCGGCGAGGTCGGCGGCGTCGACGACGACGGCCCTGGTATGCGCCGCCCGGGAGCGCAGCGCCGCGCTCAGTTCGTCGAGCGTCTCCTCGGGAGCGACGTACCAGCGGTCGTCACGGCGGTCCCCCCACGGCTCGGCGACCTCGCGGCCCTCGAACCCCCATTCGATCCACCGCAGCTCGACGAAGGTCAGGTGCTTGAGTAGCTCCAACGGCGTCCATCCCGACGGAAGGCCGCTCTGACGCAGTGCGCCGGCCGGAAGGCTCTCGACCTTGTCCAGGACCTGCGAACGGAAGTAGTCCAAGTAACCGAGGAAGACTTCGCCCCTCGACGAAGCAGGGACGGTCGGTTCCGGGAAATCCACGCTCATCGGGCGAGTATGCCCGGCCTTCCGCGCTGATGCGGATACCACGGCTAGGCGCCCACAGTCGGACTGCACAATCATGCACAACGTCACCACCACCGCGGGAAGGCCATGATGTCGCCGAACGGGAAAACCGCCCTGACCAACGTCCGGGTCTTCGACGGGACGCGGCTGCTGTCCCCGGAGACGGTCGTGATCGACCAGGGCCGGATCACGGCCGACGCCGCCGGCGCGCGGGTGGTCGACGGCGGCGGTGCGGTGCTGCTGCCCGGCCTGATCGACGCCCACGTGCACCTCAGCGGCCGGCCGGACCTGGAGCGGCTGCGGGAGTTCGGCGTGACCACCGCACTCGACATGGGCTCGGCGCCGCACGAGTTCGTCGACTCCTTGCGCGGCCTACACGGCCTCACCGATATCCGCAGCGCGGGCGTCCCCGCGATCGCGCCGGGAAGCCCGCACTCGCACATCCCGCTGCTCGGCGAGCTCGGCGTAGTACGCGACGCCGGCGAGGCGGAGAAGTTCGTCGAAGCCCGGGTGGCCGAGGGCTCCGACTACCTCAAGATCGTCGTCGGCGACCCCGCACCGAGCCACGACCACGCCACCCTGGCAGCGCTCGTCGCGGCCGCCCGTGAGCGGGGGCTGCTGGTCGTCGCCCACGCCGCTGCCCGGCCGGCGGTGGAGATGGCGCTGAAGGCGGGCGTCGACGTACTGACCCACGTGCCGATGGACCTCGCCATGGACGTCGAGACGGCGGCGCGGATGCGGACCGACAGGCGGATCGTCGTGCCCACCCTCGCCATGATGGAGGGCATCATCGCCCAGTCGGCGCCGCCCGGCGCCGACTACGAAGCCTCACGCGCCAGTGTGGCCCAGTTGCATCGTGCCGGTGTGCCGATCCTCGCCGGCACCGACGCGAACTCCGCGCCCGGTGTGCCCGCGGCGATCAGCCACGGCGACAGCCTGCACCGCGAACTGGAACTGCTCGTCGACGCCGGACTGAGCACCCTCGACGCCCTGCGCTCCGCCACCGTGCTGCCCGCACGGCACTTCGGTCTCGACGACCGCGGGGTAATCGCCCCCGGTTACCGCGCCGACCTGGTGCTCATCGACGGCGACCCGGTGCACGACATCAGCGCCACGCGCAGGATCCGCGGCGTCTGGTGCGGCGGCGTCGAACACGTGCCCGCCTGACGGCCGCGCGACATCCGACACCTGTTCAGGGCCTGGGTGCGCTCATCGTGTCGGAGGCATCCACGATCCGTCGATCGGGACGCCGGCGGCCGCGGCGATCCGATCGCGAGACGCCAGCAGCCGTGCGCGCAACGCCGGTAGGTCTACCCCGAGCAGCCGGCCATTCCGCTTGACCGCCTTTCCCGCGACGAACACGCTGTCCACCAGACCGGGATGGCCGGCGGCGACGATCGTGCCGACGGGGTTTCCGACCGGGAAGACCGAGAGATCCTCGGCGTCGAGCAGGATCAGGTCTGCGTCCTTGCCGACGGTGATGCTGCCTGTCCGGGCGTCCAGGCCGTGAGCCCGCCGTCCAGGCCGCGCTGCACGGCGAAAGCGGTGCGCATGGTGGCGAACATGTCACCGCCGGCGGACGGGCAGTCGTCGATCGGGCGGCGACCACTGGGCCAGTCGGCAGCGCCGTGCACGTGCACACTCACTCGCAGCCCGAGTTCCCTCGCCAGCGCGACGTCGGCGGCAGTGGTGTCCCTTGTGGTCAGTTGCGGGCCGCGCAGGCCCAGCGCCATGCCGTCGTCGGGCAGCTGCGACCGCACACGCTTGATTTCCGCCGCGATATCCAGCTCGCCGGCGGTGCCCGCGCAGTAGCAGAACACCGAGTGGCCGGGCGCCTCGCGCAGCGCCGCATCGCGCAGAGCGCCATCCGCGGGCACGCCGGCAACATCCGCCGCTACTTCCTCGACTCACTCACACCCGAGCTGGCCGCGACCATCCGGGCATGGAGCGCGCAAGTGATCGACCGCATCGAGCCGGACCGCGGCGAGACCGTCACGGAGGAACCCGCCATCCGCGGCCTGTGAGCAAGTGCCCAGGAGAAGCCAGGCGGCGTCAGCCGATCAGCCGGGTCGCGTACGGCATGATCCCGCCGTAGCGAACCGGAGCGATGCGCACCCGCAGACCGGACTCCGGCGCCTCGACCATCTGACCGTTGCCGAGGTACAGCGCGACGTGGTGGATGCCGCCATACCCGCCGTAGAAGATCATGTCGCCGCGCCGCATCTGCGACAGCGGCACCTGACGACCCGCGGTGTACTGGTAACCGCTGTAGTGCGGCAGGGAGGTGACCCCGGCGAAGGCGTACATCATCAGGCCCGAGCAGTCGAAGCCGATCTTGTTGTAGTCGCCGTACTCGTCGGCGACCCCGCCGTCGCGGATACCGCGGCTCGGGCCGCTGGCGTTGCCGCCGCCCCAGGCGTAGGGCATGCCGAGCTTGGACAGCGCCCGCGCGATGACGGCCTCGACACCCGCCCCGACCGGCGCCGACGACCCGCCGCCGTGAGCCTGGCTGCCGCCACCAGAGTTGTGGCTGGCCGTCAACGCCGCCTGCTGGGCGCGTTGTTCGTCTTCACGCTGCTTCTGCGCGACCCAGTCGTCGTAGCGCTGACGCTGCCCCTGTAACCCGCTGACCGTGGACTGCGCCGCGTACAACTGCTGTTCGACAGTGGTCTTGTTGGCCTCGAGCTGCGCGTTCTGAGTCTGCTGCGTGCTCTGCGCGCGCCGCGCCGACGCCGTCGCGGAATCGGCGTTGCCCTTGGCCCGCTGGGCAGCCGCCTTCTTCTCCTGGGCGTTCTGGAGCGCTTTGCGGGCCGAGGCGTCCTTGTTGGCCTTGGCCGTCTGCGCCTGCTCCATGACCTGCAGCGCGTTCAGCTCGGTACCGCCGACGGCGTTGAGCAGCTGCGCCCTGGCCAGCAGGTCCTTCGGGTCGGTGGCGCCGAGGTACGCCGACATCGACCCGATCGTGCTGCCCTGCTGGTAGCTGCCGGCGACGAACTTGTCGACCGCCGTCCGCGCCTTTTCGATGTCACCGGCGGCGGCGTCGGATTCGACCCGCGCGGATTGGGCGTCCTGCTCGGCCTGCGACGCGGCGTCCTGCGCGGTCTGCATGTCGACCAGCGCTTTGTTCGCCTGCTCTAGCTTGAGCTCGACGTCGTCCTGCAGCCCAGAGAGCCGGTCTTCGGCCTGGGCGAGCTGGTTCGTGAGCTTGCCGACCTCGCCCGCTTTCGCGTTGGCGGCGGCCTGGCCGGCGCTGATCTGGGAGTCGCTGGGGTTCGGCGGAGGCGGCGGCACGGCCGCGCTGACCTGGGCCGTGGCGACCAGAAACACCAGGCCCAGTGCGCCGGCGGTCAGCCAGCGGACGACCTCACGCGTTGTCCTGCGCACGGCCTCCACCTCTCGTTCTTCCGCTAGAACCCGCTTTGGCACGGACAGCCCCGCGCAGTCGTTACCGACTGTTGCTCCACTGTCACACCATCATCAGATGTCCCACAAGAAACTTACGCACCGTACGCCTCATTTCCCCCATTCAGGGGACCCTCCGACGGGGGATGTCCCCAACGGGTCAACGAGAGGTGTGTCCGCGACGGCGAGTCCCCTTGAAGTTAAAAAAGGACGCGCGTACTGTTTGGGAGGACGAACGAGGTGTGCCATCCCGCATCGGGACCTACGGTGGGGGTACGCAACACTCGGTCCGGCCGCCCCGACGGCCTAGCACTGACGGTCGGACATCGACCAGAACTGACCACCCGAACTGACCCGGGACCCACCGCCCGCGAGCACCACGGACCGCGGCCGGACGAGTCCATGCCACTGGAGTTAGACGTGACTGCACCTGCCAGCAAGGACAGCTTCGGCGCTCGCGACACGCTGAAGGTCGGCGACGCCTCCTACGAGGTGTTCCGCCTCAACAAGGTCGAAGGCGCCGAGCGTCTTCCGTACAGCCTGAAGATCCTGCTCGAAAACCTGCTGCGGACCGAGGACGGCGCGAACATCACCGCCGACCACATCCGCGCGCTGGGCAACTGGGACCCGAGCGCCGAGCCGTCGATCGAGATCCAGTTCACCCCGGCCCGGGTGATCATGCAGGACTTCACCGGTGTCCCTTGCGTCGTCGACCTCGCCACCATGCGCGAGGCCGTCACCGACCTCGGCGGCGACCCGGACAAGGTCAACCCGCTCGCGCCCGCCGAGCTGGTCATCGACCACTCGGTCATCATCGACGTCTTCGGCACCCCCGACGCCTTCGAGCGCAACGTCGAGATCGAGTACGAGCGCAACCGCGAGCGCTACCAGTTCCTGCGCTGGGGCCAGGGCGCCTTCGACGAGTTCAAGGTCGTCCCGCCGGGCACCGGCATCGTGCACCAGGTCAACATCGAGCACCTCGCGCGCACGGTGATGTCCCGGGGCGGCCAGGCCTACCCCGACTCCTGTGTCGGCACCGACTCGCACACCACCATGGTCAACGGCCTGGGCGTGCTGGGCTGGGGCGTCGGCGGTATCGAGGCCGAGGCGGCCATGCTCGGCCAGCCCGTCTCGATGCTCATCCCGCGCGTCGTCGGCTTCAAGCTGACCGGTGAGATCCCGGTCGGCGTCACCGCCACCGACGTCGTCCTCACCATCACCGAGATGCTCCGCAAGCACGGTGTGGTCAGCAAGTTCGTCGAGTTCTACGGCGAGGGTGTCGGCGCTGTCCCGCTGGCGAACCGCGCGACCATCGGCAATATGAGCCCCGAGTTCGGCTCGACCGCCGCGATCTTCCCGATCGACGACGAGACCATGCGCTACCTCAAGCTCACCGGCCGCTCGGCCGAGCAGGTCGCGCTGGTGGAGACCTACGCCAAAGAACAGGGCCTCTGGCATGACGCCGCGCACGAGCCGACGTACTCCGAGTACATCGAGCTCGACCTCTCCACGGTCGTCCCGTCGATCGCCGGCCCGAAGCGCCCGCAGGACCGCATCGAACTGACCGACGCGAAGTCGGCGTTCCGCAAGTCGGTGCACGACTACGTCGAGGGTGAGGACCTCACCCCGCACACGAAGGTCGACGAGGCCTCCGAGGAGTCCTTCCCCGCGAGCGACTCGCCGTCGCTGTCCTTCGCCGAGGACGACGCCGTGCCGGTGCTGCAGTCCGCCGCGAACGGCGCGCACGGCCGCCCGTCGAAGCCGGTCACGGTCAAGACGAGCGACCGCGGCGAGTTCGTGCTCGATCACGGCGCCGTGGTGATCGCGTCGATCACCTCGTGCACCAACACGTCCAACCCGTCGGTGATGCTGGGCGCGGCACTGCTCGCGCGCAACGCGGTCGACAAGGGCCTCGCGGTGAAGCCGTGGGTCAAAACGTCGATGGCGCCGGGCTCGCAGGTCGTCACGGACTACTACAACAAGGCCGGTCTCTGGCCGTACCTGGAGAAGCTGGGCTACCACCTGGTCGGCTACGGCTGCACCACGTGTATCGGCAACTCGGGCCCGCTGTCGGACGAGATCTCCGCCGCGATCCAGGAGAACGACCTCACCGGGGTCGCTGTGCTCTCGGGCAACCGGAACTTCGAGGGCCGGATCAATCCGGACGTCAAGATGAACTACCTGGCCTCGCCGCCGCTGGTCATCGCGTACGCGCTCGCCGGGACGATGGACTTCGACTTCGAGCACCAGCCGCTCGGCCAGGGTACCGATGGCAACGACGTCTTCCTGAAGGACATCTGGCCGTCACCGCAGGAGATCCAGGAGACGATGGACTCCTCGATCACCCAGGAGATGTTCACCAAGGACTACGCCGACGTGTTCGACGGCGGGGACCGCTGGAAGGCACTGCCGACGCCTGAGGGCAAGACGTTCGCTTGGGACGCCGAGTCCACCTACGTGCGGAAGCCCCCGTACTTCGACGGCATGAAGGCGGAGCCGTCACCGGTCACCGACATCGCCGGCGCGCGTGTGCTGGCGAAGCTGGGCGACTCGGTCACCACCGACCACATCTCCCCCGCCGGCGCGATCAAGCCGGGCACCCCGGCCGGGCAGTACCTCAACGAGCATGGCATCGACCGCAAGGACTTCAACTCGTTCGGCTCACGCCGAGGCAACCACGAAGTGATGATCCGCGGCACGTTCGCCAACATCCGGCTGCGCAACCAGCTGCTGGACGACGTCCAGGGCGGTTACACCCGCGACTTCACGCTGGAAGGTTCCCCGCAGGCGTTCATCTACGACGCCGCGCAGAACTACGCCGCGCAGGACATCCCGCTGGTTGTCTTGGGCGGCAAGGAGTACGGCTCCGGTTCGTCGCGTGACTGGGCGGCCAAGGGCACCTCGCTCCTGGGCGTGCGCGCGGTGATCACCGAGTCGTTCGAGCGCATCCACCGGTCGAACCTGATCGGCATGGGCGTCATCCCGCTGCAGTTCCCGGCGGGCGAGTCGGCGTCGTCGCTGCACCTCGACGGCACGGAGACGTTCGACATCTCCGGCATCACGGCCCTGAACGACGGCTCCACGCCGCGGACCGTGCACGTCACCGCGACGAAGACCGACGGCACGAAGGTCGAGTTCGAGGCCGACGTCCGCATCGACACCCCCGGCGAGGCGGACTACTACCGCAACGGCGGCATCCTGCAGTACGTCCTCCGCAAGATGACCCGCGCGTAAGGGTTTTCAGCTGGACGTGAAGGCCACCTTCACAGCGTCAGACGCTGTGAAGGTGGCCTTCACGGCTACCGGCTTCACCCCCACGGCGACAAACTGCCGGACGAGCTGCTGTCGCTGATCACCCTCGAAACCACGGCCGACGGAATCGTCACCTACGAGCTCGTGGTCATCCCCGGACTTCCGCAAACTGAGCCGTATGTTCGCGAGCTGCTGCGGTGGGGCAAGAACTCAGGCGGAACGGCGTTCGAGTCGAGGGTGAACGCACGACTGGCCCGGCAGGTGATCTTCAACCGACCCTGGTCCACTCGCCTGACCTTCTATGTCCACGAGCACGCGCTTCGCTCGCTCGTCGGCAGCTCGCAGCTCAGGCACGAGCAGGTATTGCATCTGATCTTGACCAGTTCGCTGCCCAGGTGTCGAATCCTGGTCATCCCGGCCTCAGCGGCGCCGATCGGGATGTTCGGCGGTTCCTTCCGGTTCATGACCTTCACCGAGGTACCCCCGGTCGTCTATGCCCAGACGCACACGGCAAGCCTCTTCCTCGAAAACTCTCACATGCGTCACCGGCAAACTCACTCCATGGACGCGAGTTTGCCGGCTAGTGACGTGAGTTGCCTGGCCACGGACGCGAGTTCCACGTTCGTGCCTCACACTGGGACCGTGACTTCCCAGCGGACGCTGGTGACGGACGGCTCGAGGGACAGGCGGCTGACGGCGGACTCCATCTGGGCGTCGTCGCGCTGGTCGCCGACGAGCGCGGCGCGGACTTCAACCGAGTGCTGGTCGGGCAGGTCTGTGCTCAGCACCGACAGCAGCCGGAAGTCCGTGCGGGTCAACGCCTGGACGAGCAGTGCACGCACGTGGGCTTCGGCGTCGTCACGGGTGACAGCCTCGAACAGGTACTGCGTCGGGACTTCGTCGCCGGTGTCGGGACGCCGGTCGACGACGCGCCCGAGGGCCCGCAGGCCGACGTTGACGCCGACGATGACGACCGTTCCCGCCAGCGCGATCTGGTACAGCCCCGCCCCGGCCAGCGAGCCGATGGCCGCGGAGCACCACAGGGTCGCGGCGGTGTTGAGCCCGCGGACATTGAGGCCGTCACGAAGAATCACTCCCGCACCAAGGAATCCGATGCCCGACACGATCTGCGCGGCGACGCGCGTGGGGTCGCCCTGCGAGGACAGACCGGAGAAGCCGTGGGCCGACAGGAGGACGAACAGGGTGGCACCGATCGCGACGAGGGCGTTGGTGCGCAGCCCCGCCATCCGGGCGCGGTACTGACGCTCGAACCCGATCACCGCGCCCAGTCCGACCCCGGTTCCGACGCGCAGCAGCATTTCGAAGGTGTTCATGGTTCCGGCTCTTTTCTGGCGTGCGTACACAAGGCCAGACAGGAAGAAGACCGGGACGAGCCAGCCGCTGGGCTAGGGAAGAACCCGCGAAGGAGCGGCGCTTCGGTTCCGTCCGGTCTTCTCAGGACTGTCTTCCGGCATGTGCCGCTCACCTCGCTTTCGTGCTCGTCGTGTGATGATCAGTTGATCAGCTCGGCCACTATGCCCCATGACGACACCTCCTGGCCACCCCGCTGTGACGCAGTCGTCTCGTGAGCCCTGGTGCCGCGGAAGCCGAGACTGCGACGAGCGCGGCGGGCGAGGCCAGCGCGCCCGTCCGGCACTCACGTCTCCCTGTTCACACTGGCCTCAAGAATCCGCCGGAACTCTAGCTCAATGACAAGAAGGGGACCTTCCACGCTCAGAATGCGTGAAAAGTCCCCTTCAGGCGTTTTAACTGTCAGTGAGAGCAGTCCGTCAGCGAACGCGTCTAGCCACTACCAACTGGTGTGGACGACCGCACCCGACTTCGGGTCGAGCGTGACCTTCTTGGCCTGCGGCCACCAGAAGTTGAACATGTTCCACAGCCCACCGGACCGCGTGTCGAACGAGTGGTCGCCGATCTTGCCGGTGAACCAGTTGTCCTCGATGAAGCTCAGAACCGAGGTCTGGTCGGTACGGGTGTGGTCGACGAAGTTGACCTTGCTGTACGGCGAGATCACCTCGAGCGGCAGCCGCGGACCGTAGCCGCAGCGGTCGGCGTACTGTCCGAGCACGGTGGGCGTGCCCGTGCAGAGACCGACGTCCTGCGTGGAGTCCTGAGAGCCGTTGATGAGCTGGCTCGCGTGGTCGTACCAGCCGTCGGAGTCGTCGTACGCCAGCACGATCGCTGTCGAACGCCAGTCCGGCGACGCCTGGATCTTGTTGATCTCACCGGCGACGAACTGCTGCTCGTCGAGCGGGTCCGAGTAGCCGGCGTGGCCGTCCTGGTACTCCGGGGCCTTCAGGAAGCTGACCGCCGGCATCGAGCCCGCCTTGAGCGACGCGTCGAAGTCCGACGTGTCGTACTGGTGGTTCGCCTGATCCGTCTGCCCGATCGCCTTGACCGAGCTCGGGGCCAGGTGCTTCGGGTTGGCCGTCGACTTGTAGTACTGGAACGGCTCGTGGTGCGGGCTGTAGTCGACGGACGCCTGGCCGCCGACGTTGGCGTGCTTCTGCCCGCACACGGCGAACCCGTTGGCGCTGCCCGTCGGGCGGAACCCGCCCTGGAACCAGCCCCAGCTGACGCCCCGCTGGTTCAACAGGTCGCCGATGTTCTGGCCCCCCATGCTGGCGAGGTTGTCCGTGGCCGTGTGGTTCTTGTCCGAGCAGTCGTCATACGCCGGGTCCGGGTCGTTGATGACGGTTCCGACGCCCTGGGCGTTGGGCGAGGCAACCGCGTACGCGTCCGTCGTCGGCTGGTGCGTGACCGAAGTGAGCGCCTGCGCACCGTGTGTCTGCCCCGAGATCAGGTTGAGCGCTCCCGGGGTCGACGGGCCGAACGTCGTGTTGTAGGAGTTGTCGCTCATCGCGTAGTGCTGAGCGTAGTTCCACATCCCGGTGACCGTGTTGCCGTCGTAGTAGTCCATCACCAGGCCCGGCTCGCCGAAGAGCACCGGCTGGCCGGTGCACTTTTCGCGTTCGGTGTGCTCGACGAACTGGTCCATCTTGCCGCCGTTGAACGCCTTCTGCTCCGAGCTGTAGCCGTGGTCCTGGTCGCAGGTCAGCGCCTGGGCCGGACCGAGCCGCTTCGGGTTGTAGGCGTTCGGGTTGTTGTTGAGCAGCTGCGGGGACAGCCCGTTCACCTGGGGCGTGTTCCGCGCCGCGGTGAACGGCGTGCCGTCGGCGTTGGTCGCGTTCGGGTATGTGCCGAAGTAGTGGTCGAACGAGATGTTCTCGCCGAAGATGACCACCACGTGCTTGATCGGGGTCGCCGTGGGCGTCCAGTCGGGGCGCAGGCTCAGCAACGGCTGCGCGTCCGCCCCGCCGGCTGCCGAGGCGGAGACCGCCACGAGCGCCGCGACGGAGGCCAGCGCGCCGGCACCGAGAAGTCGCCGACGTCGCCACCTGCCGGGTCTTTTTTCCACTGTGGTCCTCCTGTGATGAACCCTGTTGCGGGGACTGTTTTCTTGCTGTTCAGCCGAGCAGAGCGCGGCCGTAGTGGTCTTCGGGCCCGGTCACCCCGGGCAACACGAAGAAATAACCCCCACCGGTCGGGGAAATGTAGTCGACCAGCGGCTCGTCGGCGAGCCGGGTCTGGATCGCCTCGAACTGGCGTTCGGTATCCTGCTGGTAGCAGGTGAACACCAGACCCATGTCGAGGTTGCCGTTGACGTCGACACCCCGGTCGTAGTTCGCCGCCCGCCGCAGGATCCGGCTCGAATCGGTCTCCGGGGTGCGCGGGTTGGCCTTGCGAATGTGGGCGGTCAGCGGGATCACCGTGCCGATCGGGTCCTGCGCGTACTGCGGAACGTCCATTTCCTTGGCACCGTCGAGTGGGGCGCCGGTGTCACGGCGACGCCCGAACATGTTCTCCTGCTCGGAGAGCGAAACGCGGTCCCAGAACTCCACGAGCATCCGGATCACCCGCACGACCTGATAACTGCCACCCGCCGTCCACGACGGCTCACCCGCACCGCCGGCGACCCAGACGAGCCGGTCCATTTCGGCGGCGTCGGTCGGGACGGGGTTCGCGGTGCCGTCCTTGAAGCCCATAAGGTTCCGGGGAGTGCCGTCAGGCCGCGGTGGCGAGCTGAAACCGTTGACCTTCCAACGGAGCTGCATGCCGCCGCGAGTCGCACGAGCGATGTCCCGCAACGCGTGCACCACCGTGTCCGCGTTCGCGGCCGACAGCGTCAGACTGAGATCACCATGGCACTCAGCTGGATCCAACGCGTCGTTGGGGAACGTCGTCATCGGCTTCAACTTCGCGGGTTTGCGGTCCGCCAGCCCATAACGCCCGTCGAACAGGGACGAACCGACGCCGACAATCACCGAGAGGTCACCAGCGGGCACGGTGGGACCCAGTACACCCGAGTCGGCGGGCGGACCGGTGATGCCGAGCGCCGCCGGGGAACCTCCGGCGGTGAGGAACCGCGCCCGGTCGGTGATCGAGCGCAGGAGGGCCGTGAGTTCGGCCTTGTTCTCAGCGATGACGTCGAACGAGGCGACGATCGTCTGCCCGGGCGGCTCACGGAGGATTGACGCCTGGTGGACCCCGTGGAACGGCACGGCCGAGTCGTTCGCGTCAGCCGCCGGAGCGAGGGTGACGCCCAGGCCGGCACCGGCCACCCCGACCGCGGTCGCGCTAGCGCCCATCGCGGCTCGGCGGAGGAAAACCCGCCGGGGCAGATCGGCACTCAAGAGACCCTCCGGGGTTCGGTGATGGCGGCGATCGGCGCGAGGAGTTCGGTCAGCTGGCCGACATCTCCGTTGATCTTCTGCCGCTGCGGCTGGGCCAGTTGGGTGACCGGAGTCCAGGAACCGTCGGCCTGCCGCGCCGTCTGGATGGCCGCCTGAGCCCTGGCCAGCCACGAATCCGCGGTCGGCAGCGCCGGGTAGCGAGGGATGAGCAGCGGCCGCAGGACGTCGAGCACCGCACGGGTGCCGTCGAGGTTCGCCAGGGCGGTGGCGAGGTTGGTGCCGCTGCCGTAGTCGGTCTTGCCGGTCAGTTCGAACTGCAGCGCGTTCTCGACGATCTCGTGGGCGCGCAGGCCCAGGTCGTTGGGATCGACCTGTGAGGAGGGGAAGGCCTCCCGCAGCTTCCGCGCGTCGGTGTCCAGCTGGTCCACGACGGCGCCGAGAGCCTCCATCGGCTCGCCATGCCACAAACCGAACTCGAGGCGGTGGAAACCGGTGAAACCCGGATCGGACGTTCCACGGGGCAGACCGGCGGTGGTTCCGTTGAGCGCGCCGTCGGAATCACCGAACGCGTCGTAGGCCGCGCCGAGCCGCTCGTAGGACAGATGCGCGGTCAACCACGCTGTCTGACTCGCCGCCCGGTCCCCCGAGTGGACTGCGGACTTGAGCTTGTCGGTGTCCGTGATCAGCGTGCCGAGGCCCGCTGTCACCTTCTCGGTGTACGCCTTCAGCGGCGCGAGGAGATCGTTGCTGGTCACCGGGACGACCGACGGCCCGGAGCGCTCAGCGCCACCGGTCACCTTCGAGACGGGTCCGACGATCGCGCTCGTTTCGTCGGGCAAGCAGCGGAAGGCGTACTCACCGTTACCCAACGTGACAGCCATCGGGCGGGTCGTGTCGGGGCCGAGGCCCTCGACCTCACCGAAGATGGTCCCCGTTCCCGGGTCGATCAGGTCGACCTCGGCGGTCACGGTGCCGGTGTTGTGCAACTCGAAGGTCTGCGGTCCCGGCTTCGGATCTTCCCAGCCCAGGCCGCAGGAAGACCGCGATACCGAGATCTCCGGATCCTTCGCGGTGGCCGAACCGGGCCAGAGGACCACCACCGCGCCCGCCACGACGAGGACGGCGATCGCCCCGATCCCGCCCGTACGCACAGAGCGCCGCACTCACTACCCCTTGTCACTCGGATGGACGAGCACCGGACAGGAATTATGAGAGCGGAAAGTGAACAATGTCCCCCTTACGGGGTGTTGGATACCCGTTGTTCACCCAGACTTCACTACAGCGAACGCTGACGTCCGTTTCCTACACTATGCCGTTTGCGTCCAGTCCTCCGGGGCGCGTGGACTGGACCAGAGGCCAGTGTCCGTGGGGCAGGTGGTGTCGGTGTGACTGCTGGGGCTGGCCGGTCCGGTGCCCTTGTGTACTGAACGCCCCCCGATACAAATGAATTGTACGAAACGTCCCCCGAGTCGCTCGCGCGCCGCCCGCAACGGCACAACAGCACCCACTGCCCCATCAGCCCCACGCCCCGCACGACGTTCCCGCAAGGCCAACCTTAGGTGCGTTGAACGCCAATGCCTGGAACTTAGGGCTCGCCTGTAAATTAACCGTGGATATGTTGAGTAGGGTGGCATGCTGATGACATGAGCATGACCGAGGAGTTCAGGACCGCGCTGGCGGCGAAGTTCGCTGAGA
>JAODNJ010000421.1 GCA_025465155.1 Frankiales bacterium
AGCCGGCCGGCGACCTCGAAGGCCACGCGCAGCAGCCCGCCGCCGTAGGCGTCGAGGTCGTCGACCTTCTGCAGCGGCGTCATCATCGTGCGGGGGAAGCCCCACTCCTCCAGCGCGACGGCGGTGAGCCGGAGGGCGTGGATCCCGTAGCGCTGGACCTCGGCGGTGCGCCGGCCGAAGAAGGCCGGTTCCGACGCGACCAGCTCGGCGTAGCCCTCCGGATCGTTGTGGTGCAGCAGCGCGATGCCCATCTGGGCCAGGAGCCCGATGCACAGCGCGTCCTGCGGCCGCTCCCCGAAGCGGGGGGCGAGGGCCGCGGCCGCGAGGGCAAGGCTCGTGCTGATGTCCCAGAAGTTCTCGGGCAGCCGTGACTCGTCGTCGAGGTTGGTCAGCGCCACCGTCGCCATCGTGCGCACCGTGGTGAACCCCACCACGGTCACCGCGAACTGCAGCGAGGTGACCCGGCCCCGCATGCCGAAGTAGGCGGAGTTGGCCAGCTTCATCACCCGACCGGCCAGCGCGACGTCACCGGCCAGGATCCGGGACAGGGCCTTCGCGTCGGTGTCGTCGGAGTTGGCCACCGACACGATCTGCGCGGCGACGGGGCGCTGCGCGGACATCGTCTCGATGCTGGCCAGGACCCGTTCGATGTCGAACGAGGGAGCGGCGGCAAGGGTCGGGGGCGTCACGGTGGCTCCGGATCCGGGGAAGGGCATCACGGTCACCGGGCGGCCTCGTCGGCGGGGACGGGTGCCCCTGTGCCGAGCCGCTCGGCGAACCAGCCGGCGGTGGCTTCACCGGTCATGGGCTGGGCGAGGCCGAAGCCCTGCAGGTAGGTGGCGCCGAGGCGGGCGAGCTGCGCCACCTGCTCGGCGGTCTCGACCCCCTCGGCCACGGTGGAGAGGTTGAGGTTGCCGGCCAGGGCGACGACAGCGGTGGCGATCTCGGCGTGACCGTCGGCCAGCTCGGCGACGAACGACCGGTCGACCTTCAGGCAGTCCACGGGCAGGTGGCGCAGGTACGCCAGCGACGAGTAACCGGTGCCGAAGTCGTCGATGGCCAGCTGCACGCCGATGGCCCGCAGCTGTTCGAGGATGCCCCGGGCGGCGCTCGGGTCCTTCATCAGGGCAGACTCGGTGATCTCGACCGACAGCCGCTCAGGTGGCAGCCGGTGGCGCCGCAGGGCCGACTCGACGTGGCCGACCAGGTTCTCGTCGAGCTGCAGCGCGGACACGTTCACGTTGGCCCTGCCCGGCGCGGCCGGGCCGAGCAGGCGGTCCCACTCGGCCAGCTGGCGGCAGGTCTCGTCCAGCACGAGGAGGCCGAGCGGCACGATCAGCCCGCTCTCCTCCGCGAGCGGCACGAACGTGGTCGGGCTGATCGGACCCCGCTCGTGGTGGCGCCAGCGGGCCAGCGACTCGACGGCGACCGGGACGCCGTCCTCCGTGCTGAAGATGGGTTGGTAGAGCAGCGTGATCTCGCGCCGCTCGATGGCGTCGCGGAGTTCTGCCACGAGGCGCAGCTTGTCGCGGGCCTCGGCGCGGCCGTGCTGGTCCAGAACGGTGATCCGTCCCTTGCCGCCGGCCTTCGCCTGGTACATCGCGATGTCGCAGTCGCGGATGAGCTCCTCGGCGCCGGTGTGTTCCGCAGTCTGCACGGTCACGCCCACGCTGGCCCCGGGACGAATGTCGACGCCGCCCAGGCGGACCGGTCGGGTCAGCGCCACGCCGATCCGCTCGGCGAGGGTCACGGCGTCGTCCTCGCCCACCCCCTCGCAGACGACGACGAACTCGTCGCCGCCGAACCGCGCGACCAGGTCGCCGGGCCGCACCGTGGCCCGCAGACGCGTGGCGACCTCCACCAGGAGTTCGTCACCGGCGGCGTGACCGAGGGAGTCGTTCACCACCTTGAAGTTGTCCAGGTCGAGGAAGAGGCAGGCGAGGCCGCTGTCGCCGGGGGTGAAGCGTTCCGCGACGTGCTCCGCCAGCAGGGTGCGGTTGGGCAGACCGGTCAGCGGGTCGTGGTTGGCCTGGTGCGCCAGCTGCGCCTCGAACGCCAGCCGCTCGGTGATGTCCTCGATCGTGCCGACGAAGCCCGCGCCGACACCGGGGGTGAACAGATGGGCGAAGCGGATGACCGTCGTCCGGACCGTGCCGTCGTCCCGCACCAGGCGTGCCTGCGCCTCGCGGTCGCCGCCGTCGAGGACCGCGGCCACCTGCTCGATGACCGCGTCCAGGTCCTCCGGGTGAACCGTCCTCATCCAGCCGGTGCCCAGCAGCTGCTCGGCCTGCTGGCCGACCAGGCTGCAGAACGCGTCGTTGACGTGCGCCAGCCGCATGCCCTGCTCGGAGAGCAGTGTCGGGATCGGCGAGCGCTCGGTCAGGGTGGAGAACCGGCGCTCGTGCGCGTCGGCGGTGGCACGCAGCGCCCGCTCCTGCTCGTTGGCGGCCGAGACGATTCGCAGCGTCCACATCCGGCCGCTGGGCGACGGGGTGGAGACGACGACGGCGTCGACGACGACACCGCTCGCGGTCCGCACGGGGAGGGTCATGCGGACCATGCGCTCCCGGCGCAGGAGCAGCCGCATCTCCCCACCCCGCAGCGAGGGCAGCAGGCCCTCCACCGGCAGGCAGCGCAGGTCCTCGAGCGCGTAGCCGAGGAGCTTGACCGCCCCCTCGTTGCCCCAGCTGATCCGCTGGCTGGTGTCCGAGGCCTCCGCCACGAGGATGGCGGTCGAGTCGGTGACCGTGGCGCTGTGGAAGACGGAGGAGACGACCTCCGCCGGCACACGCGGCTCTACAGATGCGCTCGTGGCTGACACGGTCCTCCCCTCCTGATCGTCGGCCTGCCCTTCCGCCACTTTCGGCAACGGGTCGAGTGCTCAGCGTCACCATCCGGCTTCGGGTCCCCGGTCCACCAGGCTTCGGAGGGGATCTCCCCCGAATGGGCGGGATTCGGCCGTTCGGGTGACCCCCCGGTAGCCCGGACGGGTGAGCCCGGACGACG
>JAODNJ010000304.1 GCA_025465155.1 Frankiales bacterium
CTCGTCGATGACGTTGGCCATCAGTTCTTGGTCGTTCATGTCCATCTCCTTCGTAGCTGATCTCCGCTTGCTGCGGTGATCGCCCACCGAAGTTAGGAACGTCGACCGTGGCCTCGAATCAGTGAAAGCCGTAGTGCACCAGCCGGTCCCGGGGCCGACGCGGATGCCCCGGTGGGCGCGGCCGACGGGCGGCGGGAGGATGCCGGCCGGGTCCGATCGGGAACGGTGACTTCAGCTGGCAGCCCATCGGCGTCCGGCCGGTCTTCCGTACAGGATGCTTTCTCGCTCGCCGGGACCACTGCGATGTCGGTGGAATGTGCCTGTTCCCGCGAGAGGCATTGCTGGAGCGCGCTCGGGCCAGCACTGGGGATTTCGGTGATTCAGGAACCCGAAGGGCCCCCTAGCGTCGAGCTCGTGCCGATTCGCCTGCGGGAGACCATCATGGTCCGCCCCCACGACCTCGTTCGCCCGGTCATTGCCGAGACCGATCGCAACATTCCCGCGGCGTACACGAACCCGACGCAGGCGAGAGCCAGCGGGGGCTCGCCGTCCCACGGCCGCACGGGGACATGCCTGCACGACGGCCGAGGCTCACCTGGACCAACGTGTCGACCTGCGGGTCGCCCTCGGCCATTCGGCCGGGGACGGCGCGATCGAGGCCCCGGCGTGATACGAAGCGTGCCCGTCCGGGAGGCCTTGGCGTCCGTCGTCGGTCCGCCGCGAGGTCAGCGGACCGAACGGGCAGACGATCCCTCGAGCCCCGCCGCCTGGCTCCCGGAGGCTGCATCCGCGAAGGGTCGAAGCCCGTGGTCCGGATTCTGGTGAGCCTCTTCGGCCTGCTCACCGAGCTGTCGCTGATCGTGGCGCTGGGCCGACGCGCCACCCGCTACTACGAAGCGCAGGCCCAGAAGGGCCGCCCATCCATCGTCCGCCGGCCCTGAGCCGGGCGGGACGCCGAGAAATCCAAGGAGGACATCGTGGATCGTTATCCACCCATCGGGGAGCATGGCCTCATCGGTGACCTGCAGACGGCGGCGCTGGTCAGCGCCGACGGTGCGGTCGACTGGTTTTGCGTGCCGCGTTTCGACTCACCCAGCGTGTTCGGGTCCCTGCTCGACGCCGACGGCGGCGGGCGCTGCCGCATCGCTCCCCGGGGCTCGGCGTACACGGCCACGCAGATGTACTTCCCCGACACCGCGGTTCTGATCACCCGGTTCCTGAGCGAGGGCGGGGTCGGGGAGGTGGTCGACTTCATGCCACCGATCCAGACGGCGACGGCGACGCGCACTCACCGGCTGGTCCGGATGGTCCGCTGCGTCCGGGGCGAGGTCGACTTCGACGTCGAGATCTCGCCGCGGTTCGACTACGGGCGTCAGCCGCACAAATTGGAGCTCACCGACGGGGAAGCGACGTTCGTCGCCGAGGGCGGCGCCCGGCTCACCGTCCACTCGGTCTTGGCGGCGGGCGAGAAGCGCCCGGCCCGTGTCGGCCCTTCCGACGATCGGGACCTCCGCCTGCGGCTGCCGCTGCGTGCGGGGCAGGTCAAAGGCATCATCCTCGAGTCCGAGGCCGAGGGGCCGCCGCGCGAGATCACACCCGACGAGGTCGTCGAGCTCTTCGAGGACACGGTCGGCTTCTGGCGGCGCTGGCTGGGCCGCTCCGGTTACCGGGGACGCTGGCGGGAGACCGTGCAGCGCTCGGCGATCACGCTCAAGCTCATGACCTACGCGCCCTCCGGTGCGCTGATCGCGGCGCCGACGACCGGGCTGCCGGAACAGGTCGGCGGCGAGCGCAACTGGGACTACCGCTACACGTGGATCCGCGACGCCTCGTTCTCGGTCTACGCGCTGCTGGGGCTCGGCTTCACCGACGAGGCGGCGGCCTTCGCCGGGTGGCTCCACGACCGGGTGGAGGCCGGTGGCGGCGCCGACGGCGCCCCGCTGAAGATCATGTACCGCGTCGATGGCAGCTCGGACCTGAGCGAGGAGCTCCTGCCGCACTGGGAGGGCTACCGCGGCTCCCACCCGGTCCGGATCGGCAACGGGGCCGCCGACCAGCTGCAGCTGGACATCTACGGCGAGGCGATGGACAGCATCTCCTTCGCCGACCGCCACGGTCTGGTCACCGGTCATCGCGGGTGGCTCGCGGTGAGCGACATGCTCGATTGGCTGGTCGACCACTGGGACCGGCCGGACGAGGGGATCTGGGAGACCCGCGGCGGCCAGAAGGACTTCACCTACGGGCGGCTGATGTCCTGGGTCGCCTTCGACCGGGGCATCGAGCTGGCCACTCGGCGCAGCCGCCCGGCCCCCCTGGCGAGCTGGGTGGGGGAGCGGGACCGGATCTACACCCAGATCATGAATCGCGGCTGGGACGCCGGGCGCTCGGCGTTCGTCCAGCAGTACGGCGAACCGGTGCTCGATGCCTCGTTGCTGCGCATGGCGACCGTCGGCTTCGTGGCGCCACACGACGAGATGTGGCTGTCGACCCTGGATGCGATCGACGCCGAACTGGTCTCCGACAGTCTGGTGTACCGATACGACCCGTCCGCCTCACCGGATGGGTTGCGCGGGTCCGAGGGCACGTTCTCCCTCTGCACCTTCGACTACGTCCACGCGCTGGCCGACGCCGGGCGTACCGACCAGGCCGCGCTCACCTTCGAGAAGATGCTCACCTACGCCAACCACGCCGGGCTGTACGCCGAGGAGATCGGGCCCTCCGGGGAGCAGCTCGGCAACTTCCCGCAGGCGTTCACCCACCTGGCACTGATCAACTCCGCGCTCCGACTCGATCAAGCGCTGGACGCGC
>JAODNJ010000454.1 GCA_025465155.1 Frankiales bacterium
AGCAGTGCCACCGCACCGAGGCTCGCGACGGTGCGCCAGTGCCGCACTGATCCCGGAGTCTTCAACGAACTCTCATCTCCCTTGACGAGTCGGTGCGCGCGTGAGGCCCTGCCGCACGGGCGTGAGCGGGTCTCCGCGATGCCACCGGTCAGCCGCTTCGCGCCCCGTGGAGCCGTGCCGGAGCCGATTCCACAAACGTTTGCAGAGGCGACTGTCGCAGCGAGGCTCGACTGTGTCAAGGGTCACCCAGGGTCGACGCGTCAATTGCAACTGGGGCGAGACTCACGGCTCGGGATAACCTGAGCGTTTGCTGTACACACGCTGACCGCACTGTCTCCCGCGGTGCTGCGGACCGCCGGGGAGGTCACCGGGCGGGAGCGGCCGCCTCCCCCAGCAATCCGGGCGGGGCGGCGTCCAGCATGGCCAGGATCGCGGCGGCGAGCTCCCTCGCGGCCGCGGGATCGAGCTCGACCGCCACGCGGGCGGCGGCGCCGCGGTCCGGGTTCCGGAAGTCGATGTTGAGGGTGTGGTCGGCCGGGGCGTCGACCGGGTGGTCCAGGTAGACGGTGGCCGTCGTCAGGGGGAACCAGCCGGTGGCCCCCTTCCCCGAGCCGGCGATCGGCACGTTCGCCGTCTGGTAGGTGCACATGTCGGCCTCCTCAGGCGCCGAGCTGCCGGCCGTAGAAGTCCCAGATCCGGCGCCAGCCGTCCTTGGCCGCCTCCGGGCGGTAGCTGGGGCGGTCCGTGGCGAAGAAGGCGTGGCCGGCGCCGTCGTAGCTGTGGAACTCGAACTCCTTGCCCGCCCCGGTCAGCAGCCGCTCGAGCTCGGCCACGTCCTCCGGCGAAGGGTGCTTGTCCTCGGCCCCGAACAGGCCGAGGAGGGGGCAGCGCAGGTCCGCGGCCCGGTCGGCAAGCGGCGCGACCTGCAACGGGTAGCCCTCCGGCGGGGTGCCGACGACGAACGCCCCATAGCACTCGATCGCGGCGTCAATGTCGAGGCTGACGGCGGCCAGGATGGACTGCCGCCCGCCCGAGCAGTAACCGATGGTGCCGACCTTGCCGTTGGAGCCCGGCAGCGCCCGCAGGTACGCGGCGGCGCCCGCCACGTCGCCCACCAGCCGGTCGTCCGGCACGCCGCCCGCTGCACGAGCCGCGGCCGCCGCGTCGTCCGGGTCGGCGCCGGGCGCCTCCCGGGAGTACAGGTTCGGGCAGATGGCCAGGTACCCGTGCGCGGCGAACCGACGGGTGATCTCCAGCGTCCCCTCGTCGTAGCCGGGCATGTGATGGATCACGACGACGCCACCCCGGGTCCCGTCGTCCAGGGGCCGCGCGAGGTAGGCCTCGACGTCGTCACCGCCCGCGCCCTGCAGGTGGACGGTCTCGGCGTGCAGGTCCCCGATCATCGATCTCCTCTGCTCAGACACCCGCCCGCCGTCCGGACCGGCCCCCCGAGCTAAGCACGGGTGCCTGGAGGGTCAGATCCCCTGGCGAAGACCCCACGGCTCCTTGGCGACGGCGTCGGCCTCGGCGCGGGTGAGATGCCCGGTGGCGACGAGCCGGTCCAGCACGTGCGCCTGGCGGGCACGGGCCGCATCCGGGTGGACGACGGGGTCATAGGCGCTCGGCGCCTGGAAGAGTCCGGCGAGGAGCGAGGACCGGGCCCACGTCAGATCGGCCGGGGGCACCCCGAAGTAGCCCTCGGCCGCCTGGGTCAGCCCGTAGTAGCCGTGTCCGTAGTAGCCGTCGTCCAGGTACATGCGCAGGATCTGTTCCTTGCTCCACGACCGGTCGAGCTTGAGCGCGAGGACGAGCGCCTCGGCCTTCGCCTGCAGCCCGCTCCCGCCGCCCTCGTACAGGTTCTTGGCCAGCTGCTGCTCGAGGGTCGCCCCGCCCTCGTCGCGCCCTGTCACCACGCCGAGCGGCTCGCGAACCAGGCCGAGCGGGTCCACGCCGGGAGTGCTGCTGAACCGGCTGTCCTCGGTCGCGGTCAGTGCCGCGGCGATCCTGGCGGGAACCGGCCCCTGCAGCGCGCCGGCCCCGTGGACGGCGAGGTGGGCGGCGACGCGGTCCGCGGCGTCCCCGACCGACGGCGTCAGGACCCAGCCCCCGGCCAGGAGGAGGCCGCCCAGGACGAGGACGACGACCACCGCGCGGAACAGCGTCCGGAGGGCACGGCGCCAGAGCGGTCTGCGGCCCGCAGGCCGGGGAACCGGCCGCTGCCGCACTGCCGTCGCCACCACCGCGCACCCTCCTGACCTACCGCCTCCTACGACACGAACAGTCGATCATTCCTTGCTGTGGGCACCCTGGCACCACCGGTCCCCGGTCCGGGGCCGGGTCAGCCCCGGCACAGCCGTCGCTCCGCGGCGTCCCAGGCGTCCTGGCCACCCGACGGCGGGTACGTGCGGGTCCGGTGGGTTTCCCGCAGCAGGGCGCGAAGCTCGCCGAGCCCACCGGCGACCGCTCCACCGGCTCTGGCCTGGACCAGCGCGTTGCCCAGCGCCGCGGCTTCGACCGGCCCCGCGACGACGGGCAGTCCACACGCGTCCGCAGCGAGCTGGCAGAGCAGGCTGTTGCGCGCTCCCCCGCCACGAGGTGCACCACGTCGACCTCGCGGCCGGAGAGCTCCGCGCCCTCCCGGACGGCTCAGCGGGGAGATCCCAGTGCAGCGCGCCGCGCAGGCGCACCGGCCGGTTCGGCGAACCGGTGCGCCTCCTGCAGCTCCAGCCGCTCAGGGCCTACCCGGGCGACCATCACCCGGCCGCCGGAGGCCCCGAGGTCGACCGCCGCGAGGGCCAGCTCAGGCGCCGACATGACCGTTTCCGGCGCCTGTCAGCGGAGGAAGGCTGCGGCGACGCCGGAGTCCACGGGGACGTGCAGGCCCGTCGTCCGGGTGAGGTCGCCGCCGGTCAGCGCGAAGACCGCGTCGGCGACGTGCTCGGGCAGCACCTCGCGCTTGAGCAGCGTCCGCCGGGCGTAGAACTCGCCGAGCTCGTCCTCCTGGACCCCGTAGACCGCCGCCCGCTGCGCGCCCCAGCCACCGGCGAAGATGCCGGACCCGCGGACGACGCCGTCGGGGTTGATGCCGTTGACCCGGATCTGGTGCTCGCCCAGCTCGGCGGCGAGCAGC
>JAODNJ010000306.1 GCA_025465155.1 Frankiales bacterium
GCGACGCCGTCGCCGCAGACCTTGTCGCGCGGGAAGTCCGCGCGGTCGAGCACCAGCACGCGCGCACCGGGCCGGGCCCTGCGGGACGCCGCCGCGCAGGCCGCGCCCGCGGGACCGCCGCCCACCACGGCGACGTCCCAGTGCTCCACGGCCGCGACGCTAGGCGTCCCACCCCACCTGCTGCGACAGCGGTGCCCGCCGGCTCGCCCGGTCGTGCGCGGGTTGGGCTGCCCGGCGGCGGGTAGCACGGTGGGATCCCTCGTCGGCACGCGCGACGTGTGTGTCATCCACGGCTCTCACGGGCTCTGGCCGGCGGCGGGCGCCGGGAGCTTCCCATGCCGGACGTCGCCGCGGACCGTCTCGAACTGACGGAGGCCGCGGCCTCGTCCGGTCCCCTTCGGCACCGCGCTCTCGGCATGCTGGCGGCGCTCCGCCGCGTCGTCCCCTTCGAGGGGGCCTGGCTCGCCCTGGCCGATCCGGAGCACCCGGCCTACGCGCCCCTGGCCAGCGCCGACCTGTCCGACTCCGTCCTGACCTTCTTCGGCGGCCCCACGTGGGCCGACGACATCGAGGTGGCGGGGACCAACCGTCCGGCGCCGCCCCGGAGCCCGTCGGACCTGCCCCATGCCCTCGAGATGCCCAGCTGGGCGGACTGCCTGATCCCGGCGGGCTTCCACAACGGGCTGGGCGTGGGGCTGTTCGCGCCCGGTGGACGCCACATCGGCTTCCTCGCACTGCTGTTCGAGAGTTCTGCACCGCCGTCGCGGCCGGTCCGGGACCTCCTGGTCGGCCTCACGTCGGTGCTGGCACGCGGTGTGGACCCGATGCGCTCCCTGTCCGCCGCAGCGGGACTGGTGCGAGGAGCGACGGCGGGCGTGGTGCTGCGCGCGGCAGGTGGGGTGGAGACGCTTCCCGGCCTCGGCGATCACGCGCTGCTCCGCCCCGGGTCGCCCGTCCTGGACGCTGCCCGCGCGGCGATCGACGTCGGCCTGGTGCACACCGCTTTCCTCTGGCCGATGGGAGGCCGGCACGCACCCGAGGGACATGTGCGGATCACTGCCCTGGCCAGCAGCGAGGACGTACCGGCCCGGCTGGTGGGGATGGTGCTGGTCGCGCCTCCGGGTGAGCTCTGCGGGCTCACCCCGCGCGAGCTGGAGGTTCTCGGCCTGATCATCGACGGCCTGTCCAACCGGGAGATCGCGCGCGACCTGGTGGTTGCCCAGCGCACCGTCGCCGCCCACGTGGAGCACATCCTCACCAAGCTCGACTCATCGACGCGCACACACGCAGCCATCCGCGCTCAGCGGGAGGGCCTCTACGTGCCCCGGCAGTCGCCGAGCCCGCGGCCGCGCGCGTAGCGGCCTCGCCCGCGGTCTCAGCCCGCCGGCGGTGCTCCGGAGGTGCTGGTCCACTTCCGCGCCGGGTGCTCGTAGCCGTCGGTGAACGCCAGCAGGCCGGCGGCATCGGTGACCACACCGAGCGCCTCGAGCCGGCGTCCGTCGAGGTAGCCGTCGTCGACCATGCGCCGCAGCTGGGCGAGCAGCGGATCCCAGAACCCGTCGACGTCCAGCAGTGCGGTCGGCTTGGCGTGCAGGCCGAGCATGCCCCAGGTCCAGGCCTCGAACAGCTCCTCGAGGGTCCCGGCGGCCCCGGGCAGGGCGATGAACACGTCGGCGAGCTCCGCCATGCGCGCCTTGCGCTCGTGCATCGTCTGCACGATCTCCAGGCGGGGGAGGCCCGGGTGCGCCAGCTCGTCGTCCACCAGGTGCTGGGGGATGACGCCGACGACCTCGCCTCCGGCCGCGAGCGCGGCATCGGCGACGGCACCCATCAGACCGACGTGCCCGCCGCCGTAGACGATCCCGACGCCGGCCGCCGCCAGCCCCTCGGCGAAGGCGGCTGCGGCCGCTCGGTGGGACGCCGGGCCGGCCTGGGACCCGGTGAAGACGGCGACGCGCACGCGCGGTCAGCCGCGGTAGTAGCGGTAGACCGGCTCGGCGATGCAGACCGGCTTGGTGGTGCCCTCGCGCTCGACGACGACGGAGTGCGTCAGCTGCAGGCCGCCGGTGACCTCCTCGACCTGCTTCAACGTCGCCGTCGCCCGCACCTTCGAGCCGACCGGGACCGGCGAGGGGAAGCGCACCTTGTTCAGGCCGTAGTTCAGGCCCATGACGGTGTCGGTGACGACGAGGATCTGCGCCATCAGCGGGACCAGCAGCGACAGAGTGAGGTAGCCGTGCGCGACGGGGCCGCCGAACGGGCTCTCCGCCTCGGCACGCTCGACGTCGACGTGGATCCACTGGTGGTCACCGGTGGCGTCGGCGAACGTGTTGACGGCGTCCTGGGTGATCTCGTACCAGTCGCTGCTGCCGAGCTCCTGCCCGGCCAGGCCGGGCAGCTCGCCCATCGTCGTCGTCGTGGTCACCTCCCGATCCTGCACCACACGCGATTGACTGAGGCAGTGCACCCCTCGACCGACGGCTGGACGACGTGCGCCCTCGGCCACCGGCACTGGGGCCGCGCGGGGGCGGCCGGCCTGCTGCTGCACCGTCGGGGCGAGGCCGGGGAGGAGGTCCTCCTCCAGCACCGCGCGGTCTGGTCGCATCACGGGGGCACCTGGGGCACTCCGGGTGGCGCGCTGCACGCCGGCGAGCCGGCTCACGTCGGAGCCCTGCGCGAGGTGCAGGAGGAGCTGGGGCTCCTGCCGGACGACGTCGTGCTGGGGGCCCGGTCCGTCGACGACCACGGCGGCTGGTCGTACACGACCGTGCTCGCCACGCCGGCCCGCTCGATCGAGCCCGGAGACCTCCGGCTCAACGGCGAGAGCGAGGGCGCCGCGTGGATCCTGCTCGCGGAGCTCGACGGGGTGCCGCTGCACCCGGGGCTGGCCGCGTCGCTGGACCGGCTCCGGCCGCTGCTCGCCGAGGCATCCTGACCCGCGGCGACCCGCCCAGCACCTCGCTTCTTACTGGCTGTGATCGGGCCCGCACGTGCCGCCTTCACTTCCGGGTGCCGCACAGTGCGGACCCGCTTACGTTGAGGCGCTGACCACGTGGACCACGAAGGAGCCGGCCCTGTCCCCCGCACCTCGCCACCGTGCTCCCGAGCCTCCGGAGCCCGGTGCGAGCGCTGCCCCTGGTGGCATCCGGTCCGTCCTCCTGTGGCACGCGGACCCACGTCTGTTCCTCGTGACCGCGCTCACGTGCGCGGGCCTCCTCATCGCAGCGCCGCTCGCGATCCTGTTCTCGGGGGTCTCCGGCGGCGGCACGGGACCGGGAGCCGGCAGGGGATCCGGCGCTGACGGCGGGTCCGGCGTCCAGCAGCCCGGTGGCGGAGCGCCGGGGCTCACCACGGCGGCGCGGACCACGGACGCGAACGGCAACCCCGTGCCGGTGGCCGGTACCCGGGAGGTCGGGGCGGGCCGGGCCACCGTGACCGGCGCGGGCCCGGACGGATCCGGGGCCGCGGCTGGCTTCGGGGCCGGTGGCGTCGGGACCGGCGGGGGTGCGGGTTCCGGTGGCGGCGGCGTCGCGGGAGGCCGCCCCGTGGGCGGGGGAGCCGGCGGCGGCTCCGCTCCCGGCGGAGGCGGGGGTGCGGGTGGCGGCAATGGCTCGCCGTCCGGCGGTAGCTCCTCGCCCGGCGGTGGTTGCGTCTGTTCGTCGATCGCCTCGGTCACGAATGTCCTTCCCGTGCCGCTGCCCACCGTGACCCTGCCGCATGTTTCGGCCCCGAGGCTGTCCACATCGGTGCTTCCCGCTCCCGTCGGCGGCCTGCTCCCCTGAGCGGGGCGTTCCCCGGCCGCAGATAGGTTCGGTCCATGAGCGCGCGCGACGACGTCTCGGAGATCTTCGACAGTGAGGCGTGGCGCCCGGTCGAGGGGTTCGACTTCACCGACCTCACCTACCACCGCGCCGTCGGCGCCGGCGTCGTCCGCATCGCCTTCGATCGTCCCGACGTCCGTAACGCCTTCCGGCCGCAGACCGTCGACGAGCTGATCACCGCTCTCGACCACGCCCGGCTGTCCACCGAGGTCGGCTGCGTGATCCTGACCGGCAACGGCCCGAGCACGAAGGACGGCGGCTGGGCCTTCTGCTCGGGTGGCGACCAGCGGGTCCGCGGTAGGTACGGCTACGAGCACGCCGCCGGCTCGAGCGGCCGGCTGCACATCCTCGAGGCGCAGCGGCTGATCCGCTTCATGCCGAAGGTCGTCCTCTGCGTCGTCCCCGGGTGGGCGGCCGGTGGCGGGCACAGCCTGCACGTCGTCTCCGACCTGACCCTGGCCAGCGCCGAGCACGGCCGGTTCAAGCAGACCGACGCCGACGTCGGCAGCTTCGACGGCGGCTTCGGCTCGGCCTACCTGGCCCGGCAGGTCGGCCAGAAGTTCGCCCGCGAGATCTTTTTCCTCGGCGAGGAGTACAGCGCCGAGGACGCGCACCGGATGGGCATGGTGAACAAGGTGGTGACGCACGCCGAGCTCGAGGCGACCGCGCTGGACTGGGGACGGCGGATCGTCGCCAAGAGCCCCACGGCGCAGCGGATGCTCAAGTACTCCTTCAACCTGATCGACGACGGCCTCGTCGGCCAGCAGCTCTTCGCCGGGGAGACCACCCGGCTGGCGTACATGGCCGAGGAGGCCGTCGAGGGCCGGGACGCCTTCCTGGAGAAGCGGGACCCCGACTTCAGCCGCTTCCCATGGCACGTGTGACGCCTCGGTGAGCATCGCGGGGAGCGCCGGCGACCGTGGATCGGCGGACCGGACCGTGCGAGAGTCCCGGGCACGTGGGATGCGGTTGACGCCCCGGAACCGTGGAAAGAGAGGCGCAGTGATCGTCGAAGTGGTGGGCGGCGCAGACGAGCGCCCCGAGGTGCGGGTCGTCGACGTGGACGACCTGGGGCGGCTGCACCTGGCGCTCGGTGAGGTGACCGACGAGGAGGCCGACGAGGCCCTGCGGGCGGCCGGTCTGGGCCACCTCCGCGACGCCGGAACCGGGCTCCTGGACACAGCCGCGCTGCGGGCGAACGCCGGCGCGCAGGCGAGCGCGCCCGACTGGGGCGAGCGCTTCGACGCCATGGTGGCGCAGGCCCGTGCCCGGGGCTGGGTGGAGGACGACGGCGCAACTCTGCAGGTCCACGTGGAGAGCGCTGCCGGCGCTTGAATCATGCGTCCGATTGCATGATCGAGGATTTGAGTGCCTCGGTCATTGTGGTGACTCCACCGAAGCGTCAGTATGCCGGGGTGCCTATGACGAGTCGGCCAGGGATTGACAGGTGACCGGGGCGCCCGGGCGTCCGCTGAGCGCCGAGCTCTCGGAGCAACTGGTGTCGGTTGCCATCGACATCCTCGCGGAGGAGGGATGGGGTCGGCTCAACAGCGATCGGATCGCCGCCCGGGCCCGGGCCGGCAAGGCCGGCATCTACCGGCGGTGGCCCACCATGGCCGCGCTGGCCAGGCATGCCGTCGGCCGGTTCACGCTGGTGACCGTCCCCGACGACGGTGGTTCGCTGCGGGGAGACCTCGAGGGCCTGGTCCAGTGCTGGACCGAACCGCTGAACCGGGAGGAGCGCGCGGCGGCCAGCCTGGTCGGCGCCGCCCGCCATCACGACGACCTGCGGGCCGGCCTCGACGCCGCGCTCGTGCAACCGCTCGCAGCGGCCGTGGGGGAGATCGGCACGCGGTCGGCTTCCCGTGGCCACCCGGTCGACCAGAACCGCCTCGCCCTGCTCGGCTCCGTGCTCGAAGCCTTTTGGTGGCAGCGCTACACGGCCGCGGGTGACGGCGCGATGACCTCTGAGCGGGTCCGGCGAGTCGTCGACGACGTCCTGCTCCCGATCGCCGAACCCGCCTCGGAGGGCGTCCGCGTCTGACGGTGGGTCAGCCGGCCCGGCGCACCCGCTTCTCGATGTCCGCGGCGGGCTCCTGAAGCTGCAGCAGGGTGCCCAGACCCAGCTCCAGCCGGTCGAAGAGCCGCTCGCCGAGCGCAGCCACCGTGCCCCGGATCGCCGCCGCGTCGGCGCCTTCGGTCCTGATGGTGCGCAGTTCGACGAGCAGCGCGCGTGCCCCGGCGATCCACAGGGCGGCGGTGAGCGAGGCCGCTACCCGCGTGTCGAGATCGGTGCTGCCGGCACCGGGGCCGGCCGCCGGATCTCTGGACCAGGCCTCGGTCAGCGCCGTGCTCAGCCGCTGTTCCGTTCGGCGCTGCAGCTCGAGCTCGAATCCCCGGAGTGAGGCGGACGCCTCGAGGGTCCGCACGTGCAGCCGGCGCTCGTCGCACAGACCGGCTGCGGCGGACTCCCGGATCCAGCGGACGGTGAAGGCGCGCAGCGCCGACAGCGGGTCCTCCCCGGGCCGTCGTCCGCGCACTGCCTCGGCGGGCTCGTCCACCCACGGCGCCCGGCCGTCGAAGAACAGCTCTTCCTTGGTGGCGAAGTGGTTGAACACCGTTTGCACGGCGACGTCCGCGGCGGCGGCGACATCGGCGATGGTCACGGCGTCGAAGCCGTGCTCGGCGAACAGGTCCTGAGCGGCCCCGCGGATCTCGGCGCGCGTCTGCGCCTTCTTCCGCGCCCGCCGATCCTGAAGGTTACCCACGGTGCAGATAATAGCAACGCACAGTATCGAAACTGTCGATGGTCGTCATCGCCGATCGGCGATGACGGCACGTGCCGATGCCTCGATCAGCGACCGGCAGGTGGACGACGTCCGGGTCGGCGGGGACGGGCACCCGTCGATCCTGACGCACACTCCCCGGGGCAGCAGGACCGAGGGGTACGGGGTTGACGGCCCCGCCGCCTGGGCAGGCCCCCCGCCGTGAGCGCATCCCTGATCGCCGTCCTCGACGTCGACGGCACCCTGGTCGACTCGAACTATCAGCACGCCCTGGCCTGGTACCGGGCCCTGCGGTCGATGGGGCAGACGTTCCCCGTGTGGCGGCTGCACCGGCTCATCGGCATGGGCGGCGACCAACTCGTCTCGGCCATCGGTGGCGAGGAGCTGGAGCAGCGGATCGGCGACGAGGCGCGCAAGCGGCAGACCGAGGAGGTGGACAAGATGATCGGTGAGGTGGCGCCGCTGCCCGGCGCCCGCGACCTGCTGGTGGCTCTCAAGGAGCGCGGCCACACCGTGGTGCTGGCGAGCTCGGGCAAGCCGCACCACGTCGACGCCGCCCTCGACCTCCTGGACGCGCGCGACGTCGCCGACGCCTGGACCACCAGCGGCGACGTCGAGAGGTCCAAGCCCGCGCCCGACCTGCTGCAGGTGGCGCTGACCAGGGTCGGTGCGCCGCAGGACGCCCGCAGCGTGATGGTCGGCGACTCGACCTGGGACGTCGAAGCGGCCAAGAAGGCGGGGATGCCCGCGGTCGTCGTCCGGTCCGGGGGCTTCGGCGACGACGAACTGACGGAAGCGGGCGCGATCGCCCTGTTCGACACCCCGGCCGACCTCACCGCCGCCCTCGACGACACCCCCCTCGCGTGACCGCGGGCCCACCGGAACGGCCATTGTGGTGACGGGTCAGCCGACAAGGCCTTCGCGGCGGGAGCGGTATTCGGCGACGGTGGCCATCGGGGGCCGCTCGTCGACCGCGACGGCGGTGCTGCGCGGCACGAAGCCGGCGCCGTCGTGCCGGAACTGGGTGAGCAGCCCGCTGGCCTCGACGCGGGCGTGCCCCGGGCGCCCGCATTCCGCTCGCGCGAGCACTGCGGACACGACCTGCCCGGCCATCGCGCCGAGGGCCTCCTCGCTCTGTGAGCTGTGCCGGCGTACGCCGAGGTCCACCTGCGCGAGTGCGGAGAGGCCGGTCAGCCCCAGCAGATCGATGAGCAGCGCGACCTCGACGCCGTAACCCGAGACGAACGGCACCTGCTCCAGCACCGCGCGACGCCCGGCGTACTCGCCGCCGAGCGGCTGGACGAAGCCGGCGAGCTCCGGCCAGAGCGCGTTGAGCAGGGGACGGGCGGTCAGCTCGGTGACCCGCCCGCCGCCGGACGGGTGGGTCACCCCGTCGAACTCGAGCGGTCGCGTGTAGCAGCCCTTCACGTACTGCACCTGCGGGTCGGTGAGCAGTGGGCCGAGCAGCCCGGGCACGTAGTGGGAGACGTCACCGAGCAGGTCGGCGTCCAGGAAGACGACGAGGTCGCCGCTGGTGGCGGCCAGCGACTTCCACAGCGCCTCGCCCTTGCCCGGCCGGCTGCCGTGCGCCGGCAGGACGTCGGTGGTGGCCACGACATCCGCACCCGCCGCGCGGGCGACGGCTGGGGTGGCGTCGGTGGAGTCGGAGTCGACCACGAGCAGCTCGTCGACCAGCGGGACGTCGCGCATCCACCGCTCGGCCAGGTCGCGGACCAGGTGCCCGACCGTGGCCTCCTCGTCGCGGGCGGGCAGGACCACGCTGACGCGGTGACCGCCGCACTGCTTGGCACGCATCAGCGCCTCGACGTCGATCTCGGTCAGGGATGCGGCCGACCTCGTTCGGTTCTGGAACCAGGCGCGGGCGTCGGGTCTCATCGCCACACTCTCTGCCACGGAT
This sequence comes from Frankiales bacterium, assembly GCA_025465155.1. Taxonomy (GTDB): domain Bacteria; phylum Actinomycetota; class Actinomycetes; order Mycobacteriales; family Geodermatophilaceae; genus Geodermatophilus. The sequence continues at coordinate 8,526 of JAODNJ010000306.1, forward strand.
CCTGTGCGGCGCTACGCGGCTGCGGGGTGTTCACGCACACGTCACCGCTCGGGCCGGGCCGTCGGGGCCCACCGCGGCGCCCTCGCCCGTCGGCTCGGGGTGCCCGAGGTCGGTGAGCCGGCCGCGCAGGACCCGGTGCAACTGCTCGGCGCCGACCACCTCGCCGGGCGGCGCGAACGAACGCGGGTGCACCAGGAAACCGCACCGGCCGCGTACACGGACCGCCTGTCGCCCTCGACGAGGTGGCCGACGGCGGGGCAGTCGGGGTCGTGGGTCAGCCGCGGACCCCAGCGGTGGCCGCTGTGCAGCGCGGGGACGGCGGTGATCCGCAGCCCGCCGTCCGTGAGCGACTCTCCGGCGGCGAGCTCGTCGACCTGTCGGAACCCGTGGGAGCCCAGCCACCGGCCGGCTCCACGTGGAACAACGATCCGGGTGCCGGTTCCCAGCTGCCGCCGCGACGGCAGGCGGAGATGGTCCCCGTGCAGGCGGCCCAGGTCGATGCGGACCGTCGAGTGCCCGATGACGTGCAGCTCCGGCCTGCTCACCGGCCCAGTATCCGTTGCGCGAGGCCCGCCGTGATCATCGGCATGTGGCTGGGCGACACGCCGCAGAGGGCTGCCATTCGGCGATGGTCAGGTGGAAAGCAGCGGCGCGCGGTCGGCCAGCGCGGCGGCCAGCGCCGCCCGGTCCATGTCGTGCGGGAGCGCGCGGCCGTGCAGTAGCGTGACACCCGCCGCCACCACCGCGTCGCGCACCTCGTTGCTGCCGATCCCGCCGGCGATCACCGTGAGACCGAAGCTGCCGGTGACCTGCACGATGGCGTCGAGGATCCGGAGCGCCCCGTCGGTGTCGTCGCGCACGGAGAGCGCGGCGAGGTCGGCCCGGACGGTGTCCAGGGAGATGCGGGCCATGAGCCCGAAGATGCTCTGGCCCATCCCGTAGTTGTCCAGGCACAGTCGGACTCCGCGGGCGCGGACCTCTTCCAGCTCGGGCACCAGCGCCGCGGACGAGGTCACCAGGGTCTCCTCGGTGAACGACAGCACCAGGCGGGAGGCCGGGAGACCGGTGGCGTCCAGCGCGCCGGTGACCGCGTCGGCCAGCCCGTCGGGGGAGACCTGAC
>JAODNJ010000311.1 GCA_025465155.1 Frankiales bacterium
CACGACATCCGCACCAGCCGCGCTGGCGACGGCGGTTGTGGCGTCGGTGGAGTCGGAGTCGACCACGAGCAGCTCGTCGACCAGCGGGACGGCGCGCACCCACCGCTCGGCCAGGTCGCGGACCAGGTGCCCGACCGTGGCCTCCTCGTCGCGGGCGGGCAGGACCACGCTGACGCGGTGGCCGCCGTACCGCTTGGCACGCATCAGCGCCTCGACGTCGATCTCGGTGAGGGATGCGGCCGACCTCGTTCGGTTCTGGAACCAGGCGCGGGCGTCGGGTCTCATCGCCACACTCTCTGCCACGGATCCCGTGCGGCGCTACGTCGCTGAGGGGTGTTCACGCACACGTCACCGCTCGGGCCGGGCTGTCGGGGCCCACCGCGGCGCCCTCGCCCGTCGGCTCGGGATGCCCGAGGTCGGTGAGCCAGCCACGCAGGACCCGGTGCAACTGCTCGGCGCCGACCACCTCGCCGGGCGGCGCGAACGAACGCGGGTGCACCAGGAAACCGCGCTGCTGCGGCCCGCCGAGGCCACCGTGCGAGCCCACGTGCGGCTCGAACGGGGAGGCCTCGTCGGTGCCGGGGTCGTACCTGCTGTTGATCAGGATGTCGGGGCAGTGCGGGAAGGACGCCGTCCGCGCCACCAGGCGGGCCGCGTGCTCGCCGTAGAGCGCCAGGGGGTCCTCGCCGAGGATCTCGCCGCTGGCCAGCCGGTGCACGCCGTCGCGGCCGAGGACCACCGGCCCGCGCACGACCGAGTGGACCAGCACGAACCCGACCCCGGGGTGGTCGACGAGGCCGGGCAGCAGGTCGGGCCAGTGCTGCTCGATCCCCTCCAGCGGCACCCGGCCCGGATAGTCGGGAAAGGACACCATCGCGACGTGGCCGCTGACCACGCAGACGACGCCGGGAGCCACCCGGGCGACCTGCCCGGGACGGCCGTCGTCGGTGCGGTGCCTGTGCTCGGCGGACCCGGCCCGCTCGACCCGCTCGCGCAGGCGACGGGCGATCGGCCCGCTGCCCGAGGCCGCCTCGGCGAGCGCGGAGGCCACCTGCCAGCCCTCGGCCGGCCGCCGGCTGTCCTTCGGGCCGGTCAGCTGGCGGGTGCGGCCCAGATGCCGGCGCAGCTGGGGAGGAGCGCCGCACAGCCGGCCGACCAGCATCTCCACCGACTCCCCGAACCGGTCGGCGAACGCCCAGCCCTGCGTCATCCCGTGGTCGGACAGGCACACCAGGTGGTACTCGCGCGGCGCCAGGCGGGTCGCGCGGTGCAGCCGGCCGATCTGCTGGTCGATGCCGCGGAGCACCTCGAGGGTGTCGGTGCGCTCGATGCCGGAGTGGTGCGCGGCCTCGTCGTAGCCGAGGAAGTCGGCGTAGACCACCGAGCGGCCGGCCAGCATGTCCTCGATCAGCGCCGAGACGATGATGTCGCGCGCGATCACGGTCGTCCCCGGGCGGGCGAGCGGCCACAGTCCGCCGCGGTCCACCCGCGGCCGGATGTCGTACCGCCGCTCACGGGCTGCGGCGCGCAGCTCCCGGAGGACGTCGGCGGCCGACGTCCCGAGGGTCCGCAGGGCGTTCACCGGGTTGGCGAAGTACGCGTAGTAGCCGGCGCCGACCCGGTCGTGGCCGCGGCGGGCGCGCCGCGACGTCCGGGGGACGACGTGCGCCAGTGAGCTCATCGTGAGGCTCAGGTGCGGCGCGTCGCCGGTGAACAGGTTGCCGCGGCTCGCCCCGTCGACGGCGAGCAGCCCCCGCCCGTCGGAGTGCCGTCGCTCGACCTCGGCGGCGTCGACAGGGTGGGAGACCGCCACCACGTGATCGCTGTCCTTCTCGTACCAGCGGAAGCCCAGGATGTCGTGGTTGGAGCCGTGCAGGATGCCGCAGACGCTGGCGCCGGTCTGCGAGCTCCAGTCGGTGTGCCAGGACGTCAGCACGTGGCTTCGTTCCCGCAGCCAGCCGGCCAGCGTCGGCATGGACCCGTCCCGGACGGCGCGGCGGACGGTGTCGTAGCCGAGCCCGTCGATCTGCAGGTGGATCACGCCCGGCGGGACGGCCCCGGCGGCCGGGGCGGAGCGTGCCCGACGGCGGGCACGGCGGAAGAAGAGCTCGTCCTCGTCGACGGCCAGCACGCTGGTGACGACGGCGGCGACCCCGGCCATCGCGACCGAGAGCCCCACCGCCGTCGACAGTCGGGCCACCGTGACCCCGGGGATGGCGAAGGAGAGCCCCAGCACGGCCAGGCCCATGAGGAGGAAGCCGCCGAGCCCGAGGGTGAAGAAGGCGAGCGGCAGGGCCACCCGCATGACCAACGGCCAGACGAGCGCGGCGAGCAGGCCCAGCGCGAGCGCGAGGACCGGCGGCTGCCACCACGAGTCCATGGCGAAGCCGGAGAGCCATCGGTCCAGGCCGACGAGCGCGGCCGTCGCCAGACCCCAGGTGAGCAGCAGGCGGGCGAGCGTGCGGCCGGCGCGCAGCACCCGTCCCGGTGCGGCGGCCTCACTCATGCCGCTCGTCTCTTGCAGGCTCGGTGGAGGCGCGCTGCGGTTCGGCGGGCTGCGGCTCGGACGCGACCGCGCGGCGGTGATGCCGGCGGGCGGACACGAGGTTGAGCACCGCACCGACGAGCAGCACGAGAACGGTGGCGATGAGCGTCGCCACCAGCGGCGAGTCGAAGATCCCGCCGCTGACCACGCCCAGCAGGGAGTACGCCACCGCCCACACGAAGGCCGCGGCGGCGGTCGCCGGGACGAGCCGGCGCCACGGATACGCCAGGGCGCCGGCGGCCAGCAGGACCGGGATCCGCCCGGCGGGCAGCAGCCGGCCGACGACGACGATCTGCCAGCCGTGCCGCCGGAACTGCTCGCGCACCTCCTCGATGCGGTCGGCGTGCTGCCCGCGGGCGACCCAGCGCACCGCCGGCGGGCCGCCGAACCGGCAGATCGCGAAGGTGACGAGGTCGCCGATGAGGGCGGCGGCCGTGGCGACGAGCACGACCAGTGGCAGGCTCAGGTGGCCGGTGCTGAGCGCGACGGCCGCCGCCGCGCCGACGACCGCGCCTGTCGGCAGGATCGGCACGATCGACCCCAGGAGGACGCCGCCGAACAGGACCGGATAGCCGAGGGAGCCGGGATCGGTCCAGCTCGAGGCGAGGGCGACGCTCACGACACCGCGATCGGGAGTGCGACGGCGCGGCCCGGCTCCGTCACCACGACGTCGGTCCGCAGGCCGCGGGCGGCCACCGCGGTGGCGAACCGGCGCGGGGGCTCGACCAGCATGCGACGCATCCGCGACCTGCCACGGGTGGGCAGCGACCGGCTGCCGGGCAGCGCGAGGGTGCCCCAATGGACGGGGACGGCGGCCCGCGGCCGGAGCCTGGCCGTGGCCTCGGCGGCCCGCTCGGGGTCGAGGTGACCCGGGCCGAGGGTCGGCCCCCAGCCCCAGACCGGCAGCAGTGCCAGGTCGATGCCGCGGCCGCCGAGCTCGGCCATGCCGGGGAAGAGGTCGGTGTCGCCGGCCGCGTACACGGACCGTCCGTCGCCCTCGACGAGGTGGCCGACGGCGGCGCAGTCGGGGCCGTGGGTCAGCCGCGGACCCCAGCGGTGGCCGCTGTGCAGCGCGGGGACGGCGGTGATCCGCAGCCCGCCGTCCGTCAGCGACTCCCCGGCGGCCAGCTCGTCGACCCGCCGGAACCCGTGGGAGCGCAGCCACCGGCCGGCTCCACGTGGAACAACGATCCGGGTGCCGGTTCCCAGCTGCCGCAGCGACGGCAGGTGGAGATGGTCGCCGTGCAGGTGGCTGATGAGGACGACGTCGGCGCCCCGCCAGACGGACGCGTCCGGCAGCGGGACGACGCGGCGCAGCGGACCGACGCGGCGGGTGAGCACCGGATCGGTGAGCACCCGGCGGCCGGCCAGGTCGATGCGGACCGTCGAGTGCCCGATGAAGTGCAGCTCCGGCCCGCTCACCGGCCCAGTATCCGCTGCGCGAGGCCAGCCGTGATCATCGGCATGTGGCTGGGCGACACGCCGCAGAGAGCAGCCATTCGGCGATGGTCAGGGGGAAAGCAGCGGCGCGCGGTCGGCCAGCGCGGCGGCCAGCGCCGGCCGGTCCATGTCGTGCGGCAGTGCGCGGCCGTGCAGCAGCGTGACCCCCGCCGCCACCACCGCGTCGCGCACCTCGTTGCTGCCGATCCCGCCGGCGATCACGGTGAGACCGAACCTGCCGGTGACCTGCACGATGGCGTCGAGGATCCGTAGCGCCCCGTCGGTGTCGTCCCGCACGGAGAGCGCGGCGAGGTCGGCCCGGACGGTGTCCAGGGAGATGCGGGCCATGAGCCCGAAGATGCTCTGGCCCATCCCGTAGTTGTCCAGGCACAGCCGGACACCGCGGGCGCGGACCTCTTCCAGCTCGGGGACCAGCGCCGCGGACGAGGTCACCAGGGTCTCCTCGGTGAACGACAGCACCAGGCGGGAGGCCGGGAGACCGGTGGCGTCCAGCGCGCCGGTGACCGCGTCGGCCAGCCCGTCGGGGGAGACCTGAC
>JAODNJ010000488.1 GCA_025465155.1 Frankiales bacterium
CCGGTGATGTGCTCCGGACGGATCGGCACCCGCCGCAGCGAGCGGCCGGTGGCCGCCCGGACCGCGGCGGCCACCGCCGGTCCCGACGAGATGGTGGGCGGCTCCCCCACCCCCCGGACGCCGTAGGGCGCGTGCGGATCGGCGTACTCGAGCACCTCGACCCGCATCGGCGGCATGTCGAGGATCGTCGGGATCAGGTAGTCGGTGAACGACGGGTTGCGCACGTGCCCGTCGGTGACGATCACCTCCTCCATCAGCGCCAGGCCCATGCCCTGCGCGCTGCCGCCGTGGATCTGGCCGACGACGGCGTCCGGGTTGATCGCCTTGCCGACGTCCTGCGCGGTGTCCAGCGCGACCACCTTCACCAGCCCGAGGTCGGTGTCGACGTCGACCACCGCCCGGTGAGCGGAGAACGCGAACTGCACGTGCGCGTCGCCCTGGCCGGTCTCGGTGTCGATGGCGTGGGTGGGCCGGTGGCGCCACTCGACGGTCTCCTCCACGGCGTCCCCGCCCAGGACGTCGGCGAGCTCGGCCACCACCTCGCCCCCCACCGCGACCACCTTGCCGCCGTCCAGGCGGAGCTCCCCGGCCGGCCGGTCGAGGGCGGCCGATGCCCGCCGCAGCACCTCCGCACGCACCGCCTCGCAGGCGGCCTTGACGGCGCCGCCGGTGACGTAGGTCTGCCGGGAGGCCGACGTCGACCCTCCCGATCCGACCGTGGTGTCCTTCGGGTGGACGACGACACGCTCGACGCCGAGCTCGGTCCGGCAGATCTGCTGCTCGACGGTGATCAGCCCCTGCCCGACCTCGGCCGCCGCCGTGTGCACCGTGGCAACCGGCTCGCCGCCGGTCATCTCCAGCCGCACCCGCGCGGTCGAATGATCATCGAAGCCCTCGGAGAAGCCGACGTTCTTGTAGGTGACCGAGTAGCCGATCCCACGGACCACGCCCTCGCCGTGGGTCGTGTTGCCGACGGCGCCCGGCAGGGTGCGCAGGTCACGCTCGCCGTCCGCCTCCGGTGGGAGCGGCAGGTCGCGGACGATCTGCAGCAGCTCGGCCACCGGCGCGGCGGCGTCGATGAGCTGGCCGGTGATGTTGGTGTCTCCCTCGCGGACGCCGTTGCGCTGCCGGATCTCGATCCGGTCCACGCCGACGACGTCGGCGAGCTCATCCATCAGCGCCTCGTGCGCGAACGCCGCCTGCACGCAGCCGAACCCGCGCATCGCGCCGCACGGCGGGTTGTTCGTGTAGACGCCATAGGCGTCCACCGCGACCGACGGGAACCGGTACGGCCCCATGCCGAGCGTGCCCGCGTTGCCGACGACGGCCGCGGTCGTCGAGGCGTAGGCGCCGCCGTCGAGCAGGATCTCGGCCCGGCCGTAGACCAGGGTCCCGTCCTTCCCGGCGCCGAACTCGTAGCGCATCGTCGCCGGGTGCCGGTGCACGTGGCCGAAGAACGACTCCTCGCGGCCGTAGGACATCTTCACCGGCCGGCCGGTGCGCAGCGCCAGCAGGCAGGCGTGCACGTGCATCGACAGGTCCTCGCGGCCGCCGAAGGCACCACCGACGCCGGCCAGGGTCAGCCGCACCTTGTCGGCCGGCAGCCCCAGCGCGAGGCAGATCTGCCGCTGGTCGACGTGCAGCCACTGGGTGGCGACGTACAGGTCGATCCCGCCGTCCTCGGCCGGCACGGCGAGCCCGGACTCCGGCCCCAGGAATGCCTGGTCCTGCATCCCGACCTCGAAGTCCATGGAGACGACGACGGGCGCGGTGGGCTCGACGTCGCCGCGGCGCAGCTTCAGGTGCCGGACCAGGTTGCCGCCGCCGTGGACCCGGGGGGCGTCGAGGTCCAGCGCCCGCCGGGCGTCGGTGACCGCGGGGAGCACCTCGTACTCGACCCGGATCCGCGCCGCTGCCCGGCGGGCCGTCTCGGGGTGGTCGGCGGCGACGATCGCCACCGGCTCCCCCTGGTAGCGCACGACCTCGCCGGCGAGGACGGGCTGGTCGGCGAACTCGAGCCCGAAGGCGTTCTCGCCCGGGACGTCGTCGGCGGTGAGCACGGCGGCGACGCCGGGCACGGTGAGCGCCTCGGTGATGTCGATGCCGCGGATCCGCGCGGACGGGTGCGGGCTGCGCAGCGTCACGCCCCACACCATGTCGTCGTGCCAGAGGTCGCTGGCGTAGGCGAACTCGCCGGTCACCTTGAGCGTGCCGTCGGGCCGCAGCGGGCTGTCGCCGACGCGGCCAGGGGTCGGGGTGCCGGTTCGCGTCCCGGCCTCGGTGGTCATCGGGCCGCCTGCCGCTGCGCGGCCAGCCGGACCGCGTCGAGGATCTTCTCGTAGCCGGTGCAGCGGCACAGGTTGCCGGCCAGTGCCTCGCGGATCTCCGGGTCCGAGGGTTGATCAACCCGCTCGAGCAGATCGTGCGCGGCCACCACCAGTCCGGGGGTGCAGAACCCGCACTGGACGGCGCCCGCCTCGACGAACGCCTCCTGGACCGGATGCAGCCCGCCGTCTCCGGCCAGCCCCTCGACCGTGGTGACCTCCCGGCCGATGGCCTGGCCTGCGGCGACCAGGCACGAGCACACCGGCTCGCCGTCGAGGTAGACGGTGCAGGACCCGCACTCGCCCTGCTCGCAGGCATTCTTGGAGCCGGGCAGGCCGAGCCGCTCGCGCAGCACGTAGAGGAGACTCTCGCCGGGCCAGACGCCGTCGACCTCGCGCTCGGTGCCGTTGACGGTGGTGGTCACGCGCATGGCTCAGGCCGCCTTCCGCGAGTCGGTCCGGTAGTCGTTCCAGGCCCAGGTGGCCGCGCGCCGGGCCATCACCGACAGCGCGTGCCGCCGGTAGGCCGCGGTGCCGCGGACGTCGTCGATGGGGTCGGCCGCCGCGGCCACGCGGTCCCCGAAGGCCCGGGCCAGCGTCTCGGGCAGCGGGCCGCGGGTCTCCCACAGCCCGGCGTCCGCGAGCTCTCCGGCGAGGAACTCCTCGGCCTCGGGGGCGCGCCGCGGCGTGGGGGCCGCGGAGCCGATGCCGGTGCCGACCGAGCGCCGGTCGGGGTGCAGGGCGAGAGCGAACGCGGTCACCGCGATCACCATGGCGTTGCGGGTGCCGATCTTGCAGAACTGCTGCGGGCCGCTCGCGACCGGGATCAGGACGGCGGCGATGAGCTCGTCCGCGGCGAGGGCGTTGCGCTTGACGCCGGTGTAGAACTCCGCGGCCGGGATCTCGCGGCGGCCGCGGGCCGCCGAGACGACCTCGATCGTCGCCTCCGCGGCCAGGAGCGGCGGGTGGGAGTCCCCGGCCGGCGAGGCGGCACCCAGGTTGCCCCCGACCGTCCCGCGGATCCGGATCTGGGGTGAGCCCACGGTGCGCGCCGCCATCGCGAGCCCGGGCAGCCGCTCCCCCAGCTCGGAGATGACCCGCGCGTAGGACACCCCGGCGCCGAGCCGGACCCGGCCGTCGTCCGGCGTCCACTCCCGCAGTTCGGGCACGCGGCCCAGGTCCAGCAGCGCGCCCGGCCGCCGCCGATCGAAGTTGATCTCCACCATGACGTCGGTGCCGCCGGCGATGGGCAGGGCGTCGGGCCGCTCGGCGCGGAGCGCGAGGGCGTCCTGCCACGTCCTCGGTTGCAGGAAGTCCATCGGCGCTCCGTCCCTCGCGAGGTGTCCGCAGAGCCTCACCCGAGGGCGCAGCGCTGGCAAGGTGCCGGGGCGCATCGTGGCCCGTGCCGCAGGCGGGTCCGGACGGGCCGCAGCCCCCGGCCTCGGGTGAGGTCGGGAGCCGCAGCGGTCTGTGGGCTACAGCCGAGGCTGTGCCGCCCCCTCGACGCGGGTGCTGCCGGGTCGGCCCCGGGCCGAGAGCGGCATGGCGACGTCCTCGAGGGACTTGCCCTCCGCGTCGACGCCGAGGAAGGCCGCGACGAGCCCCCCGAGGATCATCACGACGGCGCCGAGCAGGTAGCCCAGGAACAGCGGGGTGGTGTGCTTGCCGCTGCCGATGAGCGCTCCGTAGATGAACGGTCCCAGTGCGCCGAAGCACTGCGCGATGGCGAAGAAGACCGCGATCGCCTTGGCCCGTACCTCCAGCGGGAAGATCTCGCTGACGGTCAGGTACGCCGAACTCGCGCCCGCCGAGGCGAAGAAGAAGATCACCGACCAGCAGATCGTCTGGCTGATCGCGCTGAGCACCCCGGCCTGGAAGAGCACCGCGGAGATCACCAGCAGCACGCCGGAGAGGATGTAGGTACCGGCGATCATCTTCTTCCGGCCGATGGTGTCGAACAGGTGCCCGATCGTCAGCGGGCCTGCCAGGTTGCCCACCGCGAAGGCGATGAAGTACAGGGGGATCGCGTTGTCGGAGACGTGGAAGAAGTTCTTCAGGACCAGGGCGTAGGTGAAGAAGATCGCGTTGTACAGGAATGACTGGGTGATCATCAGCGAGGCGCCCAGGACGGAGCGTCCCGGGAACTCCCTGAACAGCACCCGTAGCAGGGCCGTGTAGCCGATCTGTGTCGTCGGCTGCAGCTCGATGGCCCGGCTCTCGTCCACCGGAGGCAGCTTGGTGCCGCCGTGCTCGACCTCGTGCTCGATGTAGCGGATCGACTCCTCGGCCTCCCGCTCGCGGCCGTGCATGACCTGCCACCGCGGGCTCTCCGGCAGATGCCGGCGGACGAAGATGATCACCAGGCCGAGCACCGGGCCCAGCAGGAAGGCGAGCCGCCACCCGACCGAGACGCTCAGGACGTTGAGGAAGATGAAGGTGCCCAGCGTGCCGATGATCGCGCCGCCCCAGTAGGTGCCGTTGACCGCGATGTCGACCCGGCCGCGGTACCTGGCGGGGATCAGCTCGTCGATGGCGGAGTTGATCGCCGCGTATTCACCGCCGATGCCCATGCCGGCGATGAAGCGGGTGGCGTAGAGGAACCAGACCCAGCCGATCGAGTGGCCGATCGTCGCGGCGGTCAGGCCGCTGCCGACGAGGTAGACGGCCAGGGTCAGCATGAAGAGCTTGCGCCGGCCGAGCCGGTCGGACATGTTGCCGAAGACGAGCGCACCGACCACCTCGCCGACGAGGTAGACCGTCGCGATCAGCCCGGCGTCGGCCGAGGACAGGTGCAGGGTCTCGGGCTTGGTCAGGACCGAGGTCACGGAACTGGCGACGGTGATTTCGAGGCCGTCGAGGATCCACGCGACCCCCAGCGCGATGACCATCCGGGTGTGGAACGGTGACCAGGGCAACCGGTCGATCCGCGCGGGTATGAGACTGCGGATGGCTCCAGGTGCCGCTGGCGCCTCATGAGTGGTCGTCATCGAACGCCTCCGGGCTCGACTGGGTCTGCCGAACCGTTCTTCCCTGGCCGGAACGGGCTCAATCTCTTCGGCGTTCACCCCTTCCGGTGTGCCCGCGCTCACTGTCCGTCCACCAGCCCGCGGGTGAACCGGCACACTCGGCGCATCGAATGCCCGGGCCTTGGGCATGGGCCGGACATGCAGTTGCCCGAGCCACGGGGCCCGCTCAGCAGCGCGCTCTTCGCCCACCTCGCCGACGGGACGGCGCTCTCCCCCGCAACGCTCGACCTGGGCCGGCGCGCCGCCGGATCGGCCGACCCACTGCGGGACGACGACCTGCAGCTGTCCCTGGCCGTCGCCTACGAACTGCACTACCGCGGGTTCGACGGCGTGGCCGACGACCGGGAGTGGGAGCCCGCTCTGCTCCAGCTGCGCAGCCTCCTCGAGCGCTCGCACACAGCCGCCCTGCGGGAGCTGGCCGGCCCGCTCGCGCTCACCGACCAGCCGATCGACCGGCAGCTCACCGCCGTCGTCGCCGCGGACGACGGGCCGTCGCTGTCGGCGTACATGGCCAGGCAGGGGACGCTGGAGCAGTGGCGCGAGTACCTCACGCTGCGCTCGGTCTACCACCTCAAGGAGGGTGACCCGCACACGTTCGCCGTCCCCCGGCTCTCCGGGCGCACCAAGGCGGCGATGATCGAGATCCAGGCCGACGAGTACGGCGGCGGATCCCCCGAGCGCATGCACAGCGAGCTGTTCGCCGGCATGATGCGCGACCTCGGCCTCGATGCCGGCTACGGCGCGCTCTGGGACGACGCACCCGCCGTCGCCTTCACCTCGGTCAACACCATGTCGCTGTTCGGGCTGCACCGGCGCTGGCGCGGCGCGGCGCTCGGCCATCTGGCGGTGGTCGAGATGACCTCGAGCGAGCCCAGCCGCCGGTACTCCGCGGGCCTGCGCCGGCTCGGGT
>JAODNJ010000499.1 GCA_025465155.1 Frankiales bacterium
CCGCACGCGACCGCAGGTCGTCGCCTTCGACGTCAACGAGACGCTGCTGGACCTGGCCCCGGTCGGTGCGGCCCTGGTGGAGCTGGGGCAGCCCGGGCACCTGCTGCCGACCGTGTTCGCCCGCACGCTGCTGACCGGGTTCGCGGCCACGGTGGCGGGGGACTGGTGCCGCTTCCGCGACGCCTTCGACGCCGCCCTGGCGCAGCTGAGCGATCTGCCCGCCGGCGACCGCGCGCGGGTGGCGGACGTCTTCGCCGAGCTGGTGCCGCATCCCGACGTCGAGCCGGCGCTGCGGCTGCTGGCGGGCGCCGGGGTCCGCGCGGTCACGTTGTCGCACGGCTCGCCCGGCGTGGCCGACGCGGGCCTCGCGCGCGGGGGACTGTCCCCGTTGGTGGAGCGCACGCTGTCCAGCGAAGCCATCCGGGCCTGGAAGCCGGCCCGCGAGGTCTACCTGTGGGCGGCCGGCAGCTGCGGGGTCTCCCCCGACCGGCTGGCGCTGGTGGCTGCCCACGGATGGGACGTCCAGGGTGCCCAGCGCGCGGGCCTCACCGGCGCGTGGTTCCCACGCGGCGAGCGCGTCTACCCGGGGGTGTACGAGCCGGCGCACGTGACGGCGGCCGGCCTCGTCGAGGCGGTCGGGACGCTGCTCGCACTGCCGCCGGAGTGAGCGCGGCTCACGAGGTCGCGACCCCGCTCGGCCCGGCGCGGGTGCTGGCCGACGACCCGGACGGCCCGGACGGCGCCGCGATCGGGACGCTCGTGCTCGGCGGGGGCGCGGGTGGCGGGGTGGACGCCGGGGACCTCGCCGCGGTCACGGCGGCGGCGAGCGGCGCGGGGTGGCGGGTGCTGCGGATCGAGCAGCCGTGGCGCGTGGCCGGCAAGCGGATCGCGCCCGCCCCGGCGCGGCTGGACGCCGGCTGGGCCGCGGTGCTCGACCGGCTGCGATCCGACGGATGGCTCACCGGAACGCTGGTGCTGGGCGGCCGCAGCGCCGGCGCGCGGGTGGCCTGCCGTTCGGCCGCGGCACAGGGAGCGGACGGCGTCCTCGCGCTTGCGTTTCCCTTGCACCCGCCCCGCCGCCCTTCGCACCCGCCCGGCCGGCCGGAGCGCAGCCGTGCCGGGGAGCTGGCCGGCGTCGCCGTCCCGGTGCTGGTCGTGCAGGGCGAGCGCGACCCCTTCGGCGGGCCGGCCGAGGTCGCCGAGGCGGTGGCCGGCCGGGCGACGGTGACCGTGCGCGGCGTCCCGGGCGATCACGGGCTGACGGCCGACCTCCCGGCCGTCACCGCCGCCGCCCTCCCCTGGCTCGCCGCCCTGACCGACAGTCCGTTCAGGCCCGGCGGCGCCGGCGGCGGACGACGAGCGCGATGAGCAGCACCGCGGCCGCCACTCCCGCGGCGGGCGCGGCGTAGCGAGCCATCGCCGCGCCACCGGCCACCTCGAGGAGGTCGATGGGCTCGGGCTCGGGCGTCGGGAGACGGCGCTGCGCGACCATCGAGGGCTCCGACCTGGCTGGGCCGGACGACGCCGGGCGGTTGGGTGGCGCGCTAGGGCCGCTGGGCGGTCCGCTCGGCGCCTTGGCCGCCGGGGCGGTGTCACCCGCCGCCGGAGCGGTGTCACGGACAGCCGGAGCGGCCTTGGCGGGAGCCGCCTTGGCCGCCGCCTTGGCCGGGGCCGACTTCGCGGGAGCGGCCTTCGCGGGAGCGGCCTTCGCGGGCGCGGACTTCGCGGGCGCGGACTTCGCGGGCGCGGACTTCGCGGGCGCTGCCGTCTCGGGAGCAGCCCGCTCGGTCACCGCGTCGGTGGCGCCGGCCGCGGCCTTCTTCGTGGCGGCGGCGGTTTTCTTCACGGCCCGTCCGGCTGCGCCCTCACCCGGGCTCTGCTCGGCCGCGGCGGCCACCTCCTCGACCGCTCCGGTCACGGTCGCGGCGACCTTCTTCGCCGTCCCGGTCGGCTGCGAGGGCGTGTCCCCCGCGCCCAGCTGGGCCGCGAGCTTGTCGGCGAACTGGCCGAGCAGCTTGTTGCCGACGTCGGTCATGACCCCCCGGCCGAACTGGGCCGGCCGGCCGGTGATGTTCAGGTCGGTGAGGACGTCGACCCTCGTGTCCTCGCCCTCGGACCTCAGGCTCGCCGTGATGGTCGCGGCCGCGGTGCCGTTGCCGCGCTGGTCCTTGCCCTTGGCGTCGATGACCGCCCGGTGCGCCGCCTCGTCCTTGTCGACGAAGGACGCCCTGCCCTGGTAGGTCAGGTTGATCGGGCCCAGCTTGACCTTCACCCGCCCGGTGAACACGTCGCCACTGACCGTGTCCAGGGCCGCCCCGGGCATGCAGGGGGCGATCCGCTCGATGTCGAGGAGCACCCGCCAGGCCTCGTCGATCGGCACCGGAACGGTGAACGAGTTCTCCAGTTGCACGACGCTCCTCACGTGACATGACGGTCGGCCCCGTCCAGGGCACCGCCCCGAGCTTGCGAGGGGTGGGGAGGACGGGGCCCTTCAAGCTACAACCCTGCAGCGGCCCTGACCGCGCGGCGCGTCAGCACCTGAGCGAGGTGCCGGCGGTAGTCGGCCTGCGCGTTGAGGTCGCTGCTCGGGCTGGTTCCCTCCGCGGCGTGGGCGGCCGCGGAGGCGATCGCCTCGTCGGTCGCGTCGACGCCGGCCAACGCGGCCTCGACCGCGGCGGCCCGCAGCGGGGTCGGGCCCATGTTGGTCAGCCCGATCCGCGCCTCGGCGATGTGCCCGTTCTCCGTCCGGACGGCCGCGGCGACGGCGACGATCGACCAGGCCTGGGCCACCCGGTTGAACTTCTCGTAGTGCATGCCCCACCGGCCGGCGAGCGTGGGTATCCGCACCTCCACGAGGAGCTCACCCTCCTGCAGCGCCGTCGTCAGGTAGTCGACGAAGAAGTCGCCGGCTGCCACGGTCCGGCGGCCGCCCGGCCCGACGAGGACGAACTCCGCGTCGAGGGCGAGCGCGACGGCCGGCAGGTCCCCGGCCGGGTCGGCGTGCGCGAGGGCGCCGCCGAAGGTGCCGAGGTGCCGGACCTGCCGGTCGGCGACCGTCGCGGTCGCCTCGGCGATGAGCGGCGCGTTCGCGGCGATGAGCGGATCGGAGAGGACGTCGGAGTGCGTCGTCATCGCGCCGATGACGATCGCGTCCTCCTCCTCCCGCACGCCCCGCAGCTCCGCGACGCCGCCGAGGTCGACGACGGTCTCGGGTGCCGCGAGCCGCAGCCGCATCACCGGGATCAGCGATTGGCCACCGGCCAGGATCTTCACGTCCTCACCGCCCGAGGCCACGGCCTGCAGGACCTCCGCGACCGTGGTCGGGCGGGCGTAGTCGAACGGTGCGGGGATCACCGGTCACCTCCGAGAGAGGATTCAGGGGTCGAGACGCCGGCGGTGGTCTCGGTCTGCGCCCCGCCGTACGCGTTGCTCCCGGCGGTCGCGCGATCGCCGCCGTCGCCGCCCTCCTGGATCGCCCGCCAGACCCGCTCCGGGGTCATCGGCATCCGGATGTCGGAGACCCCGAGGGGTCGCAGGGCGTCCAGGACCGCGTTGACGACGGCGGGCGTGCTGGCGATGCAGCCGGCCTCCCCCACCCCCTTGGCCCCGACCGGGTTGCCGGGCGCCGCGTGCACCGTGTTGCCGGTCAGGAACGCCGGCAGGTCCGCCGCCGACGGGAGGAGGTAGTCGACGAACGTGCCCGTGGTGAGGTTTCCGGCCTCGTCGTAGACGGCCTCCTCGTACAGCGCCTGCGAGATGCCCTGCGCCACGCCCCCGTGGATCTGGCCCTCCACGATCGTCGGGTTGACGATCACGCCGACGTCGTCGATCGACCCGTACCTGCGGATGGTCACGCCCCCGGTCTCGGTGTCGACCTCGACCGCGCAGATGTGCGTGCCGTGCGGATAGGAGAAGTTGACCGGGTCGAAGGTGGCGTCCGCGTCGATCGACGACTCCATGCCCTCCGGCCAGTTGTGCGACGAGAAGGTCGCGAACGCGATCTCCTGGATGGACAGCTCGCTGCCCGGTGTGCCACGGACGGCGAACTTCCCGTTCGAGAACTCGAGGTCGTCCTCGTTGGCCTCGAGCAGGTGGGCCGCGACCTTGCGGGCCTTGGCGACGACCTTCTCGGCGGCATTCACCACCGCGGCCCCGCCCACGACGAGCGAGCGGGACCCGTAGGTGTCCAGGCCTCGGGCCGAGATCGCCGTGTCACCGTGCAGCACCTCGACGTCCTCGAACGGCACGCCGAGCCGGTCGGCGGCCAACTGGCTCCAGGCCGTCTCGTGCCCCTGGCCGTGCGGGCTCGTGCCGGTGACCACCTCGACCTTGCCGGTGGGGAGCATGCGGATCGAGGCGCTCTCCCACCCGCCGCCGGCGTAGTTGAGCGTGCCGAGGACCCGGGAGGGCGCCAGGCCGCACATCTCGGTGAACGTCGAGAAGCCGATGCCCAGCTGGACCGGGTCACGCGCCTCTCGGCGTCGCTGCTGCTCGGCCCGCAGCTCGTCGTAGCCGACGAGCTCGAGGGCCATGTCCGTTGCGGTGTCGTAGTCACCGCTGTCGAACTCCAGCCCGGCCGACGTGGTGTACGGGAACTCGTCGGTCTTGATCCAGTTCCTGCGGCGGAGCTCGAGCGGGTCCATGCCGAGCTCCACGGCGAGTTCGTCCATGATCCGTTCCACCGCGAACGTCGCCTCGGGCCGTCCGGCTCCGCGGTAGGCGTCCGTCGGTGTCTTGTTGGTGAAAACACCCGTGCAGTCGAAGCGGTACGCGGGGACCTTGTAGGCGCCGCCGAACATGAAGGCGCCGAAGATGGGGATGCCGGGCGAGACGAGGCGCAGGTAGGCGCCCATGTCGTTGAGCAGGCGGGCCCGGATGCCCGTGAGGTTGCCCTCGCGGTCGGCGGCGACGTCGATGTACTGGATCTGGTCGCGGCCGTGGTGACCGCTCATCAGCGACTCGCTGCGCGTCTCGTTCCACTTGACCGGCTTGCCCAGACGGCGGGCGACGAGCAGGCAGAGGACCTCCTCCGGGATCACCTGCAGCTTGCCGCCGAAACCGCCACCCACGTCGGGAGCGATCACCCGCAGCTTGTGCTCGGGGATCCCGGTCGTCAGGGCGAGCACGGTGCGCACGATGTGCGGCACCTGGGTCGAGGACCACAGCGTGAAGGTGTCGCCCTGGGGCTGGACGACGACGGCCCGCGGCTCCATGAACGCCGGGATGAGCCGCTGCTGCACGAACCGCCGGCTGACGACGACCTCGGCGTTAGCGAAGGTCTCCTCGACGTTCGCGCCGGTTCCGGCCTGACCCGAGTCGAAGACGAAATGGAAGCTCTCGTTCGATCGCAGGTGGTCGTGGGTGAGCGGCGCTCCCTCGGCCAGCGCCTGCTCCATGTCGAGGACGACGGGAAGCGGCTCGTAGTCCACGTCGACGAGTTCGAGCGCGTCCTGCGCGGCCGCCCTGCTGCGCGCGGCGATGATCGCGACGGCCTCACCGACGTGCTTGACCTGGTCGACGGCGATCGACGGATGGTCCGGCCGCACCATGTCGGGCGTCACCGTCCAGACGGTGAACAGTCCGCCCTGCTCGTCGGCCAGGTCGCGCCCGGTGAAGACCGCAACCACCCCTGGGGCCTCGCGGGCGGCACCGGTGTCGATGCTGCGGATCCGCGCGTGCGCCATCGGGCTTCGCAGGATCGCCAGGTGCAGCATCCCGGGGAGGACCATGTTGTCGGTCCAGGTGGTTCGCCCCGTGATCAGACGAGCGTCCTCCTTGCGCCGCCGTGGCCTGCCGACCTCCTTGGCCGGCGCGGTGTCCTCGGGCAGGGTGCGCTCGGGCAGGTCGCCGGGCCGGTCCTCGGTGACGGTCATGCCGGGGCTCCCGCCGGCTCGGTCGCGGTCGCATGGGCGGCGCCGCGCATGTCGGCGGCGGCGGCCTGCACCGCGCGCACGATGTTCTGGTAGCCGGTGCAGCGGCAGAGGTTGCCCTCGATCCCCTCGCGGACCTCGTGCTCGCTCGGGTCGGGGTTGTCGTGCACCAGGTCGATGGCGGCCATGATCATCCCCGGCGTGCAGAAGCCGCACTGCAGTCCGTGCTGCTCGTGGAAGGCCTTCTGCATCGGGTGCAGGCTGCCGTCGTCCTGGGCGATCCCCTCGATGGTGGTCACCGCGCGGCCGTCGGCCTGGACGGCGAGCACGCTGCAGCTCTTCACCGCCTCGCCGTCGAGATGCACGGTGCACGCGCCGCAGTTGCTGGTGTCGCAGCCGACGACCGTGCCGACCTTGCCGAGCTGCTCGCGCAGGTAATGGACCAGGAGGGTCCGCGGTTCGACGTCGTCGGTGTAGTTCACTCCGTCGACCCGCACGCTGATCTGGGTCACCGATCCTCCTCGCTGAGGCAGGGACGTGGCCCCCGTCACACGGAGGTCGACCGGAGTCTGACCCGGCGTGGCGCGCGCGTCCACCGGCGCACATCGGGGCCGCCTCGAGCGATCCGCCTCAGCGGAGTGAAGACGCCGTCGAGATCCGCCTCTGCGTCGGCGATCAGCTCGGCGGTAGCGACTCTGCGGCCGGTCCCGAACGTTGCATCCCTGTTGCAGGCGGGCTGCCCGGACTCAGGCCACGTCGGCCGCGACCGGAACGTCGTCGGCGGCCGGCGCGGCTGCGCGGCCCTCCGGGGACGCGAGTTCCCGCCGCCGCAGCACGGCCGACGCGGCGAGGAAGGCCAGCCCTCCCATCGCGAGCAGCGCGCCGACCGCGGCCGGCGCGCGATAGCCGTAACCGGCGGCGATGACCGCGCCGCCGAGCCAGGCACCGAGAGCGTTGGCGGCGTTGAGCGCGGAGTGATTGAGCGCGGCGCCGAGCATCTGCGCCTCGCCGGCGACCGACATCAACCGCATCTGCAGGCAGACCACCAGCACGGAGGCGACCAGCGAGAGCAGGAAGACGACGACGAACAGGCTGGCCGGATGCGTGGCGGCCACCAGCACGGAGGCCAGCACCAGGCCGGTGCACACCTCGGCGCCGACGAGGGACCGGAAGAGCGCGACGTCCGCGAGCCGGCCGCCGAGGGCCGTGCCGACGACCCCGCCGACGCCATAGACCAGCAGCAGGGCCGGGATGGCGCCCCGGGCTATGCCGGCTTCGTCGGTCGCCAGCGGGGCGATGTAGCTGTAGACGGCGAACATGCCGCCGAACCCGACGACGGCGACGAGCAGGGTCAGGATCACCTGCGGGCGCCGGAGCGCGCCGAGCTCGGTCCGGACACCCGCGCCGGGGTGCGCCGGCCGCGCGGGGACGACGGCGAGCACCGACGCGACCGTCAGCAGGGCGACCACGGCCACCGCCCAGTAGGCCGAGCGCCAGCCCATGTGCTGTCCCAGCCAGGTGGCCGCGGGTACGCCCGCGAGGTTGGCGACCGCGAGGCCGAGCATGACCGAGCTGACCGCGCGCCCCCGCAGCCGTGGCGGCACGAGCGAGGCCGCCACGAGCGAGGCCACCCCGAAGTAGGCGCCGTGCGGCAGACCGGCCACGAAACGGGCCGCCAGCAGCCACGACGGGCTGGGAGCGAGCGCGGTGAATGCGTTGCCCACCACGAAGGCCAGCATGAGGCCGACCAGGAGGGCCCTGCGGGGCAGCCGCGAGCCGAGGGCCGCGATGAGTGGCGCGCCGACGACCACGCCCAGCGCATAGGCCGAGATCACGTGACCGGCCGAGGGGATCGACACGTGCACGCCCGCCGCGATGTCCGGCAGCAGGCCCATGGTCACGAACTCGGTCGTCCCGATAGCGAAACCACCGAGGGCGAGCGCGACGAGCGCGGCAATGAGGTGGGCACGGCGGAGCACGGGCTCCTGATCGGGAAGGGCGGCACCACTCACGACAGAGGCGAAGGGCTCCCGGCGGCCGGGCATTCCCCTCCCCGCGCGTCGCCGCCCGCACGGGGTGGCTCCGGGAGCGGCCCCGTTCAGCGGGGACGGAGCCCCCGGCGCAGCCGGAGGAGGTGGGCCGCGGCGGCCGACCGCCGCGGCGAGCCGGCCGGCAGCCGGTCGAGGCAGGCCTGCCAGACGGCGACATCGTCCTGTGCCTCCGGCAACTCGCTGTAGCGCAGGAGCAGCTGCGGCCGGCGGCTGTGGAGGACGGCCTGGCGCAGCAGCGCGGACACCCGCTCGCGGGCGACGGCGACCCCTGGCGCACGGGACCGCGGTAGCACCGCCCCCGGATAGCGGTCGAGTGCGGCGGCGACGGCACCGCCGCCGAGCATCCGGCGCACGGCATCGACGTCGGTGTCGACCGGGGCGAGCAGCCGGTACGGGCGGGACCCCACCAGCTGCGGGCCCACGAGCCGGCGCAGCCGGGAGAGCTCGGCCCGGACGGTGACGGCGGCCGCATCGCCGAGGTGGCACTCGGCCGCCAGCTGCTCGGCGGTCCGGCCCACGCCGGCGACCGACGCCTCTGCCAGGAGCAGCAGCAGTTCGGAGTGCCGGAGGGACAGGTCGAGCACCCGTCCCCCGGTGGCGAGCCCCGCGCGGTCACGGCCGAGGACGGCGAGCTGCGGCGTTCCGCGGGCGAGCGGAGCGGTGGGCCGGGTCGGCTGCCGCAGCTTCTCCCGGTGCAGCCAGCGCAGTTCGGACTCGACGGCGGCCGCGGTGGCCCGGACGAGGGTGAGGACCTGCGGGGTCGCCACGTGGTCCCCGCCGGTGACGTCGATGGCGCCGAGCAGGGCTCCGGTCAGGGGGTCGTGCACCGGCGCGGCGGAGCAGCTCCACGGTTGCACCGGCCGCCGGTAGTGCTCGCTGCCGTAGATCTGCACGAAGTGGTCGAGCGCCAGGGCCGTCCCCGGTGCGTTGGTGCCGGCGACGTCCTCCGCCCAGCGGGCCCCCTCGACGAAGTGCATGCCGGATGCGAGCGACCGCAGCCCGCTGTCGCCCTCGACCCAGAGCATCCGGCCGCTTGCGTCGGTGACCGCGACGATCATCCGGTCGGCCTCGGCGTCCTCGACGAGGAGGCGCCGGATCACCGGCATCACCGCGGCCAGGGGGTGCGCCTCCCGGTAGGCGAGCAGGTCGCCGTCGAGCAGGTCGACGGGCGGCGCGCTGCCGTCGGGGTCGACCCCGCTCCCGACGCAGCGCCGCCAGGAGTCCCAGACCACCGACCGCACCGGCCCGGCCGCGACCGCCCCGCCGGTGACCAGGCGCTCGTGCGCGGCCCGCAACCCGCGGGTCAGCGCGGCGCTCGGCCGGCGCCCGTCGGGCAGGGCGAGCCACGGGTTCAGTGTCGTCGCCACGGGCTGCTCCGTGATCGAGGTCTCATCTCCGGGCCATCGTTCACTGCCGGCAACGTTTCCACCAGGCAATGTGCAGGACGCGACGTTCGTCCGGATGCGCCGCTCAGCCTCCCGGCGGCTCGGCAGGCAGCAGGGCTCGCGGATCGCGGGCCCGGAGCGCACCGGCCCACAGACCGAGGCCGTAGGCGAGATCGTCGAGCCGCCGGCCCGCGGCGAAGCGCAGCGGGCCCACGGATGCCCGGTGCGGCCACCACGCCTGCCCGGCGTCGGCCACGGCGGCGGCGAGCAGCCACCGGCGCGCGGCAGGGGAGACGAGCCCCAGCGGCGCTGCCAGCGGCCAGTGGTGCCGGGTGGCCGAGCGCGCGATCGCGAGCCCCGCCAGGCCCGTCCCCCGCAGGACCAGCCCAGCCGTGAGCAGCAGGGGCGGGGGGCGGCCCGGTCCGGCGAGTCTCCGGGCCAGGCGGGCCGCGCTGAGACCCAGGACCGCCGCGGCCCCGGCGAGCGCCGGGCGGCCGCGGCGGCCGGCGCCCGCCAGGAGCAGCGCCCAGGCCAGTGCGGACCACCGGGAGACGACGAGCGGGGCCACCGCCCTGCCGTGCCGGGAGGCCAGCAGCGCCGCGCCGGTGCCATAGAAGGCCCGCCGGCGCAGCCACGCGGCCGTCGTCGCGGGGTGCTCGTGCGCGACCTCGGCGTCCGGCTCGTAGCGGACCCGCCAGCCGGCGGCGACCAGCCGCCACACCAGGTCGACGTCCTCCGCGACCGCCATCGACTCGTCGAAGCCCGCGCCGAGGGCGTGCCGGCGGGCCAGGAGTGCCGCGCTGGGGACGTAGGAGACGGCCGACAGCGGCCGGACGGCGGCAGCGCCGGCCCCCATGTCGAGGGCGCCGGCCGCCGCCTCGTACCGCGCCTGCCAGGACCGCTCGGCGACCGGCAGCGCGACGATGCGCGGGGCCACGACGGCCAGCCGCGGATCAGCGAGGTGCCGGTGCAACACCCCGAGCCAGCCGGGCCGTGGCACGCAGTCGGAGTCGACGAAGGCCACGAGAGCCGTTCGCGCCGCCCGGAGCCCCGCGTTGCGGGCGGCCGCGGGCCCCCGAGGGGTCACGTGCCGCAGCACGTCCGCGCCGCAGGGGGCTGCGACGGCCGCGAGGGCCGCGGGATCGGCCGAGCCGTCGTCCACGACGATCACCCGGGCAGCACGGGTCTCCGGGTCCGCGCGCAGGGCCTCCAGCAGTCGCGCCACCGAGGGCGTCCGGTCGAGCACCGGGACGACGATCGTGACGTCACCGACGGTGCCCTCCTCGGCCGGGCCGTCGCCGGGCAGATCCGGGTACGCGAGACCGGCGTCGAGCAGCCGCGCCGCCAGGGTCGCCGTCGTGGCGTCGCGGACGGCGAGCCGGTCCCCGTCCAGCAGGCCGCGCGCGCGGGGAGAGAGCCGTAGGAGCCGCAGGGGCGAGCCGCCCAGCAGCGTGGCGCCGTCGTCCCGGACGCGGGTGGCGGCGTGGAGCCGTACGGCGAAGCCGTCCGGCAGTCGATGCCCCGGCGGCCCGGGAAGGGGAGGGGGCGGCGGCAGCGGGCGGGATCGACTCACCCGGCGAGCCGCCCGGCACCGTCGACCCGCCAGTTCCGGGTGGCCGCGACCAGCCGGTCCACCAGGCCGTCGAGCAGCCGTGCGCCCTCGTCGGCCGAGGCGCCGGACGGGTCGCCGAGTACGCCGGTCGGGCTCACCGCGCGGACTCCCTCGGCCCGCAGCCGCGGCAGGAGCTCACCGATCGGCGTCGTCACCCCTGGGACGGACCGGTCCGGGCGGACGGCGCCCGGTTCCACGTGCAACATCAGCGAGGTCTCGGTGCGACCGGCGTGTGCGTCCCCCTCGCCCGCAGCGCAGGGGAACCACGCCACGTCGCGGCCCTCCCGGCCCAGCACCGTCCCCGCGGCGCGCAGGGCGTCCAGGTTGCCGCCGTGGCCGTTGACCACGAGCACCCGCCCGGCCCAGCGGCAGGCGGAGCGCCCGTACTCGACCAGCAGCGCGGTCAGTGCCTCGGTGCCGAGCGAGACCGTGCCCGGGAAGTCCTCGTGCTCGCCGCTGGCACCGTAGGTGAGCGCGGGCGCGAGCAGCGCCCCCTCCAGGGTCGCGACCGCCCGCTCGGCCACCGCGCTCGCGACCACCGTGTCGGTGGCGAACGGCAGGTGGTGGCCGTGCTGCTCGACCGATCCCAGCGGCACGACCAGCAGCGGGGCCGCGCCGATCTCGGGCCAGGCGGCGCCGCCGAGGGAGGTCACGACGCCGATTCCAGCAGCACGGCGACGGCGCCCGGCCTGCGGGTTCCCCCGCCGTGCACACCACTCCCCCAGGTTGCCCACGGCCGACCGTCAGACATCCGGCCGACCGTCGAGGTCACCGACACCGGGAGGTGCGCCATGACCGTCGCCGTCTTCGTGCTGCTCTGCCTCTTCCTCGCCCTGCTGGCGGGCGCGGACCTGCTGCCGTCCGCCGCCGAGCGCCGCGCGGGCCTCGTCGTCATCTGACCCGG
>JAODNJ010000500.1 GCA_025465155.1 Frankiales bacterium
GCCCCACCGGTCACCGCGACGGGGGGCCCAGTGCTGCCGTCGCCTGGGGGCAGGCTGCGTCCGTGGATGTGTGTGTCCGGGGCCGCATCAGCGCCTGGCCTACAGCGTCGACGCCGCGGCCGAGCAACTGTCGATCAGCCAGGCCGCGCTCGAGAAGCTGATCAGCGCCGGCCGCATCCCGGTGATCCGCTACGGGAACGGCAGCGATCAGGTCGCCATCACCCACGAGGCGCTCGTCGCCTTCGTCCGAGGCCGCGCAGACGTTGCACGCCCGTCCCGCGGGGAGACTCCTGCCGCGGTTGCCGAGTCGCTCGACGCTGCCTCCGTGGCCGCCCTCGCCAACGCCGCTCACATCAAGCTGGCGGCGGGTGCGGCGATCACGTCCGCTGAGCTTGCAGCTGTTCTCGGCCTTGACGAGCGAACCGTGCACCGGCAGGCCCGGGAAGGCCGGTACCCGTCGCAGCAGCCCACCGGCCCGGGAGGCGCCCGCCGCTTCTTCCCGGAGGACGTGGCAGCCGTCCGTGCTGCGATCGCACTCGGAGCCTCGAACGGGAGGCCGTCACAGCCGAAGCGGCGACTCAGGTAGGGCGGCAACTGCGGGTCATGTCGAGCGATACGGCGATCGTGCCCGCTGCTCGAACAGTCGCAAGGTGGCCCGGATGAGGTCATGGGCCGTCCACGTGACCCACAGCACCGCATCGCTGCGGTTGGTCAGGCGCAGCTGGGCGATGCCCGGTTCGCGAGCCGGTAACACCTCCCGCTCGAGCACGCCGAGTGCAGCCCACCTCCGGCCGTGCGCGAAGCCCGAGCCGATCCGCCAGGCATCGAGGACGCCCATGGCGCTGACTTGAAGCCGGTCGACGTCCTCCATCACCCTGGTGATCGTCAGCCGCGGCAGCTTCACCGGGGACCCCGCGGCAGCCGAGGCGAGGGCCTCCAGCTGCGCCAGGCGGACACTCAATTCCCTGGGCACCGCGATTCCGGCCCCTTTGGCCATGGTGGTGCCGTCGGTCGCGTCCTGGGCGGCATGGATCATCCTCCGGCGGACGCGGGCCGACCGGTCCGGGGGTGCGAGCATCCAGAGGGCGGTCGCCGCAACCTCGATCGCACTGCGCGCCAGCGTGAAAGGCGCGTAGTTGTGCAGGACGCCCGCGTCCAACATCAGTGCCCGCAGCGCGTGCAACTGGTCGACGGCGACCGTCGTCAGCTGGGTGACGGCGTGCGACATGTGCTCGGGATCGGTTCGGGCGTCGTCGCCGGACAGACTGCTTCCGGCCTCGACTTCGGGGGTGAGCGAGCCGTCCGTCCAGCCGCTCATCATCAACTCGACGTCAGCGAAGATCCGACGGAGGTGCAGGTCGACCTGCGCATCGGTGAGGCGCTCCCTGGGCGACTGGCTCATGCGCGCAACCGTGAGCCACGCCGTGGCTCAATGCGCGTCGGCTCCCAGCGACTCGCCGATCGCCTCGTGCAGCTGCCGCAATGCCTCTACGTCCGTGCGGTTCCGACTCCACTGCCGGTACAGGACGTCGATCTGCTGCGTGCGGCGCCGGACCAGGTCGCAGGACGCGGGATCCTCGGGGTCTGGGCTGACCAGCTCGGCCCGATTTCGAGTACTCCCCCCGGTCGAGCGACATACGTGGGGCAATAAGGCCCATAACATTCGCCTCGTGCGCGCCCGTCTTGCCATCACCGCTGCAGCGCTCCTCATGTCACTCTCCCTTGGGGCATGTCAGTCACAGTCCCAGTCCGACGTGGCAGCAGCTGCACACCAAGCCCTGGCCGCGCACTTGCCGCTGGACCCGGCGTTGAACGAGCCGCTCGATCCTGGAACCAGCGACAGGGTGGCATCCTTCGTGGCAGCGCTGAACTGGGGTAATCATCAGCAGATGCTTGAGAATGAGAAAGGCAATGAGGGCGCGTTCGTAGTAGCTGCCGGCGCCAAGAACCTTATGCGCTATTCGCAGTCCCCCGCGCTATTGGCGGAGCTTGGTCACGACGTATGCGCTTACAGTCGGGCCAATCAAGATGCCGACGCGCTCGATGCGCTTAGCAAGGCGGGCTTCAACTCCAGGGACGCCGCAGTGTTCATCGGGACCGCTGAGTCCAAGCTCTGCGCCACTCGACCCTAGGCGCACGGAACAACCCAGGAGTTCCCACGACCTGAAGCCACTTCGGCAGCCGGAACAGCGAGCGGGTGACGTTCCGGCGGACGACTCGCCGATGTCCCGCTGCGTCAGGTAGAGGATCCGGCGGAGCTGCGAGAGCGTCGAGCGGCGGGACATAGGCGCCCCGCTTGACGTGTCCGGCCCATCGCTTCGAGGCGGCGGACCCGCGCGGGCCTGCAGCGGTGTCGGAAGGGCCTCGTCCGGGAGCGCGAGCTGCGAGAGCAGCCGGCCGAGGGCCAGCCGGTGCTGACGAAGCTCACCGACCGCCGGATGCACCCGCGGCTGGCCGGTGGTCTTGGTCGAAGTCCAAAACGCTCGCCCGCGCTTGCCGAGATCGGGTGGGGCGGCGCGGCGGGTCATGGGGTCAGTCTCCATAGCTCAGGGGCTGGAATCGGGCGTCAGACGTGGTCGAACCAGCGAAGACCTCCTCCGTGCCGCAGGTCGGCGGCCACTGCCGTCTCACCCGAAGGGGCCACCGAAACTGCCGAGTACCTGTGAAAGAAGTGCGCTGACTTCAGGCGTAACGGCACAAGACCGATGACCTAGCCGTCATCACCGCAGCACTCAGCCCCACGGAAAGAGGCCCCATGAACGTCTCGGCAGTTTCCAACGCCCATGCCCAGCTGGCCGCAGCGCAGAACGCCCAGACGGCCCAGCGCGCCGTGGCGGCGAAGGC
>JAODNJ010000031.1 GCA_025465155.1 Frankiales bacterium
CCCAGCCGGACGCCCGTGCCGACGAGCTGGCGCCGGACCCCGTGCGCGAAGGCGCGCAGCGCGTGCTTGGACGCCGAGTACACCGGCTCCCAGTGGATGGCCTGGGTGCCCGACACCGACCCGGTGATCAGCACGTCGCCGGTACCCCGATCGACCATCGAGGGGAGGGCGGCGCGCACCGTCCGCAGCACCCCGCCGACGTTGGTCGACACCAGACGGTCGATGTCCTCGGGGTCGTTGGTCCACACGTCGCCCGCGACGTAGATGCCGGCGTTGGCCACGGCGATGTCCACGGGACCGAAGCGCTCCTCGGCCGCCCGCATCGCCGCGCTCGCCGCGCCCGGGTGGGTGATGTCGGCGACGACGGTCTCCGCGGGACCGGGCAGCGTCTCCGCGGCCGCCCGCAGCCGGTCCCCCGACCGCGCAGTGACGACGACCGAGGCGCCGAGCTCGGACAGCTGTCGCGCGATGGCCAGCCCGATGCCCGAGCTGCCGCCGGTCACGACGGCGACGCGGCCGTCCAGCCGCGCGCTCACGGCCGTCCCTCCAGGGCCGCCCGACGGTAGTGCTCGTCCTCCCGCCCGTCGATGCGGCGCTCCGCCTCCGCGTCCAGCGGCGCGAGACCGCCGACGGCCAGGCCGGCCTGCATGATCCGGCTGACCTTCACCGCCATCTCGGTGATCCGCAGGACCTCGGCGGCCGAGCTGCCGAGCGCGAAGATCCCGTGGTTACCGAGATAGATGATCTTGGGCGGGGCCCCCTCGGCCTCGATGTGGTCGCGCAACCGCCGGCGCACCTCGCGGGCGAGCGCCAGCCCGGGATCGGTGTAGGGCACGAAGACCGGCGTGCGGCCGAGCACCACGATCTGCTCGGGATAGACCACCACCGAGGCAAGCGTCTCCGCGTGGCGGGAGCAGAGCAGCCCGTTGACCGGCACGGGGTGGGTGTGGCCGACCACGGTCGCGCCGGCCTCGAGCTGGCAGACGGCGTGCACCATCGACTCGACCGACGGTCGCCGCCCCGACGTCCCCGCGATCTTCTCGAACGCCGCGGTGACCGCCTCGTCGTCGGTCCCCGGATCGTCCAGGAGCTCGAGCATCGCGCCGAGCGGGACGTCGACGAAGTCCGACGCCCCGGCGGTGGCGAGTGCGGCGCCGCTGGCCTTGACCAGCATGCGGTCCGCGGATGCCCGGATGGACGTGTTGCCCTCGGCCTGGATGACCAGGTCGCGGTCCGGGCGGCCCAGTTCGTGCGACAGCCGGGTCAGCAGTTCCAGATCAGAGCTCACGCCCGGCCTCCATGTGGTCGGAGAGGATGAGAAGGATGTCGGTGCAGGGCGGGGTCATGACGCGGCGAGCAAGTCGTCGCCACGCTGCCACGGCACGTGCCCGGTCTCCGGGGGATAGCGCCTCGCCGGCGCGCTCACGGTGACCAGCCTGCGCAGCTCGGCCAGCGACCCGATGACGCCGCACGCGAGCGCCTGCACGCCGAGGTTGCCGAGGCTGGTCGCCTCGGACGGCCCGGCCAGAACGGGGACGCCGCACGCCTCCGCGGTGAGCCGGCAGAGCAGTTCGTTGCGGCAGCCGCCGCCGACCATGCGGACCGCGGTGACCGATCGCCCCGTGAGGGAGCCGGCCTGGCCGACCGTGTGCCGGTAGGCCAGGGCCAGGCTGACCAGGATGCAGCGGACGACCTCGGCCGGTTCCACCGGTTCCCGCTGCCCCGTCGCGCGGCACATCCGGCGGATGTGCGCGGGAACGTCCGAGCTGGTGACCAGGTCCGGGTCGCCCACGTCGATGAAGGCCTCCTGCGCCGCCGGTACCGCCGCGGCCCGCAGCAGCTCGGGCAGTGCCGCCTTCGCCGGCCAGGCGCGCAGGCACTGCTCGAGCAGCCACAGTCCCGTGAGGTTGCGCATCACGAGGGTGCGGCCGGCCACTCCCGACTCGTTGCTGAACCCGGATGCGAAGGCCGCGTCCGTGAGCACCGGCCGGTCGTGCTCCACACCGACGAGCGCCCACGTGCCGCACGAGACGAACGCCTCGGCTTCACCCAGGGGCACCGCGGCGACGGCGGAGGCGGTGTCGTGCGCGCCCACCCGCAGCACCGGCACGTCCCCGTTCCCGCCGAGCACGGACCGCAGCTCCGGGCCGCTGACGCCGGCCGCCGTCGCCGGCTCGGCGAGCGCCGGCATCAGGGCGGGATCCACCCCGGCGACGGCGAGCAGGTCGCCGTCCCACTGTCCGGTTGCGGCGGAGAGCAGCCCCGTCGTGGAGGCGATCGTGCGCTCGGCGGCGCGGTCGCCGGTGAGCCGGAACGTCCACAGGTCGGGGGTGAGCAGCAGCGTCGAACCGGCGGGAAGCTGCGCACCCGGCAGCAGTTCCGCGAGCTGGAAGATGGTGTTGATCGTCATCGGCTGCACGCCGGTCCGGCGGAACAGGTCGGCGGCGGGAATGCGGTCGATGACGGCCTCATATGCGGCGGGTGAGGCCGACCGGTAGGAGCGCAGTGGCATCAGGGGGGCGCCGTCCGGCCCCACTGCGGCCACGTCGACGCCCCAGGAGTCCACCCCGATCCCGCCCAGCTGCTCGTCCGCGTCCTGGGCGAAGCGCGCTCCGGCAGCGAGCCCGGCCAGCGTCTCGCTCCACAGCCGGTCCACGTCCCAGTACGAGGCGCCGTCCCGGGTCAGCGGCACGTTCGGGAAGCGATGGACCTCCCGCACCTCGAGGAGATCCGGCGTGATGGTCCCGGCGCTGACCCGGCCGCTGGTCGCGCCGAGATCGACGGCGAGGAAGACGCTCATGCCCTGGTCAGATCGCCGTGTAGCCACCGTCGATGACGATGGACTGACCCGTCAGGTACGACGACCCGGGTGAGCAGAGAAAGACGACGAGGTCGTCGAGATCGGCCGGCTCGGCCATCCGCCCGAGGGGGATCATCGACCGCCAGCGCTCGGCGATCTCCGGCTCCGCCTCGATGAACTGGCGGGTCATGTCCGAGAGGACGTAGCCCGGCGCGATCGCGTTGACCCGGATCCCCAGCCCGGACCACTCGACGGCCAGCGCCTTGGTCAGCATGTCGACCCCGGCCTTGGAGGCGTGGTACGAGGCCTGGTGCTGGGGAACGTTGACCACCTGGGCCGACATGGAGGACACGTTGACGATGGCGCCCGGCTGCCCCGCGGCCCGGCAGCCGCGACCGAACTGGCGGCAGGTGAGGAACGTCCCCGTGAGGTTGACGTCGAGCACCCGTTGCCAGGTCGCGAGGTCGGTGTCGAGGCTGTCGCTCCAGATGGTGATCCCGGCGGAGTTGACCAGGAGGTCGGGAGTCCCGAGCCGCTCCCCGACCTGGCCGAAGGCGTCGGCCACGCTCTGCTCGGACGTGATGTCCACGACGAGCCCCGTGGTGGCGACGCCGAGATCACGGCCCAGGTCGGCCGCGCTCCCGGTCACCAGGTCGAGGACGTCCAACAGGGCCACCGAGGCTCCGTGGCGGGCCAGCGCCCGGGCCATCGACAGGCCCAGGCCACGCGCACCCCCCGTCACGACGGCGGTCCGACCGGTCAGGTCCGCGGACATGGGTGCTGTGCTCCTCGAGGACGTGGTGGATGGGCAGGAGGCCGCCCCGGCGCGCCCGTGTCGCGCACGCCGGGGCGACCCGTGGCTCAGCAGCTGGCCTTGTAGGCGGCTGCCTGCCCCTCGCTGCTGGTCAGGTTGTCCTTCGTGATGATCGTGAAACCGGTCTTGATCGACTTCGTGGTCGGCTGACCCTTCAGCGCCTTGATCGCCTGCTGGACGCCGTCGGTGCCGATCGTGGCGGGCTGCTGGGCGATCAGTGCCTGCACGGTTCCGTCCTGCAGCGCCTTGATCTGGTCCGGGCCGGCGTCGAAGCCGACGACCTTGACCTGATTCTGCTTGCCCGCCTGCCGGATGCCCGTTGCGGCGCCCTCGGCGGAGAAGAGGTTGGAGGCGAAGACCCCGACGATGTCGGGGTCCTTCTGCAGGGCCGCACTCACCTGCTGCGCAGCCTTGGCCGGGTCGTTCTGCGAGTACTGGACACCGAGGTACTGGAACTTCGAGTCAGCCTTGGCGGCGTCCCCGAAGCCCTTGTCACGGGCGTCCGTGGTGCTGATTCCCGGCTGCACGCCGATGCCGAGCACCTTGCCCCCGTTCGGCGCCAGCTGCTTGATGGCATCGAAGGCAGCCTTGCCCCCACCCGAGTTGTCGGAGGCGATCGCCGACTCCGCGACCGACGGGTCGCTGAGCGTGGTGTCGACGAGGACGACCTTGATCCCCTGCTGCTTGGCCTGGGCGATCGGCGCCTGCATGGCGGACACGTCGGTCGGCGCGATGAGGATGGCGTCGGGCTTCGAGGAGATCACCGACTGAAGGATCGGGGTCTGCAGTGTCGGGTCGAACTTCTGCGGGGCCTGCACCTTGACCGTGGCCCCCTCCTTCTGCGCCTCGGCCTGGATGCCGCACTGCATCGTGATGTAGAAGGCGTCACCGGCGACCCCGGGGATGAAGGCGAGGTTGTATGTCTTGCTGCCACCCCCGCTGCTTCCGCTGCCGGAGCTGCTGCTGCCCGATGAGCACGCTGCGGTCGTGGCGAGCACGGCCACCGCCGTGCCCACCACCAGGGCGGTCCTGCGATTCATTCTGTCTCCTTTCGGGTCCTGCTCCCCGAGCGGGAGAGGAAGGGGAGCCGCGGACGGGAACCGCCGCGGACCGCCGCAGTGCGACGGGCTTGGTCGATGTAGACGACGGCCACGAGGACCGCCCCCACCACGACCTGCTGCCAGAACGGCTGGACGTTGATCTGGATGAAGCCGTTCTGGAGAACGATGGGGATGAACAACCCCATGACGGTGCCGAAAACCGTCCCGACCCCGCCGAAGAGGCTGGTCCCGCCGATGGCGACACCGGCAATGACGTTGAGCGCGGTGTTGGACTGCCCGCCGATCGTCGTCGACTGGAAGAAGGCGAGGTTGAGGATCCCGCCGAAGCCGGCCAGCAGACCCGCGAGCGCGTAGACCTTGATCAGGTGGCGGTCCACGTTCACACCGACCCGGCGGCCCGCCTCGGCGTTCGACCCGACGGCGTAGGTGTAGAGCCCGAACCGGGTCCGGTGCAGCAGGATCATCCCGCCCACGACGACGAGCGCGGCGATGACCGCCAGCGTGGGCACCTGACCCGCGACGTTGCCGAACCCGATCTTGTCGACGAGCTTCCGCGGTGCGTCGCGCAGGTCGAGCCCGCCGGTGATGATCTGCGCGAAGCCGAGCGCCGCGCTCAGCGAGCCCAGCGTCACGATCAGCGGCGCCACCTTGCCCTTCGCCACCAGGAAGCCGTTCAGCAGCCCCCACGCGAGGCCGGACAGGACGGCGACGCCCGCGCCCAGGAGCACCGTGCCCCAGCCCTGGCCGCCCTGGGCGGCCATGACCTTGTCCGCGACGACACCGCTGAAGACCAGGACGCTGCCGATGGAGAGATCGATCCCCCCGGTGATGATCACGAACGTCATCCCCACCCCGAGGACGGCGAGGATCGAGGTGTTCTGGAGGATGCCCCGGAAGTTGAACAGGGTCAGGAACGTGTCCGGGCGCAGGATCGAGAAGACCGCCACGGTCACGAAGAGCAGGAGGACGATCTGCAGGACCTGCAGCCGGGCCAATCCGCGCAGCCGGCCGCCCTCGGGCTCCTCGACGACCTGGGCGACGTCCGCGGTGTCGGTCGCGGATGCCGTGCTCACGACGCCACCCGCTCGAGAGCGCCGGTCATGGCGGCGACGAGTTGCTCCATGGAGGTGTCCTCCTTGCGGTAGGTGACCACCCGGCGTCCCCGCCACATGACCTGGATCCGGTCGGCCACCTCCATGACGTGGGGCATGGAGTGGCTGATGAAGACGACGCCGATGCCCTCGGCGCTGACGCGACGGATGAGCTCGATGACGTTCTTCGTCTGCACCACGCCGAGGGCGGCGGTCGGCTCGTCGAGGAACACGACCTTCTCGGCCCACGCCGCCGCCCGGGCGACGGCGATGCCCTGCCGCTGGCCGCCGGACATGGCGCCCACCGGGCCGCCGAGGTTGCGGACTGTCGCACCGAGCCGGTCGAAGGCCGACCGGCTGCCCTCGCGCATGCGCTTCTTGTCCATGAACCCGAGATGGCCCAGCAGCCCCCGGGCCATGACCTCCCGGCCCAGGTACATGTTCTGCACGGGGCTCAGGTGCGGCGCCAGAGCGAGATCCTGGAACACCGTCTCCATCCCGAGCCTGCTGGCGTCGGTCGGGGAGTGCAGGTGCACCGGCTTGCCCTCGAAGAGGATCTCTCCGGCGGTCGCCTGCTCCGCCCCCGACAGGATCCGCACGAGGGTGCTCTTCCCGGCCCCGTTGTCGCCGATCAGCGCGGTGACCTCCCCTGGATACAGGTCGAAGTTCGTCCCGCTGAGCGCCTCCACGTGTCCGTAGACCTTGCTGATGCCGCGGGCCTCCAGGATCGGGGTGGTCATCGCGCTGACACCGCCTCGGTCCACGGGCGCGCGCGCCCCGACGCCGTCTCGATGCAGGCGTCCAGCCGCGGTCGGGCGACACCGTCGAGGAACTCCTGACGGGCCGGCCCCTCGAGGCCGACTGCCTCCTTCCAGATGGAGCGGCCCGCGATGAAGCCCGAGGCGCCACCCTCGTCGCAGGCGATCCTCAGCACGTCCTGGAACTCCTCGAAGGCCACACCCGCGGAGAGCACGGCCCACGGCCCCCGCACGACCTCGGAGATCCGCCGGCAGGCTCCGGCCGAGCCGGGGTACTCCAGCTTGACCAGGTCAGCACCGGTCTCGCCCAGAATCGCCGCGGCCTCGACGATGAGATCGGCCCGCTCGTCGGGCGACAACGGCTCCTCGCCGGGGAGCAGGTAGATCAGGTTCTCGATCACCGACGGGATGCCGACGGCACGGCAGTCCTCGACCACTGCGCGCACGACGTCGACGACCTCCGCGGCGAGGTCGGGCTCGCCGGCGGGACGCCCCGGCCGCAGCTGGACCAGGAACTTCACCGCGTGGCCGCCCATGTCCTGCACCCACCCGGCGTTCTGCTCAGGGTCGCGGGCGGCGCGCGGCTCACCGTTCCAGCTGGGGCGGCTCTCCGGCTCGGCGGCGACCAGCAGGCCGCACCCGGGCGCCAGCGCACCGCCCCCGAGCACAGCCGGAACCCCGATGGTCGGGTCGAGCAGGATCCCGCTGGCGAGCGGGGTCAGCGCCCGCGCCACGTCGATCTTGGCCGCCTGCAGGTCACTGAGTTCCGCGGGCTTGTCCACCGCGGCGAACATGCGGCGCAGCGTGTTGCGCTGATCCATCGCGACGATCGAGAACACACCGTTCTCGTCGGCGATCGCCGCCAGGCCGGCGCGTGCATCGGAATGAATCGTGTCGGTCATCAGCGGAACTCCTCGGTGCTGTGGGAATCGGTGAACGGGTGGTGCAGGAACTCCGGTGGGGTGGCCACCGAGTCGGTGAAGCGGTGCGCGACCTCCGCGAAGGTCGCACCGGGTTCGGCGGCGCAGGCCGCGAACATCGCCGCGCCGCGGGTACCGGGCTGGTCGACCGGACAGAACTGGAGACGTGGAATGGTCCGGGCCTTGGTCTCGCGCACGCTCCGCATCCGCGTCCAGCCCCCGGCGGCGATGGCGACGCGGTGCTCCCCCACCACCGAGGTGACGGCCGCGAGCAGGGCCGCACTGCGCTCGGCGAGGTGGTCGAGGGTCGCCGCCCACACCAGATCCGGGGTGACGCCGTCGCGCAGCCGGAGGGTCACGTCGTCGTCCCCGATGCCGCCGCCTGCGACGACGACGCTGGCCGACGACGGCGTCGCGGCGCGCCAGCGCCGATCGAGCGCGTCGCGACCGGAGGGGTCGTCGGCTCCGAGCACTGCGAGCACCCGGCGCATGACCAGACCCGAGCTCATGCCGCCGATCAACGCCGCGGACCCGGCGACGACATGGCTGCCGGCCTCGATGCCCAGCCCGACGAGGGTGGCCCGCTCGTCCTCGGACAGGGTCCGCGGCACCGATCGCAACAGGACCTCGGCGGTGCCGCAGGAGTCGAACAGGTCCTCTGCGCCGACGGCACCGGCGCCGACCGCGGCGACGGGGTGGTCGTGCCCCACCACGGTGACCACGGCACCGTCGAGCTCGGGCACGCGGCTGCAGCCACGGATCCGACCCGCCGGCGTCCCTGCCGGAACCGATGGGGGCAGCAGGGCCTCCGGCGCGCCCAGCACCGCGAGCGCGGCGTCCCACGGCTTGCCGGTGCCCTGATCGAGCAGCCCGGTCCGCGAGGCGAGCGACGGCTCGCTCACCTGCTCACCGCACAGCGTCCAGGCCAGGAACTCCGGCACGTTGAGCCATCGGGCCGAGGAGGGCAGTGCGGGCGCGTCCCCGCGCAGCCACAGCAGCTTCGCCAGGGTCCATTGGGGGGACACCGGGAGCCCGGTGCGCCGTGGGAAGTCCCGGAGGAATGCAGGGTCCAGCGCGCCGAGCTCTGCCGCGCCCCGGCCGTCGAACCAGGCGATCACGGGCGCCGTCTCCCGCCCGGCACCGTCCAGCAGCACGCCACTCTCGGCCAGGCCGGCGAGGCCCAGGCCGGATACGCGAACGTCGTCGCCCGTACGGGATCTCAGGTCCTCGAGCGCATCGGCGATGGCGCCGAGCGCTCCCGCGACGAGTTCCGCGCCGGTGGTCTCCTGCCGGCCCTCCGCGGTGGTGTGCCAGGACGTGACCCGACGGGCGAACGCGAGCGTGTGTCCTTCCGGGGAGGCCACGACTGCCTTCGTGTCCGTCGTCCCGAGGTCCACCCCGACGACGACCGGGATCACGGGGTCACCTCTCCGCTGCCGCGGGGCACGATGGCCACCGGCGCGACGATGGTCTCGGGGGCGACCTCGTCACCGTTCATCCGCCGGAACAGCCGCGTCGCGGCGAGCCGCCCGATGAGCTCGGGCGAGTGGTTGACCACGCTCACCGGCGGGTCGAGCGCCTCCGCGGTCGGGAAGTCGCCGAAGGAGATGAAGGCGACGTCCGTGCGCCCGAGGCGATGGAGGGGCGGCAACAGGCGCAACGAACACCGCGTGTTCGCGCTGAAGATGGCCGTGGGCGGCTCGTCGAGAGCGAGCAGCCTCTGCACGACCTCGAGGCCGTCGCCGTCCTGCGGGTCCATCTCCTCCACGTAGTCGGCCCGCACCGGAACGCCGGCCGCGGCCAGTGCCTCCCGGTACCCGACCTCACGCAGCCGGGCGGTGGCGATGGACAGGCGGTCACCGACGTAGGCGATCCGCCGGTGACCGTGGCCGAGCAGGTGCTCCATCGCCTGGACCGCGCCGACCCGGTCGTCCACGACAACCGCGTCGGCGGCCAGGCCCACGGGGGCGCGGTCGATGAACACCACCGGGCACGAGGCGGTCCTCAGGTGGGAGTGATCGTCGGAGATCGATGCGACGATCAGCCCGGCGACCCGGCGCTGGAGCAGGCCGTCCAGGACGATGTGCTCTCGTTCGGCCAGCCGCCGCGTGCTCGCGATGATCACCGTCACGCCCCGGTCGAGGGCCATCCGCTCGATCTCACCGATCACGCTGGCGAAGAACGGGTCGCTGACCTCGTCCACCACCACACCGACCGTCTCGTCCAGCCCCCGCCGCAACGACCGGGCCAGCGGGTCGGGCCGGTAGGCGAGCTCCTCGACCGCCTGCTCCACCCGGGCCCGGGTGTCGGCGCTCACCCGGGGGTCGCCGTTGATGACCCGCGAGGCCGTCTTGGTGCTCGTGGCCGCGCGCGCCGCGACGTCACGGAGGCCGGCCCGGCGCGTCACGCCGGCCGTCCCGCGGTGTCGTCGGGTCCGGTCCGCCGGATCTGCTCGATCAGTTCCTCGACCCGGCGCGGATCGACGCCCCCGGCGCGCACACTCTCGCAGGAGGCACTGGCGGTGGCGACGCCCCGGAGGACCGCGGCCGGCCAGTCGACCTCCCCGGCCGGATCGGCCATGGCCTCGTCCAGGGACAGGAGAACCCCGGCCAGGAACGAATCACCGGCCCCGACGGCGCTGACCACCTCGACCGGCACGGTCGGTACCCAGCGGACATCGGGCGACCCTGCTGTCGCGAGGACGGCTCCGTGCTCACCAGCCGTGACGGTGGCCCGCCGGGCACCCAGCTCGCAGAGCCGGACGGCCGCTGCGGCGGCACGCTCGTGCACATCGGTGTCGGCGTCGGCGAGGACCGAGCCGATGTCGCCCGAGATCGCCGCCTCCGCCTCCTGAAGGTTCGGTGCGACGAGGTCCGGCCCGCTGGCCAGGGAGGCCCGGAGCGCCGACGGCGCGGTGTCCACCAGCGCCAGGACACCGGCCTGGTGGGCAAGCTCGACGAGCTGGCCGTAACCCTCGACCGGCGCCCCCGGCGGCAGGCTGCCGGAGCAGACGAGGACGCGGGAGCCGGGAAGGCTGCGCGCCACCGCCTCGCAGTAGGCCTTCCAGGTCGCAGGCGCGACCACCGACCCGGGCTCGTTGACCACCGTGATGCGTCCCGCTGGTCGCTCGATCATGATCATCGCCATCCGGGCATCCCCGGGCATGGGGACGTCGATGATCTCGGCCCCCTCCTCGTGCAGCAGTCCGAGGAGGTGCCCCCGGTCGTTGTCGGCGACGAGGCCGATCAGTGTCGCCCCCCGGCCGTGCGCACGGATCACCCGCGCGACGTTGACCCCCTTCCCGCCGGCGGTGACCTCGACCTCGAGCGCGCGCATGACGGCCCCGGGCACGAGCCGGGCCACGATCTGCGTGCGGTCCAGGCAGAGGTTCGGGGTGGCGATCAGCACTGGCACGATCCTCCGAGGAGCGAGGTAATCGTTGTCATCGCGGGACGAGGAGGCCTCTGCGCCGACGGCGACGCAGCCGACGTCCCCCGTAACAACGTTGTCACGACGAGTGCCAGAACTATGGCCCGGGTCACAAGCGCCGTCAAGTGGTCGTCAGACCGGCGTTACCTTCTCGTTGCCGAAGCCGCGGACGACGCCCGGCTACGGTGCGTCCGTGAGCCGAGCCGCCCCGAACTGCCTTCTCGTCGCAGGAGCGCCCGCCGGTGGCAAGACGACGCTGGGGAGGGCGCTCGCCACCCGCCTGGGCGCGGCGATGGTGGACATCGACGTGGCGACTTCTGCCCTGACGGCAGTGGTCGCGGACCTCGTTCACCAGGAGGACCTGGACGGGACCGTCCTTGCCGGGGTGACCCGTGCAGCGAGGTACGAGACGCTGGTCGCACTGGCCGAGGACAACCTCCGGCTGGGATGCCCGGTCGTGGCGGTCGCCCCCTTCACCGCCGAGCGGCGGGACTCGATGGCCTGGGCGCGGGTCGCGGACCGGCTGCGAGCAGCCGGGGGTGTTCCCACGCTGGTGTGGGTGAAGGTGAGCCGGGAACTGCTCCGGGAACGCCTGCAGGTGCGAGCCGCGGCCCGCGACCGCACGAAACTCGCCGATCTGGCCGCCTTCCTCGACCGGGTTCCGCTGGGGGCGCCCGTGGGCCCGCACGTGGCGGTCGACGCCGCCGCGGACGTCGAGAGTCAGTGCTCGGCCGTGCTGGCGGGGCTCGGTTGACAAGGCTCTCTTCCGGCGCCGAGAGTGCCTCTCGGCCGGTGTGACCCGAACGGCAATGGCACGGGATCCACCACCACCGCGATCCGGCGAGGAGATCCATGCCCGGCGAGCCCTCCGTGCGCGCCCTGCCACCCCTGTCCCTGCCGGCCAACCAGCCCGCGGACCGCTTCTACCTGGGTGGCTCGCGCATCGCGGCTTTCCGAGGGAGCGGGCCGGCGACCGCCCGCACGCCCGAGGACTGGATCGCCTCGACGACCACCGTGGCCGGGGAGGCCGACCTCGGCCTGACCGTCCTGCCCGACGGACAGGTCCTGCGAGACGCCGTGCGCAGCGATCCCGTGGCCTGGCTCGGACCTGCC
Source organism: Frankiales bacterium (assembly GCA_025465155.1). Classification (GTDB taxonomy): domain Bacteria; phylum Actinomycetota; class Actinomycetes; order Mycobacteriales; family Geodermatophilaceae; genus Geodermatophilus. Next base: position 11,987 of record JAODNJ010000031.1, read on the forward strand.
CACACCGATCGGTTCGGGGCCGACACCGCGCTCCTGGTGAAGCTGTTGGATGCCGGCGAGCGCTTGCCGGTCCATGTGCACCCGGACGACACCTTCGCCCGCCAGCACCTGGACTGCCGGACCGGCAAGACGGAGTCATGGATCATCCTGCAGGCCGAGCCCGGGGCGCGGGTCCATCTGGGGTTCCGGGAGGACGTGCCTCCGGCGGTGCTCGCCCAGTGGGTGTCCGCGCAGGACCGCGAGGCCCTGCTCGGGGCGCTGCACGGGATCGAGGTCCGCCCGGGGGACACCGTGTACGTGCCGGCCGGGCTGCCGCACGCGATCGGCGAGGGCATCCTCCTGCTGGAGCTGCAGCAGGCCGCCGACCTGTCGCTGCTGCTCGAGCACGCCGGGTTCGCGATCGACGGGGAACGGGACGGCCACCTGGGCATCGGCTTCCGGACGGCCCTGCGGTGCGTCCGGCACGGCGCCGTGGGACCCACGGAGCTGGCGGAGCTGCGCGGCAGGTGGGACGACCGGCGGATCTTCCCTCCGGAGGCCGACCGCTTCTTCCGCGCGGACCGCCTGGCCGGGACACTGGCCTCCGAGCTCGATCCGGGCTTCGCGATCCTGGTGGTGACGGCGGGGTCGGGGCGGCTCGGCTCGGCCACAGGTGACGTGCAGCTCCGGAAGGGGACGACCGTCGTCGTCCCCTGGAGCGCAGGCCCGACCGAACTGACGGGCGACCTGGAGCTGGTGCGCTGCCGGCCGCCCGCGTGACGGCGGACCCGGGCCGGCGGACGCGCCTACGCGTCTGACCGCCGTTCCGCCCCCGCGGGAGCGGAGACGACGCCGAGCAGGGTGCGGACGGTGTCGGCGATCGCGTCGCGGGCGGGGCCGAGGTACTTCCGGGGGTCGACCATGCTCGCGTCACCGGCGAGCGCCGCCCGGACGGCGCCGGTCATTGCGATGTTGAGCGCCGTCCCGACGTTGACCTTCACGATCCCGGCGGCGACCGCACGCCGGAGCTCGTCGTCCGGCACACCGGAGGAGCCGTGCAGGACCAGCGGGACCGTCACGGCCGCGCGCAGCCGCTCGATCAGCCCCTCGTCGAGTCGTGCCGACCGGGTGGTCATCGCGTGCGAGCTGCCCACCGCCACCGCGAGGGCGTCGACGCCGGTGGCCCCGACGTAGTCGGCCGCTTCACCCGGGTCGGTCCGGACCCCGGCTGCGTGCGCGCTCGCGGGCTGGTCGGGCTTGCCGCCGACGTGACCGAGCTCGGCCTCGACCCACATCCCGGCACCGTGGGCCCGGGCGGCCGCGTCGGCGGTGAGCGCGATGTTCCGGTCGTGCGGCAGAGCGCCGGCGTCGAACATCACCGAGGAGAAGCCGGCATCGGCAGCCTGCTCCAGCAGGGCCCGGTCCTCGACGTGGTCCAGGTGGAGGGAGACTGCGACGTCGGCCTCCTCCGCGACCGCCGCCGCCGCCGCGGCGACGGGGCGGATGCGGCCGCCGTGCCAGCGGACGGCGTTCTGGCTGATCTGCAGGATCACCGGCCGGCCCGCGGCCTCGGCGCCGGTCACGATCGCCTCGGCGTGCTCCAGGGTGATGACGTTGAACGCCGCCGCGCCGACCCCCGCGGCCGCGGCCTGTGCGACCAGCGCCCCCGTTTCCACCAGACCCACGAGTGCTCCCTCGATCGACGGAGGCCCACCGTATCCGGCGCCCGCGGGCAGCCGGGCCCGGCCGGAGCGGCCGGCACTCCCCCGCCGCCGTCCTCGCGTTCCCGTTCCTCCGCGGGTCCGCGACACTGGCCGGGTGGACCCGCTGACCTCAGGAGGCCACCCGTCGGTGCGGGGCGTCGTCCGGCTGCTGAACACCGCCGGCGGCCGGGTGCTCTGCCTCGCCGGCGTGGTGGACGCCGCCGTCGTCGAGTCCTTCCTGCGCCACTACGGGCGCGAGCCGGTGCGGATCGACGCGATCGACGCCGGCTCGGTGACCTCCCTGTCGCCGCCGGCGCTCGACCTCGTCCGGGACCACCTGGACGCCGCCGAGCGGGCCGGGCGCCCGGTGACGATCCGCCGCGCCCCGCTGGAGGACCCGCTGCCGGGCGCCCGGAGGACGGTCGCCGGCACCGGTCGCTGATCCCGGGTCCGCCGTACCCGGTGCCGCCCCGTGAGTGGGAACGCGGCGGGGGTCCGGAGGACCAGGGCCACGATGGCGAACGAGATCAGGAGGGTGCACACCCACGCGAGGAGCGTCGACACCGGCGGGGGGATGTGGGCCGGCGTGAGCCACCACGCGCGCACCTCCTGGAGAACCAGAGGGTGGATCAGGTACACGCCGAAGGACGCCAGGGACGCCTGCTCCACCGCGCGAGCGAACCGGCCGCCGCGGCGTCGGGCCGCGTAGCCGCAGCCGAGCGCGTAGATCCCGACCGTGACGGCCAGGCTCCAGAGCACCATCACCGGCTGGAGGGGCGTGTCCGCGCCGGCCGACGAGCTCCCGGCGAGCAGTTGCGCTGCATAGGCGGCTTCCGCGAGCAGCGCCGTCCCCACGACGACACCGGCCACGGTCGCGCGGTGGCCGACGACCCAGCGCCGGAACCGCTCCCGGTGCACGGCCGCGAGCGCGCCGGCCACGAAGTAGAACTGGTAGGTCGGCAGCAGCACGTAGGCCGAGGCCTGCAGCCCGCCCCAGAAGCCGCCGTGCGGGTGGGTCCATTGCAGGAGCGAGAGCACGGCCAGCTGCATCGCGAGGCTGCCCGCGAACAGCGCCCGGTGGTGGCCCGCCGTCCGGCGGACGAGCCGCAGCAGCACCGGGAAGACCAGGTACAGCTGCATCGAGACGACCAGGAAGTACAGGTGGTAGGAGGCCGTTCCGGTGCCGACGTCGAGGGCGAGGGCGCGCAGGGAGGACGCCGACAGCGCGGACGAGCGCACGTACAGCAGCCAGTAGCCGACGGTCCACACGAGGTAGGGGACCCCGATGGCGAAGAACCGCTTCGCCCAGAACGAGCGCAGCCGGGGGGTCCGGTCCCCCGTGGCGTGGAAGAGCACGAAGGCGCTGAGGAAGAAGAAGGCCTCGCGGGTGAAGTGCGCCAGCACCGTGACCGCGCCGGCCGGCACGCTGGAACCGGCAGTGGTGAACGCGACGGAGTGCACCAGGATCACGCAGCCGAAGGTGACCAGCCGGACGACGTCCACCTCGTGCAGGTGAGCGCGGTCCCGCCTCGCCGTCCGTACCGGGGCCGAGGTCACGCCCGGGCCGCCGCTTCCGCCGCGAGCTGCCCCAGGCAGAACGGGACGGGACGGGCGTGCGGCACCGGCGGCCAGCCGTCGGAACGGCCCTGCTGCAACCCGGCCGCCACCCGGATCGGACCTCCGTGCGTGACGATCAGGACCGGCCCGGGGTACCGGGCGGTGCGGCGCAGGGCGCGCGACACCCGCGACGCGAGGTCGGCCACCGATTCCCCGTCCCGAGGGCGGGCCGCCGGTCCGGTCACGACGCCGTCGCGGATCCCGACCGCGTCGGGCGAGACGTCCGCCCACAGCCGCCCCTCGAGGAGCCCGAAGGACCGTTCCCGCAGATCGGCGTCGTAGCGCACCGGGAGTCCCAGCGCCTCGGCCAGCACGGCCGCCGTCTGCCGGCACCGTTCGAGGTCGCTGCTCACGATGGACACCGGCCTGACCGGCGCACCCAGCACCGCGGCGGCGGCCGCCTCGACCTGCTCGCGGCCGGCCGCGGACAGACCGGTTCCGGCGCCCTGCCCCTGCACCAGGCCCCGGGCGTTCCCCTCGGTCATCCCGTGGCGCAGCAACCAGCCGCAGCAGGTGTCCGGCCAGCCCTGGAGCTGGTCGGCCATCGTCAGTACATCATCCGCGGGTCGACGTAGTGCTTGAACTCGAGGAGGTTCCCGCTCGGGTCCCGGAGGACGACGGTGGTGTGCTCCTCGACCGTGCCCGTGAAGCGGGTGGCCGCCTCCCGGAAGACGTCGAGCTTGCGGAGCTCGCAGAGCCGGAGCAACCGGTCCAGATCCGCCCGCCGGGCGAAGGTGACGCCGAAGTGGCGCGGATAGAGGTCCTGCCCCTCCGCCGGGGGGACGGACATCTCCGACAGGTGGCAGACCAGTTGGTCGCCGAAGAAGTCCAGCGTGACCCGGTCCGCGTAGCGGCGAGCGAGCTTGCAGCCCAGACCGCCGACGTAGAAGTCCGACGCCTCGTCGAGGTCGTGGACGGGGATGGCCAGATGGAAGGCGTCGCGGACCTCACGCATGGATCGCCCGCTCCTCACGGAGGTCGGCGGCCTCGGTCATGGTGTCCGAGCGCAGGCCCAGCCGGAGCGTCTCGACGGCGATGACGTCGGCCGGCGCGATGTTGCCGAGGTTCACGTCGGCGCCGAAGCGCTGGACGAACGAGGTCTGCAGCGTCTTGGTCGGCGCCTCGAAGATGAGGCTGGCGGGAGCGGCACCGGCGTCCCGGAGGGCGTCCAGGATGTCGTCGCGGGGGCTTCCGTCCGTCCCCGCGATGCCGGTGGTTCCGCTCTCGCGCGACTCGGTGATCACCCAGCGTGCCCCGTGCGCGAGGTCGGTGCTGATCTGGCGCGCCCAGTCCCGGGGCTGGAGCCGCGCGTTTCCCGCGACGGTCTTGGACCCCACCTCGGACAGCACCGTGAACTCGGCCGAGAGCCGGGCCACGTAGTCGGCCTTCCGGGCCTCCTCGATCGGGACGGTTCCGTTCGAGACCTCGACGTAGCGGCAGTTGTGCTCGTGGCACAGCCGCCGGTACTCGTCGAAACGCCCCTGCGCGACGTGCTTCTCGAACAGCGTCCCGCCGAAGAACCAGCCGATCCCGGCCGCGCCGAGGCAGGCGATCTTCTCGTCGATCCGGGGGGTGACGACGGCGGTTCCCCAGCCGAACTTCACCAGGTCGATCAGTTCGCCGTAGCTGTCGATGCTGTCACGGAAGGCGCGGAGCGGGAGGCCGGTGTCGATCACCATGGTCACTCCGGTCGTCCGCGGCTTGGTGGCGCGCGCCGGCAAGGTCAGGGCTGAATACATGCGCTTGTCCATCCTCGTGCGGAATTGGATGAGCCCCACATTCCCCCGCTACCCGATCAGTGGGCTGAGCGCGGAATGTGCGTTCACTGGCACATTTCGCGGAACCGTCTGAGGCTCGTCCTCCGGTGCAGAATGGCGCCCGTGCGCAGGACGACCGATCACCCCGGCGGTACCCGGAAGGCCGCGCCCGCCGCCGGGGCGGGGCTCCTCGCGTTGCTGATCGTTCTCGCCGTGCTCGGTGCCGCCTCGACCCGGGAGAGCGCGCAGGCCGCCCAGTCCCCGGGGAGCGGGCGGGGTTCGTCCGCCACGACCGTGGGGTTGGTCGGGCGGACCGTCCGCGTCGACGGGGTCGTCCGCGACTTCCTGCTGTCGCTCCCCGCCCACCGGAGCGGGCCGAGCCCACTGGTCGTGGCGTTCCACGGGCTGGGGCAGCACGCCGCCGCCTTCGCAGCGGGGACCGGCCTCGTGACGGCCACCCGGGCAGCCGGCCAGGTGCTGGCGCTGCCGGAGAGCCGGGGCCCCGCGTTCAACGACGGCAGGCTGGGCCCGCACGGTCCGCGCGACGACGCGTTCACGGTCGCGCTCATCGATCAGCTGGTCCGGGCCGGCCTGGTCGATCCGCACCGGGTGGTGGTGGCCGGCTTCTCCAACGGCGCGGGCATGGCGATGGAGGTCGCCGACCGGCACCCGGCCGCGGTCGCTGCCTTCGTCTCCATCGCGGGGGACATGATCGCCGCGCCCGGGGCACCCCGGCCGACGGGACCGGTCCGGGCCTGCCTGGTGCACGGCACCGCCGACCCGGTACAACCCTGGAACGGCCGGCCGGCCAGGGGCGTCCGGCTGCCGGCCTACATCCCCGTGCTCGCCAGCGTGGACGAGTGGGTGCACGCCGACCGCGCCGGTCCCGTCGCGACACGGACGCTGGCGGGGCACGACGGGCAGGGCACGGTCACCGTGCACGCCTGGCAGCCCGGCCCCTCCGACGCGGGCGTGACGTTCTACGAGGTCGGCGGGATGGGACACAGCTGGCCGCTCGGGGGCTCGTCCGCGGACCACGACCCGAACGGGTACGCGATCGACGCCACGGCCCTCGTCGTGCAGACGGCCGCGGCAACCGTCTCGCCCCCCACGTCGGCGGCCGGCGATTAGGAGCGTGCGGCGGCCCGGCCGGAGGCGTCCTGGGCCGCGACGAGCCGCCGGACCGTCTTCCCGGTGGGTCCCACCGGGAGGCTCGGGACCACCTGGATCGCGGCGGGACGGTGGCTCCGCGGCAGCACCTCCAGGCAGCGCTGGGTCAGCTCCCGGACGAGCCGGTCGGCGTCCCCGGCGTCTGTCACGACGTAGGCCACCGGAACCTCGCCGAGAACGTCGTCGTCGCGGCCGATGACGACGGCGTCCCGCACGGTGGGTTCGGCGCGCAGGACCTCTTCGATCTCGCGCGGGAAGATCTTCTCCCCGCCCCGGTTGATCACCTCTCCGGCCCGCCCGGCCAGATAGAGGTAACCGTCCTCGTCACGGGCACCGAGATCCCCCGTGTCCAGCCAGCCCTCGGGGTCGAACCGGCCGGTGCCGCCGTCGGACTCGTACCCGGTGATCACGCCGGCCCCCCGGACGAGCACCCGGCCGACGTTCCCGACGCCGGCCGGCGCGCCGGAGGAGTCCACGACGCGCAGGTCGACGCCCACCGGCACCCCCACGGAGCCCGGGCGGCGGTCGGCGAGCGGGTTCGCCGTGATCTGGCTGGCCGCCTCGGTCATCCCGTAGGACTCGACCACCGGGATCCCGTAGCGACCCTCGAAGCGCTCGAGCACGGACGCGGCCAGCGGCGCCGAGGCGGAGCGGACGAAACGCACGGGCGGTGCGCCGGGCGGCACGTCCGGCTCCCGGGCCAGAACGGCGATCACGGCCGGGACGGCGTTGATCCAGGTGATCGACCGCTCGGCCACCAGCGGCCAGAACCCGGTGCGGTGGAACCCCGGGTCGAGGACCGCCGTCCCGCCGGAGATCAGGCTGCCGAGCAGCGCCACGACCTCGGCGTTGACGTGGAACAGCGGGAGCGGGTTGTAGCAGCGGTCGGCGTCGGTGAGCCCGTGCGCCTCGACGACGCACCTGGCGACGTACACCAGCTGCCGTACGGGCAGGCGGATCGCCTTGCGCGGGCCCGTCGAGCCGGAGCTGAACAGCAGGCAGGCCCCCTCCTCGGCCGGCACCGGCCCCCGCCCTGGGTTCGCGGGCATCAGCCCGGAGTCGACCTCGATCACCCGCGTCCCCGCCGGAGGCCCCGCGACCTCGCCCGCCACCCGGACGACGTCGGTCACACCGGCCGCCTCGAGCACCCCGTGGATCGCCGCAGCGGGCGCCGTCGCGTCGACCGGCACCACGGTCGCGCCGGCCGACATCAGCGCGACGAACAGCCCCGCGAACGAGACCGGATCGGCCACGGGCAGGCCGATCCGGCTCCCGGCGAGATCCTGTCGCTGCCAGGCGCCGGCGAGGTCGGCCAGGCCTGCCCGATCGACGGTCCGGCCGGTGCGGGCGTGCTCGACCCACACCTGCCCGGGCGCCCGGCGCGCCTGCCCGGCGATCAGATCCGCCAACCGGCTCGCACCGCCCGGCGTCCCGTCCGCGGTCGACCGCAGTTCGCCCATGGCCCCACGATGCGGCGGCAGGCCAGGAGCCGGCTGGACGCAGCCTGTGCCGTTCCCGCCTACCGGGCGACC
>JAODNJ010000516.1 GCA_025465155.1 Frankiales bacterium
TCGCACGCCCACTGGAGGTTGATGACGAGGAAGTCGACATGCTTCGGGACGGCCACGCCCGGACTGCCCGCCGATGGCTCCATACGGCGGCCGCGCTCCTCCCGCCACGCATCCTCAATCGCCTGCAAGCGGGTCGCGACACCACCGACGGCGGCGAGGCTGAGGACTTCGAGCCGGGGCGGGATCGGCGGGACCTTGCTGCCGGACGTGGCAGCGCCCTGCCGGCTGGCGCCGCGTACGAGGGCTGCCGTGGTGTTGATGCGGGTGAACAGGGCGGGGAGTTCCCGGAGGTTCTTCAGGGCCCGGTCCTCGCATGGGCGGCATGCCCAGCGGTCCAGCTCTTCGGCCCGCAGGCGGTGGCTTCCCGGTCCTTCGGACGGACCGGCCACGCACTTCGGCCACTCGTACTGGGTCTCATCGGCGGCATAGTCGTGCACGGCGTTCTCCTTGCGGGCGGAGCAGGGATAGCGGCTCAGGTGTGGGCGGGCGGGGTTCGCCAGGCTTCGGGCTTCCACCGGTCGGCAGGCTGGGGGACGTAGATCGGGTTGGCGTGCACCCCGTGGCCGATGTGCCGGCCGGGCGGCAGCAGCTGGTTGCCTGCGGACTGGCCGCCGCAGCTGCCGCACGGGTCGGCGGCGTGTCGGCCGTGATCGCAGCGGTCGAGGTCGGCGAGGACTCCGGCGATGAGGCGGGTGGTGTAGTCCTCGGCCTGGTCCTCGTTGGGCTCGGTGCGGGTGAGGGCGTGCTCGATCTGCCCGATGGCGGCGGTGACCTTGGCGTGGAGCGGTGAGTACATGACGGTTGTGGCGCAGTGGAGTGCGGCGTTGCTCTCGGCGTGGGCGGCGAGGTGTGACTGCGAGTCGATGAGGGCGAGGCGGGCCTTCTCGAGTTCGCGGCGGAGATCGGTGATGACGGGGTCGGTCACGGGCTGGTTCCTCCGTTGGCGCGGTGGCGCAGGGGTGCGGCCCCCTGCCACGGGTTGTCGTGGCGGGGGGCCGCTGGGTGTCCGGCCGGTGGGGGGTTCCGGCTGGACTGTTGGTGCCCGCCGGGGGGTGCGGGACCTTTGGGGTAGACCGTTGCATTGCGTTACTGATCGTGCCGGGCGATGCGGGAGCTGTCTACGGAGGTGTTCCCCCCGGGGTCAGTGCCAGAAGGGCGTCGGCGCCGGGCCCGAACAGCACTGAGGCCACCCGGTGTTGGGGTGGCCTCGTGAGCGCGCGGTGCAGGGGTCAGCGGCGACTCCCCCTGGACTTCGCGGTGGCGCTGCCGCCGTGTGCGGTGTTGGTGACGTTCACGCTGACGTTGACGTGCTGCCCGGCCTGGCGGCCCATGCCGCCCTTCACGAGCATCACGAGCGCGCCGACGCTGGCGCACGCGATGCCGACACCGATGCCGGCCATTTCGACGGCGTGACCTGCCTGCCCGAGGCCGGGGCCGGCGTAGCCGATAGCGCCGATGACGACACCAGTGGAGATGCCGCCTGCGAGGAGCCGCGGCGGCCACACGTCTTTCTGTGGCGGGCTGTGCGCGGGCGTCTTGTCGGGTTCGGGCTGCATGGCGTAGGCGGGGATGACGCTGCCGTCTCCGGCCATTGCCCAGACCATGCCGGGCGGCAGGACGGGCTTGGGGGCGGGGGCGGCGTCGGGGTTGTACTCGGCCTCGGTCGGCCATCCGGGCGGCGGTGTGGCGGGATTGAGCTGCATGGCGGGCTCCTGTGGGGTGTTAGGCGGCGTCGGCGTGTTGGTGGGCGTGGCGGTCGGGGATCGGTCCGGGGGTGCTGGTCATGCGGTGCTTGAGCCGCCCGCGAGCTGGTAGGTGCCTCGGCTGAGGGGGGTCACGAGGCCGTCTTCGTTGAGCTGGCCCATGGTGTTGTTGACGCTGCCGGGGGCGACGTCGGCGAGGCGGGCGCGGACGTCCTTCAGGGCCATGGGGCCGCCGGTGAGCAGGTCGAGGATGCGCTGCTTGATGGTGGCGGTGGTGTTGGTCGCGGGCGGTGCGGCGAGCGGGTCGTAGACGTACGGGGAGTCCTCGTCTTCGCCGTCCTCGTCGTCGCCGAGGAGAAGGGCTTCGGCGTACGGCAGCCACTTGGCGTAGGCCTGCCGGAACACCTGGTCTTCCTCGGGGGTGAGCTGTGGGATGGGGGCGCTTTCGTACAGGGCGATGAGGCCCGGGTAGGTCTTGTTCTCCTTGCGGGCGTTGAAGGTGCGGGCGAGGAAGATGCTGCCGCCCTGGATGACGTTTGCCATGCCCGCGGTGATGGGGCCGTTTTTGGCTTCCTCGCCGTGGAAGGCGGCGTCGACGCTGCTGCCGGTACCGGTCTTGAAGTAGCGCGGGATGGGTTCGAGGGTGACGCCGGGCGGGACGACACCGTCCGTTGCCATGTGCTGGGTGGTGGAGGAGTTGGTGCGGCCCAGCCACACGCTGCCGTTTTTCGCGTTGGCGCGGATCTTGTCTTTGTCGCCGAGGTCGGCGAGGTGGATGGACTGGGCGGCGAAGCGGATCCCGACGCCCAGCTTGCGGCCGGTGGACTGGGTGTCTCCGACAAGTCCGGTGACCCACTTGCGGAAGTTGCGGGGGACGGTGGATTCGGCGGACAGGATGCGGTTGAGCTCATCGAAAGTGCCGTTGGCGATGCGCCAGGGGTTGCCGGGCTCGAAGCTTCCCCAGCCGTTTTCTGCGCTGATCCGCTCTCGGTACTTGCCGAGGTCGTTGAGGGCACCGAGGGTGGCACCGACGGCGGCGACGCCTTTACCGAAGTGGTAGACGCGGCCGTCGGCTTCGGGGATGGACATGCCGTCCTGCGCGTCGGCGACGATGCTGACGATGCCGGAGAGGCGTTCGGCGACGAGCACCGTGTTGAGGGTGACGGATTTCCCTGCGCCCATGGCGCCGACGATCAGGTCGGTGAGGGCTCCCATCTGCGGGTCGTACAGGGGCATGCGGGCGGCGCGGCCGTCGGGGCGGACGCCGATCTGGATGGTGCCGTCGCCGGCCATGGTGAGGTCGGCGGCGGTGGCTTCGCGGACCTGCATGAGCGGGTGGGTCTTGTAGATGGAGATGACACCTTCGCCGAGCCCGTCGGTCTCCACCATGCACAGGGTCGCGTCCTGCGGCGTCAGCGCCCTGGCCAGGAGCTTCTGGTTGAGGTTGATGAGCTGCCCGTCGGGGGCGCTGGTGCGCAGGGCGATCCGGTTGGGCTCGAGGCGGTAGTCGGCGAGGATCATGCCGGGGGCGCCACCGTGCTGGTGGGCGATCTTTTCGTTCCAGATGCGGTGGATGGGGTCGGTGTCCTGCTGCTCCTGAGCCATGAGGGTGGGGCGGGCGGTGAGCAGTTTCCGGCCGGGCCCGGACCCGTCGATCGGCGAGAGGGCCACGGTGCCTTCGGGGAAGTCGAAGACGGCGGCGAGGGCCGTGGGGGTAAGGGTGGGGACGGCCTTGCCCTGCTGGGCGACGATGACGGCGTGGAAGTCGGGCCGGTCCGGCTGGTACTGGCGGACCGCCGACAGCTGCGTGCCGGGGGCGATACCGGAGACGTCCCACCGCTGGGCCAGCATGCCCACGTACCCGGACGGCCTCGGAGATGCTGCGATGGCGGGCGCCTGGGTCTGCTGGGGGATTTCGAGGGTCAGGCCGGCGGACCGGGTGATCGGCGCCATCCATCCCATGAGGACACCCCACGCGGCCGGGGTGGCGATCTCCCACCAGGCCACGCCGGGCGCGAGGAGGTTGGCCAGGTACAGGCCGGCTGCGGTGAGGACGGGCAGGCCGCGCTGGCATGCGGTCAGGAGACCGAGGCCGTCAGTGTTCTGGGCCTTGTTCCACAGCCAGGCGGCAGTGCCGGCGGCGACCGCGGCGGCAGCGGCGTGGGCGGGCCACAGGGCGTCCATCTGCGGGGCGATGGCGATGCCGAGCGTGACGGCGCCGTACGCCAGCCGCTCCCGCTGCACGCGCCGGTAGATGATGTGGCCGGAGACGGGACGGGCCTCGGTGTGCGGGGTCTTCTCGATGGTGGTCACTGTGGTCCTCCTCTGCTGCAGGGCCCGGGTTGGTGGGTTAGCGGACGGCGTTGAAGCCGGGCTTGGGCTGGCGTACCTGACCTGCCTGGACGACCTCGTAGATGCCGCGGTACTCCGACTCATGGGCGTCGTTGAAGCCGCGCGCGTTGGCTTCCATCTGGTCGGCGGTGTCAGCGAGCTCACCGGACGCGGCAGCGACGCGCTGCAGGGCCTGGGAGACCTCGAGGATCTGCGCCGTGTACTGGGGGTCCACTTCGGCCTGGTCGCACATCTCGGACAGGGTGCGGGCCTTGGTGGCGTTGCCTTCCATGTGGCGTTGCAGCGCCGACATGCCCTCCTTGAGGTGGGCTGCGGCGACGGTGAGGGCAGTGGTGCGGGCGGCGAGGGTGATGAAGTTGAGGGTGCCTTCGACGACACCGGCGGCGGTGGGCCTGATCGGGCGGGCGGGCGGCGCTGCGGGGGCAGAGTCCGGTGTGCTGTCCCCTGCGGGCTCCGGCGCGGCTTCGTTGGCGGGGGCTTCGTTGGCGGGGGCGATGTCGCTCACGGGCTTCAGCCTTCGTTGTGGATGCGGGCGGACGGGACAGCCAGGCCGGCGTCGGCGGTGGCCTGGGTGATGGGCCGGTAGGCGTCGTTCAGGGAGTTGTCGGCGGCCTCCGACAGCTCGGCTGCCTGCAGGGATGAGGTCTGCATTTCGTCGGCTTTGCGGGCCAGTACGTCCATGGACTCGGCGAGCCGGACCATGGCGGCGGCGGTGAGGTGGCCGATGACGTTGTGGGTGGCCTGCAAATCGATGGCCAGGTCTGCGAGCCGGTTGCGGATGCCGCGGGCCCTCTGGGCGAGGTCGACGCATTCGTCGTGGGTGGTGAAGGACTCGCGGGTGAGCTGCTCTAGGACATCGAGGGCGTCATCGAGAGTGATCTCGGTGGCGTGCTGCGGGTCCATGGCGGGCGTGCGGAGGTGGGCGGGTGTGGTCATCGTCGGAGTCCTCGGGGTGCGGGGAGGTGCGGCCGGCATGGGGATGGGCTTAGTGGTGCGGGGACGCTCGGTGTGCGGGGTCGCCGCCGCGGGCAGTGCGGGCACTCCGATACCGACCGCGGGCCCGGTGTGGCTGTTGGGCCTGTCCGCGCGTTCGACAGTGATCGTGGACCCGTCCATGCCGCCGGCCATCCCGGCCGATTCCCACGGGCTCCTGCGAGTACGGGCGTTGCCGCGGGGGTCTCCGGTGTACTGGCCGTCGACGAACTCGAACCAGAAGTCGTCCCCGCCAGCTGCGGTGCTGCTCTGCCCAGCGGCGTCCCGGGCGGTGCTGGCGCGGCGCTTGTTCCAGCGCTCACGAGCCCGGCTGCGGACCTTGCTCCAGCGGCCTCCGCCAGCGCGCCCCGGACCGGCCTTCTTCCCCTTCTTGGCCTTGACCTTCGGCGTCTTCGGGGCCTTCGGGGGCTTGGGTGTCGAGGGCTTCGGTGTCGTCGTGGCGCCCGGCCCGGTAGACGATCCGCCCTTCGTTGCGCCGGGCTTGCCCTTGGCCTTCTTTTTCAGGCTGACCTTCCGCGGGCACGTCCAGACGGGCGGCTTCGCCATCCTCTTCTCCCGACGCTTCCAACGGCGCACGGCCGCCTTCTGAAGATCCTTCTTTACCGCCCCGGTCAGCGTCGTACGCCCGGACCCTGCCCCCTTCGGCTTCGGCGGGGTCTTGCCGGCCTTCGCCGGCTTGCCGCGGCCCTTCGTCTTTCCGGCCGGGCCGGTAGACGAGCCGCCCTTCTTCGGAGCGGCCCAGACGGGGGGCTGCCCCTTCAGCTTCTGCCTGCGCTTCCAACGGCGCGCGGCCGCCTTCTGGACGTCCTTCTTGACCGCCCCAGGGAGCGCCGTACGCCCAGACGCATCCTTCTTCGACCGCAGGATGCCCTTCGGTCCGGCCGCACCACTCGGGGCCTTGCCGGACTTACGGGAGGAGCCCGGCGTCCCTGCGCCTGAGCCCTTCTTCTTCACCGATCCCGTACCGCCCTGCGACGTGCGGTGGACCGGGCCCGAACGCTTCGACGGCTTACCCGAACCGCCCTTCCCCGCAGCGGACGAGGTGCCGCTCGACCGGCTGGACTTGCCCGACCCACCGGTCTTGCTGGACTTGCCCGACCCACCGGTCTTGCTGGGCGACGCAGAGGACGACTTGCGACCAGAGGAACCAGAGCCCTTCGACCCACCGGAACCACCAGAGCCACCGGAAGACTTCTTCGAGCCGCCGCCGGAACCGGACGCCGAGGAGGTCCGGCCGAGCGACTTCCGGCCGTACTCGTGCCCCGGCGGAATCTGCTTCTTCGCCCCGCCCCCGCCGACGCCAGCCACGGCCTTGCTCTTGTCCGCCAGGGCCTGGGCGGCGTCGCGCTGCTCACGGCTCGCCTTCCACGCCGTGACGGCCGAGTGGATGCCGCGCAGTGCCGCCACCGACACGGCCAGGACAGCGGCCAGCGACAGGGCACCCAGCCGCGACGCAGACGCCTCCCCCACCGGCTCGGAGCGGAAAGTGTCAGGAACGAACCCGGGCTCCGGCATGGAGATGACGGGCCGAGCAAGGCCGGGAGCCGGCAGGGCTGCCAGAGAGTCCAGCGGCGACCTGCGGCTGCCGGGCGCCGGCGCCCACGCGAAGCCTGCGGGAGGCGGGTCTCCGGCGTCCCCGGCTGGCCTCGGGGTGCCCAGATCGAAGCCGATCCGGGGAAAGTTGATGACGTTGTCGTCGGCCATGACACCTCCTTCAGAGTTGACAGATAGTGACGGGGTGGGGGATCCTCACGCGCGCACGACGCGCGCGCACCTTGGGCTCCCCATCAGGCTTTACGGCGGTGATGATGATGAGGAGCCGCGTCACTGCGCGTGACGCTGGAAGAAGTCATGGAGATGACTCGCCAACGCCGGCCAGACCTCCGGATGGCCCTCCTTCTCCGACCGCCGCGCGACCATCCGGCAGGCGTCGAACCACACGGCCACAACCTCCTGCGGGGTCGTGGCCGCCGCCTGCCGCGCATTCCAGTGCGCAGCCTGGTTCAGCCGCCGCTTGTCGGCCGCGCTCACCGGCTCTCCTTCGGGAAGAAGTCAGCGAAGGGCCGCAGGGCCTGGCCCTCACTGCCAGCCGCCATCGGGAACGGCGACGGCTGCGCATCCAAGTACTGCGGAGCCGCCACCGGCACGCCCCCGACCTGCGGGTTTGCATCCCCATTCAAGTGACGGGCCGACTTCTCCAGCGACTTGGCAACCAGCGCACCGGCATTCGCCGCCCGCAACTGCTTCCGCTGCGCCTTGCGGGCCGCGGCCACCTCGCGGCGCTGCGGCAGCTCCAGGACCTGGTTGACGTACGTGGCGTACAGGGCTTCAGCGCTGGCAGCAGCCTTCTGCGAGGCCCGCTCCATGGCCTTGACCTGCCGGGATACCTTCCGGGCGCGACGGCGGGCAGACAACCAGCGGTCACCGTCGACCGGAGTCTGCTTGAGCCTGCCCCCGATGATGGCGGCGAGCTGGCCGTACTGCCGGGCATCCTCCATGTGCTGGTCACGCTGGGCATTGGTGAAGTCCCGGAGCCCCTGATCGGTGAACAGGGCGTTGATGTCCATAGGTCGTCCTCCAGTCGAGTGCGGGTAGTTCGGTGGCTCAGGCGGTCTTCTGCTGGGCGTCGGCCCAGATCTGCTGTGCGGTGGAGAGTCGGTCCCAGGCGGTGGTCTGCTTCAGGCCGAAGTCGTCCATGACCTGCTTCAGGGACACCGCTTCGGAATCGCAGGCTTCGGTGATGCGGGCGAGGACCGCGTCGATTTCGGTCTGCCGCTTCGAGCGGCGACCGCCCAGGTCAGCCGAAACCGAAACGGCTGACTTCGGGAGAGAAACCGAAACGGACGCAGGACCCGAAACCGAAGCCGAAGCGGTACGCGCCGTTTCGGGTCGGCTCTTCACTTCGGATCCAGCCCGGGCGGCCCGCTCACGCGCCGCCTCCACCCGACGCTTCACCTGCCGCTGCTCATCCGCTTCCTGCGCCCGGATCTGCTCGATCCGCTGCCGGTTGGCCTCCTCGGCCTCACGGTTACGGCGCCGGGTTGCCTCCGCCTCAGCGGCCTCCCTCTGCTCACGGGCCAGGTCGGCCAGCTTCGCTTCGGTTTCGGCCTCGAGGAGGCGGGCCGCTGCTTCGGCTTCATGCTTCACTTCGGCTTCGGCCGCTTCGGCACGGGCCGTTTCGGTTCGCCGCTTCGTTTCGGCTTCAGCTTCGGCTGCTTCGATTCGGTGACGCGCTTCGGCTTCGGCTGCTTCGGCTTCGGCGATTTCGGCCCGGCGCTTCGCTTCGGCTTCGGCCCGGCGGAGTTCGGCCTGGTGCTTCGCTTCAGCTTCGGCTTCGGCACGGCGGTTCGCTTCGGCGAGCTCCAGCGCTTCAGCTTCGGCTTGCTTGCGTGCCGCGGCCTTCGGCATCTCGATGGCCTCGGGGATGGACTTGCCGTACCGGGCCAGCTCGAGGACAAGGAGCTTGTCGGCGGGAGCCTTCTGCTTCCACTTCTTCCCGTGGTCCCTGCGGAGCTGCGCCCGGTAGATCCGGATCTCCTGCTGGTGGGCGAGAGCTTCCTCATACGAGCGCAGCCCCCAGACCCGCATACGGCGGTAGAGCCGGAACGTGGAGACGGGAGCGAGGATCCAGCGAGCGACGGGCGGCGTCTCGTAGTGCTTGTCGGCAGTGATGTCGGCGATGCGGCCGACAGCGTGCCTCGCTGCCTCGATGGCGATGACGAAGAGGACGGGGATGACGCCGTGCATGCCGGCGCCGAGCTTGTCGGGCCACGCCACGGCAGCGTTGAAGGCGATGGTGGCTGCGGTGAGGAACCAGGCCGTGGGGCGCAGCAGCGGGTACGGCATGCGCCGCCACGCGAGGAGGATGTCGAGAGCCAGGAGAGCGACGATGCTCGAGTCGACAGCGGCGGGGAAGGCGTTGGCGAACCAGCCGAACCCCTTGTTGGCAGCGAGCTGGGTGACAGCGGTGTAGGAACCGATGAACCCGAGGCTGGCCGTGATGATGACGCCGGTGACGACAGTGCCGGTGAGCACCTTCTGGGTGCGGGTGAGGGGGGCAGGTCCCGGCCGGGGCTCGGTGCCCTCAGTGGTGGTGGCCGTGGTCTCGGCCGGGGCGGTGGTCACGGGTATCGGTGTCCTCTCGACGTCGGGCGGTGCGGGGGCGGTTGGGTAGTTCAGGCGGCGGGCGGCGGGATCGGGGTCGGGGTGGTCCATTCGGTGACGGCGTCCTCGAGGGCCTGGTGCCAGTCGCCGGTGAAGGCGTGGCCGAGGTCGCCGAGGATCTGGTGGGCGGCGGACAGGGCATCGGTCTCGCTGGTCGGCTGGTAGGCCGGCGGCAGGGCAGTAGTCATCGACGGTCAGCCCCCGCGGTGTCCTTGGCGCGCTGCCAGGCCTCGTAGAGGTGGGCCATGCCGAAGTAGCTGCCGGTGAAGGTGCCGAAAGCTGCGGCGCACGTGGTGGAGAGCGCTACGCCGTGCTGGCCGATGTCCCATCCGATGCGGCTGCCGATGACCACGGCGACGATGGCGATGACCACGTGGCCGATGCGGTTCTTCAGGCGGTTCTTCATGTGACTCCTTCCTGGGTGCGAGGTGCGGGGTGCGGTTCTGGCCGTGCTCGGCACCGTCCAGCCCCGGGGGGGCGTGGGCTGGACGGTCCCGGGCGGGGCCAGCGGCCTGATTCCGGTCGGTCGGTGGTGCTGGCAGGTCCTCACCGCCCGTGCGGGACGGGCGGTGAGGAGAAGCCGGTCAGCTGGTGGGGTCCTCTTCGGCGGCGTCCAGCTCGTTCATGTACGCCACGTACTCGGCCTGGTCGGCTGCCTCATAGGCCTCGTTCATCGCCTTCAGGTCGGCCTGCCACCGCTCGTACTCCGTCTCTTCCATCTGCGGACTCCTCCAGGTCAGTCGTGGATCGCAGCGGCAGCTTCGGTGGGCAGATGGGCCGGAGCCCACGCGGTCAGGTAGACGGCGTACTGCTCGGTGGCCCGCTGCACGGTCCGGGAGGGACCGATAGGCAGGGCAGCCATGGCAGGGTTGGTATAGGGGTCGCCGAGGCGGGTGATGATGCGGCCGATCAGCTCGACGACGTTCGGCCCGTCCCCAGCGAGCGCCAGCAAGGCATCCGCAGTGGCGACCGGCGTGGTCGCCTCCCGAGCCAGATCAGCCAGCCCATCGAGGACCCGATCCAGAGCCGGGCTGATCCCGGCCAGGTCGCCGAGGATGCCCTCAACGTCGCCCCCGAGGCCCACCGCGGCGGTACGGGTAGAAGCCATCACGACCGGCCCCCGTTCTGCGCCGCCTCAACAGCACGGCGAGCAGCCGCAGCAGCCTCAGCAGCCTTCTGAATCTCCGCCTGACGCTGCCGGACCTGCTCGGCAAGCGCACGGGCCGCTGCGCCCTGATCGGATGCGGCGCTCATCGGACCGCCCCCGAACCTGCGACCAGGCGCAGCGCCGGACGGCTGGTGTGCGCCTCGGTGGACAGGTGCTCGGCGGCGAGCTGGTGGATGAGGGCCTGGTTCTCGGCCGCGCCGGCAGCGTGGTGAATCCACCGCGCCAAGCCGTCCGTGGCGTCATCGCTGAGCTCGAGCGCCACGGCGTGGCCGCCGACGGTGACCATCACCGAAGTGACGGCATCACCGGGCAGCTGCGCGGCGGCGCGGGCGAACTCTTCCAGCGACATGGCCAGCCGGTCAGCACCGGTCACAGTCGCATTGGCGGCGGCGAAGACATCCGGCGTAGCCAGCGCGGCCGGCGTCGCGGCCTTGGCACGACGGAGGTACTCGTTCATCTGGGTGGAGTCGGCGGCCGGAGCCCGGAGGGGCTCCACGGCACGCGGAGGGGGAACGGGGTGGTTACTGCCCTGTCGGGCTGTGCGATCCTGCATTGGATCGGCCTCCTGTTACGGCAGGTGGGCGGTTCTTCTGCCCGGTGGTGAGACACCGGGTGGGACACACGGCCCCGTTCCGGCTAGCGCTGGTTCGGGGCCGCGCTGTTCGGCATAGCCCTGCGTGTCGTTGCGAGTTGCTCCGACTCCGTCTAATGTAGAGCACTATACAGCCTAAGGACAAGCACTACACTTCAGAAGGGAGGGAACATTGAGCAGCAAGACCGGCTATGCCAAAATCGCCACCCACTACCGGCAGCTCATCGCGGACGGGACGCTCACCCCTGGTGAGTCCATGCCATCCATGCGGGAGGTCTGCGAGGAATTTGGCGTCTCGATCACCACCGTGAATCGCGCCTTCCGGATGCTCAAGGCGGAGGGCTTGACAATGCCGAAGCCCGGCGTTGGAACGGTGGTCGCGGATCGGCCCCGGGTGGCGGTGACCGCCGCCGCGCGACTAGAGCGGATCGCCCGCACGGGCAACAAGTACGCGCACAAGGAGACGTCAGTGCAACACCAGGCCGCGCTCCGGTCCTGCGCCGACCCGGACATCGCGGAACAACTGGGCATCGAGCTACACGACGAGATCGTGCTGCGAACCCGGGTGTTCCTGAAGGACGGTAAACCGTCCGTGGTAGCCGTCTCATGCATCAACATGCGGGCGCTGGCCGATGTACCCGAGCTCCTGCAGGCGGAGCCGTTCTCACGGTTCTGGCAGGAGATCTACACCGAGCGAACTGGCCGTACGATCACCCGGTCTCCGGAACGGCGAGGTGCACGTCTGGCCTCGGACAGCGAGTTGGAGGCCCTCGGTATCTCCGCACCGCCAGGCGCCGCAGTCCCCGTGCTGGTGCTGGTGAACGTCTTCCATGACGACGCGGGCCCCATCGAGGTATGGGAGGACGTCTACGCCCCCGGCCTGTGGCAGGTGGCTAGCGAGTAGAGCCTGCCTTCGCCTAAGTGCGCGAACGGCCGACCGGTGTCGAGACCGGTCGACCGTCCTTTGCAACACCGGCTCGCTGCGAACGGCCGGCCCAAACGAACCCCCCAGCAGGAAGCAGGAAGGTCGTTATTCGCGATGCTACGCGCAGTACGGAGACTCCGTAAAAACTCCTCGGTGGTGGGGGCACCACGGTGACCGCCGACGCCAAAACCGTCCCCGCTGACCTGCCCGAATACGTCTCTTTCGAGAGCGGGGCACGGCTCCTGGTGGAACTGGGCATCGTGCCCACGATGAACGGCGATGCTGTCCGCTACATCGCCCGGACCCGCAAGGACATCTGGCCCTTCGGCGAGGTCGGCACCGGGCACCCACACACGTACGTCCGGGTCGCCAACGCCCGGACCATGGCGACCGGCCCGTTCCTGGAGTTCTTCCGCAAGAACCCGCCCAGCGGCCGGGGCCCGGACAAGAAGCCCCGCAACAAGAAGGGCAGCGAGTCGTGAAGCCCATAGGCGGCCCTCGGGGCGACCCGCGCGGTAGCCCCGGAAAACGCGAACGGCCGGCGGGAGTCCAGTCCCATCCGGCCGTTCGAGAAGTCCAGCGAGTGCGACCTCGCTGCAAGAAGACGCACGCTCTGCTGAAGGCAGGTCCTCAATGCAAAGGCTACCCGCACCGGTGAGCCTCACGGCAAATCCACGCCACCCGATCATCCGCAGAGCGGAGCGTGGCGCGTGAGCAGCATGTGCCCGCGGGTGATCCGTCCCAGCCGTCTGGACTGGGTGAAGTTCGATGCCGAGCTGGCGCGAGATGGCAGCGTCGAGCCCGTCGATAAGGCGCTCTACGCCGCGCTG
>JAODNJ010000547.1 GCA_025465155.1 Frankiales bacterium
CCGGCGATGCGCTGCGCGCCATGGTCGCCGATGGAGTGATCACCCTCGTCGTCCATCCGATGGACTTCCTGGACCAGGCGTCCACCAACCACTACTCGTCGCGCGCCGCGTCCGCGTCCGGCTGCGCCGCCGACGCCGACGGATTCAGCGAGTACTCGCAGGCCCTGTTCGCCCACCAGCCCCCCGAGGGCGGTCCCGGGCTCACCGACGATCAGCTGGTGGAACTCGGCGCCACGGTGGGTCTGATCCAGCCGGCCTTCATCCGGTGCGTGCCCGAGCACCCCTACGTTCCGTGGGCGGACCGCGTGACACAGCAGGCGTTCGCACGCGGGGTCAGCGGCACCCCGACCACGCTCGTCGACGGCGTCCCGGTTCCGGCCAACGCACGGGCCATCGCCGCGGCGGTGGCGTCGGTCCTCCGCTGACCTCGTCTCTCCTCGACGCGCGGGGTCTCGGCCGGCGCGGAGATCGGCAGGTCTGCCGATGGCCCGCGGTCGCCGTCCTGCTGGAATCGGAGCAGAGTCCGCACGCGCCCAGGACGGCGCGCGGGAGGCGGGCGCCACCGGGGACCCGAGGACTCGATGACAGCGGTCGCAGACCAGCTCCACCGATTCGAGGACACCGTCGTCCCGCCGCAGGCCGGCACGTGGGAGGACCACGCCGCGGTACTGCTGTTCGTCGGGTACCGGCGGCCGGGTAACGGGCTTCTGCTCGGCGTCGCCGGCGGCGCCGGTTTCGCCCGCTGGAGACGACGGGCTGCGCCTTCCCCTGCCTGCTCGGCCCCGCGGCGCACAGGGCCTGGACCGGTCTCACCGCGGCGGCCGTCCGGCACGGGGCCCGCCAGCCCGCGCCCCTCGGTTGCGTGGCCTTCCCGCGCTTCCCGGTGACCCTTCGCGCCGGTGAATCGCACGGCCCGGGGTCGCCCGATCCCGGGTTCCCCGGAACAATCGTGGAGGTCGACATGGAGAGCCGGGAACCTGTCCTTCTCGGACTGCGCGGACTGCTGGCCCTCGCCTTCGGTGTGCTGGTGCTGGTCTGGCCCGGCGTGACACTGCTGGCGCTGGCGCTGGTGTTCGCGGCCTACGTGATCGTGGACGGCGTCGGGATGGTGGCCAGCGGTCTGACCGCCGGACCCGACCGGCGACGGCGGTGGTCCTACGTCCTCGCCGGGCTGCTGGGGATCCTCGCCGGGATCCTGGCCGCGGTGTGGCCGGCGATCACGGTGCTCGGGCTCGTCCTGCTGGTGGGCGCCTGGGCAGTCGTCAGGGGCGCACTGGAGATCTCCGCGGCCGTGCGCGGGCGAGACGACCGGTCCGCCCGCTGGATCCACGGGCTCGTCGGCGTGCTCTCGATCATCGCCGGCGTGATCATCTTCGCCCGCCCGGGCATCGGGGCGCTCGCCCTCGCGACCGTCCTGGCGGTCTACGCGCTGGTCGCCGGTGCGACGCTGCTGGCCGCGGCGTGGCAGCTGCGGTCGGGCCGGCGCGTCCCCGTCGACGCCCGTCCGTAGTACCGGGGCCGAGGCGCTCCTCGGGGACGGGAACGAGGGGCAGATCCGGCTGGGTGTGCTCGTCGCCCCCGAACTGGCCGATGGGTTCGCGGGGCGGGTGATCGAGGATGTCGTCGAGGAGCTGCAGGCGCGCCACCCCGAGGTCCGCTGGGACATCGAAACGGTGGAGGACGGGCTGGTGGAGCCACCCGCCGACGACGCCGAGATCGTCCGCGCCGCGCGCCACCGGCTGCTCGCCCGGGGATGGGATCTGGCGATCTCTCTGACCGACCTCCCGTTGCACGTCGCCCGCCGTCCGGTCGTCGCGCACGCGAGCCCGGTGCACGGCGTCGCGATCCTGTCGGTTCCGGCGCTCGGCACGGTCGGCGCACGGCGCCGGGCCCGGGACGCCGTGTTGCGCCTGATCGATGCGCTGCTCGGCGAGGACGAGGACGACGAAGCCGGCCCGGGTCGGACGCGGCCGACCGGGCGGTCGCAACGGCTGACCCGGCGGCTGTCGGAGCTCGGTTCGGACGCCGTCGACGCGGAGGCGATCCGCTTCACGGCGCGCGTGCTCACCGGCCACCTGCGCCTGCTCACCGGCATGATCCTGGCCAACCGGCCCTGGCGCCTGGCCGCACGGCTGACCCGTGCGCTGACCGCCGCCGGCGCCACCGGCGCGGTCGCCCTCGTCAGCTCGGACATCTGGCGGATCGCCGACGCGGCCGGCTGGGTGCGGCTGCTGGCCATAGCGCTCGGTGCGGTCTGCGCGATCACGGCGACCCTGATCCTGGGGGCCGGGCTGTGGGAACGGGCGCCGCACCGCCGGATGCGCCAGCAGGTCGCGCTGTTCAACCTGGCCACGACCGGGACCGTGCTCATCGGCGTGCTGTCGCTCTACGCGTCCCTGGCCGTGCTGGTGCTTCCGGCGGCCCTGCTCCTGCTGCCGCCCGATGCGCTCGCTCTCGCCCTCCGCCACCCCGTGACGATGACGAGTTACCTGAAACTGGCCTGGCTGGCGGCGTCGCTGGCCACCCTCGGCGGTGCGCTGGGCGCCGGCCTGGAGACCGACGAGGCGGTCCACCAGGCGGCCTACACCTACCGGACCAGCTCCACGACCGAACGGGACGCCGTCGCCGACCCCCCGGTGTGAGACGGCGGGACCCTCGTCGCTGCCGGGCTCGTCAGCCGTGTGCTCCGACCGCGTCGACGGCCTCGTCGATCCGTCGCGCCAGTGCGACGTCCATGTCGGTCACGCGGTCGAGCGAGTGCGTCCAGACCTCGAACGTGACGGTCCCCTGCTCCTCCTGCTCCACCTCGGCGTGGTGGTTCATCTCGCGCTCGGCGCGGGCGACGGCGTCGCGCAGCGGCCGCACGCGGTCGGGCGGGAGCTCGACCGTCCTGCGCAGCCGCCGCTGGTCGCCCTCCCAGGCGGTGAGCCGGCGCAGTTCGCGCTCGACCTCGTCGGGCTCGAGCAGCCGGGGGCTCATCCGGGTGGGGACACCGGACCCGCGGGGAGGAACCCCCTGGTCGATGGTCGCGAACAGGTCCTCGCTGTCCGGGAGCCGACGGGCGATGAGCTGGGCCACCTCCGGGTCGGCGTCCGACAGCGTCGAGAGCACGGCCTGGGTGTAGTAGCGGGCACGTTCGGCGGGACACCCGGTCACGTGGCTGACCGCACGGACCACGGCGGCACCGCTCTCGACGGGCGCCGCTGGACCCGGGACCTCCGGGGGGCGGAGCGGGCCGGGGAGCGCGCGGGCCAACTGGGCGCGCTCGGGTTCGTCCAGCGCCACCGCCACGGCGGTGAACACGGCTTTCGCGGCACGGCGCGCCTCGTCGGTGTCGTCCACCCCGGCCAACGACCCGGCTGCCTGGATGAAGGTCGAGTACTCGATCACTGGGTCGTCCCCGGATGTCAACGGATCCGCCATGCGTCGCGCTGCTGCGACTGCTGTCCGCTTACCCGCGACCTCGATCGGTACGCCTGGTGCCGACGCGTCGGTAGCGCGCACCCACGGGGGCGGTCGGCGGTCCGTCCGCCGGCCGGCCCCGCTGGATCAGACGCTCACCGGGTGCGCCGGGGGAGTGCCGCAGGCCCACTGCGGAGCCATCGGGTAGTCGCCGGTGCGGGCGACCCGGCTCAGCACTGCCCGGATGGTGGCGGCGTACTCCTCGAGCACCTCCTCCGCGATGGGGGTGTCGGGGTGCCGGATGCCCAGGTGCAGCCCCTCCCGGTTGCGGGAGGCCCACACGTGGGTGTCGTCGGCGACGTTGACCTCCCCGATCGTCATCGGGTTCCACTCCTGGTACCGGTCCGCCCCGGGCATCTGGCGGTAGTCGGTGTAGGAGACCATCGAGAACACGTCCCGGCGGGTGACCGCGAAGTCGCTGCCCAGGAGCTCGATCACCCGGGCGGCGGGCGACCGCGACAGCCGCATCGCCCCCCGCACGCTGGCCTGTGCCCGCGGCAGTACGTCGGCGAAGCTGCCGGCCCCGACCAGCGAGAACTCCAGCGGCGCGACGGTGATGAACCAGCCCATCGCCGTCCGCCAACGCTGCTTGTGGCGGGTGTGCACGGGGGTGATCGTCCGGAACTCCTGGTTTCCGCCGACCTCGCGGACGGCGATCGCCATCGCGGTCAGCAGTCCCGCGAAGAATGTTCCCCCGGCGCGCTGGCAGGCCGTCCCGAACGCCTCGGCCTCCTCCGCGGCGGCGACCACTTCGGTGCGGAGCTTCTGCGGCCACGTCTGGCCGGGCTGGACCCCCAGGTCCAGCGGGAAGGTCGGCGTCGTGCCGCCGCAGGCGCTGACGAACTCGCGCCAGCGGGTGACGACCGCGTCGTCCTCGACCATCGCCTGACCCCGCTCGCGTTCCTCCACGCAGAGTTCGAGGTAGCTCCCGATCTCCGGCAACCCCAACTCCGAGCCCTGCCGGGTGGCCTCGTACACGGTCTGCAGCTCCCAGATGGCGAGTGCCAGCGAGTACCCGTCGCCGCTGACGTGGTCCATCGCCACGAACGCCTTCGACCCCTCCGGGCGGCTGATCACGCCCATCACGATGGGTGGCCAGGCGAACGGGTCGGTGCCGCTGACCAACCGCTGGTCCAAGTGGGCGTGCTGCGTGTCGGGGCAGTCGAAGTCCTGGGCCCGGCGTTCGAGGACGACGTCGTCGACCGGCAGGGTGAACCGCTCGATGCCGTCCGCCCCGAGCCGGAAGCCGCTGCGCAGGCCCTCGTGCCGGTGCAACCAGGCCGTGAAGGCGGCTTCCAGCGCGTCGAGGTCGGCCTCACCCGGCAGGTCGAACGTCGCCCCGATCCACGGGTTGCCGGGCAGGCCCAGCAGCGCAGCGACCCGGGTGGACTCGAGGTGGATCTGCTGGTTGTAGGAGGCCGGGACGGGGTCCACCGGCGCGGCACGGGCGCGCTCGGCCGTTCCCTCGCTGACGGTCCACTCGACCACGCGGCCGGGAGCGGGATGAAAATCGTTGAAGGACATCGTCTGCACGGAGCAGCACCACCTCAGGACGCCGGGGAAGGGCGGCCACTAGTTACGAGAACGGACGGATCCGTTTGTACGAGGTGGAGGTTACCGAGCGATTATTTGGCCACACCAACTGGCTGAACGATGAGCCGCCGCACCGTCACGCCGGGTGTCGCAGGGGAGAAGAACGCGCAGGCAGAGTGGCCGGTGGGGGCTTGCCGGGATCTTCGTGGGCCGGTCGTCCCGGCGTGTCGAGGGCCGGGTCGAGCGCCCGTGACCCAGCCGTCTCGGCTCAGCCGCCGTCCCGGTGCGGGTCGCGCAGCGGTTCGGCGATGCGCTGGTGGGCGTGGTCCCGGGCACGGACCGCGTGCTGGGCCGGAGGCACGTCCTCCTTGACGGCGGCCGATCTGAGCACCTCCGCCCGGCTGCCGTAGTCGACCGGCGGCATCGCCCGCAGCGCCTTGAGCACCCCATCCGGCGCGCCGCGGCGCTCGGCCGCCTGCACGATCTCGTCCCGGGCGGCCGGGAAGTCCACCGTGTCCAGGTACTCCGCGATCTCGTTCTCCCGGACCATGCCGATCACCACGCTCCTCGTCGTCCTGCGGACGGGATACCCTCCGGCGCCGCGGTCACGCGCTCCGCCGGTGCTGCCGGGCAAACCGCCGGGTCAGCGGGACACAGCTTCGGGATGCTTGCGACATGCACAGCGGTCGCGCGTACCTTTCCGGGCATGTCCACACCGGTCCGTGCCCGTCGGCGTCCGCTGCTGCCCTCGCTGCTCGCCGGCGCCGGGCTGGTCGCGGTCGTCGCGGTCATCGGCTGGATGCTGCTCCTCTTCGTGAAGGGCACCGTCGTCCTGGTCAGCTATGCCCTCGGGATCGCCCTCATCGTGGTGCCGCTGCTGCTGGCCCACCGGCTCGTCGCTGGGCACACGGGTTCCGAGCGCTGGCAGCGGATCGGGACGATAGGCCAGGCCGTGGCCATCGGCGTCGCCCTGTGCGTCATCGCGCACCTGGTCGGCCAGCACGGCTGGCTGCTCATCGCCGTTCCCGCTGCGGTGGTCGCGGTCACGCGACTCGTCCACGCCGTGAGCACGCGCCGGCACCTCGCTGCCCGTTGGCGCCCCCCGCCTCGCCGACGACGTACGGGGGAGCGTTGTCCCTCCGCCGGCAGGAGCGGACCATGTCCCGGGTGCTGATGCTCGCTGCCGACGAGGTCGCCGATCTCCTCGACCTGGACGCGCTGATCGACGCGCTGGCCCCGGCGATGGCCGACCTCAGCGCCGGACGGGCGTCGGTGCCCAACCGAATCGGCTCCGTCGTCCCGGAAGTGGACGGGCGACTGATGGCCATGCCGGGTTACGTCCCCTCGCAGGGCGCACTGGTGACCAAGCTGGTCACGGTCTTCCCCCACAACGCCGGGACCTCCCTGCCCACGCACCAGGCGGCGATGGTCATCTTCGACCCGGCGACGGGGGAACCGGTCGCGCTGCTCGACGGCACTGTGATCACCGCCGTCCGCACGGGCGCGTGCTCGGCGCTGTCCGCCCGGTTGCTCGCACGCGAGGATGCGTCGGTCCTCGCGATCCTCGGAACCGGCGTGCAGGCCCGCTCGCACGCGCGGGCGGTGGTGCGCGTGCGGCCGGTCCGTCACATCCGGGTCGCCGGGCGCAGCCTGCCGGGGGCAGAGGCTCTGGCCACGGACCTGCAGAAAGAACTCGACGTCGAGGTCCGCGCGGTGGGCTCGTACCAGGAGGCGATGAACGGCGCGCACATCGTCTGCTCGACCACTCACCCTGCCGAACCGGTGGTCCGGCGGCCGTGGGTGGCCCCCGGCACGCACGTGACCTCCGTGGGCTGGTCCGCGTCCGGCCGCGAGGTGGACGACGGGACCGTCGCCGAGGCGCTGATCTGTGTCGAGACGCGTCGGGCAGCGCTCGCGCCCGTCACCGCGGCCGGCAGTTCTGACCTCACCGAGCCGCTTCGCGACGGCCTCATCGCCGAGGACGACATCGTCGAACTCGGCGAGGTCGTCACCGGCACCAGACCGGGCCGCACGTCGCAGGACCAGATCACCCTGTACAAGTCCGTGGGTGTCGCCGTGCAGGACGCCACGGCGGCGATGCTCGTGCTCGCGGCCGCGCGTGCAGTCGGAGCCGGCCGCGACCTGGCGCTCTGACCAACGTCACTGGCCCCGCCCTCGATCAGGAACCGGGCAGTGTTCTGGACCACCCCCCGGCCCGGCGGCGGAAGCCACACCGGCGCGACGGGGTAGGTCGCCGAGCGCTGAGTCGATGCCCGGTGCTGCCTCGACCAGCACAGTGACCTTCGGGCGGCTGCCCCGGACACGACTGCGTCAGCTGTTCGGCACCACGGACAGCGCACCGTTGCCGGCCGCGGCGTGGCCGCCACCGGGGCTTTCCGAAGCAGAGGCCGCCCGGGCGGTGATGCCGTCGAGGATCCGACGGAGACCCCACAGGTACTGCTCGGTGGAGATGTAGCCGGCCATCGTCGTTGCCGCCGCGGCACTGAGAGGGAACCGATCGGTCGGAATCTTCGAGAACGTGACCTGGCGAGCGGCCGCCCGGTCCGACTCCGGAGGCAGTGGGCCGTCCACGTGCACCGTGGCGACTTCCCGGGCCAGAGAGCCGAAGACGTAGACCATGAGCAGGTAGGACGCCCGCGCGGCGTTGGTCGGGTCGAGTCCGGCGTCGGCGAACAGCTGCAGGAGCCGCTCGTTGAGGGCCAGCGCGTTGGACCCACCGAGCGGGCCGCCGACCAGCAGGCCGACCGCGCCGGGGTGAGCGAACAGTCGCGCCCTCAGTTCGAGGGCCAAGGCTTCGACCCGCACGCGCCAGGGCCGTTCGCGGTCGGCGAAGACGTCGTGGTCCACCTCGCCGAGCAGCCGCTCGACGAGCGCCTTGACGACGGCGGCCTTGTCCGGGAAGTAGGTGTAGATCGCGTTCGGGACGACGCCGACCCGCGCGGCGATGCCCCGCACCGATGCCGCGTCGGGCCCGCCGTGGTCGAGGAGGCTCAGCGCCGCGTCGAGGATGTCGCCCTCGGTCAGAGCGCGCCGAGGTCCGCGACGGCGTGGCTTCGCGGGTGCTGACATCGAGGCGGCCTACCCCCTTGACGTTCCTCGCCGGACGGTAGAACCCTCCCTGTACGCCGTGCAAATCCTGTACGCCGTTCAGGGGCTACCCCGGTGCACTCACGTTCACCTCCGCCGCTCGACCCTCTGGTCCGTCCACCACGCAGCGGAAGGTCCGCGATGACCGAGAACCGCGCCCCCTACCCCGTCCGTGTCGACGCGGCACCGAAGCCGTCGGCCTCCCGTGCGCTGTGGCTGATCAAGTGGCTGCTGCTGATCCCGCACTTCATCGTGCTGTTCTTCCTGTGGGTCGCCTTCATGGCGGTGAGCGTGATCGCGTTCTTCGCGATCCTCGTCACCGGGCGCTATCCCCGGCCGCTGTTCGACTTCAACGTCGGCGTGCTGCGCTGGACCTGGCGGGTGCACTACTACGGCTACGGCGCCCTGGGCACCGACCGGTATCCGCCGTTCACCCTGGCGGAGGTGCCGGACTACCCGG
>JAODNJ010000327.1 GCA_025465155.1 Frankiales bacterium
CGAGCTGACCGGCACCGTGGTGCCGATCGCGACGGCCCCGTCGGCCGGGACGGCGGGCCGTCCGTCGACCGCGGCGCTGAGCGAGACCGAGGGCCACGAGGCGCCGCGGGTGTTCGCCGGCAAGGCCGCTGCTCAGTCCGGCGTCACGCCGGACGTGCAGACCTTGCTTCTCGGCGTCGGCATCGGCGGCCTGGTCACCGCCCTCGGCGTGGTTATCGGCTACCTCCTCGGCCGTCGGCACTGACGCCGGCCACGTCGATAGCGCTCCCCCGGACCAGCAGCCGGCGCCGCTGAGTCCACGCGGCAGCCCCCCGCAGGCAACGAGGGCAGAGGCGTTCCCGGCGGCGTCCCTCGCCGCCTACGGAACCGGGCACCAATCGTCGCCCGGCCTACGTTGAAGAGAGGGTCGGTCCGGACGGCCCTGCGCTCCCAGCGGATACCAACATGTTCGGCGCACCATGGGGCGACGGACCTCGAGGAGGCACAGGCGATGCAGGAACTCCAGCCGCGGATGCGAGCCGGTGACCAGGACCGGCAGCGGGTCGTCGAGCAGCTCGGCAAACACTTCGGCGAGGGCCGGCTGACCCTCGAGGAGTTCGACGAGCGAGTCGTCCGGGCGCACGCGTCCATGTACCTCGACGAGCTCCCCCCGCTGACCGCCGACCTGCCCCGCGATCCGGAGCCGCGCCGCCGTCCGACGAGATCGCCGGTGCGAGCGTCCTCCGGCGTGCTCGTACTCCTCATCGCGATGCTGCTCGCGTGGTCGCTGGTGTCGGCTGTGGTCTACGGCGCCCCGCCGTTGTTCGCCCTCTTCCTCCTGTTCCTGTTCCTCCGGCACAGGCGGTGGAGCCGGCGCTGGTGAGTGCGCTGTGGCGGTGAGGCCGGCGTTGCCCCGCCGCGCTGGTAGGCGCACCAACCTCGCCCTGCTCGGCCTGCTCGTTCTGGCCTTCCTGACCGGGGTACTGGCCTACGGGGTCGGGACGCCGACCGCGGCGACCGTCATCGTGGCGATCCACGGCGCGGCCGGCCTCGGGCTGCTGCTCCTTGTGCCGTGGAAGGCCATGATCGTCCGCCGCTCGTGGGCCCGTGCCGCGAGCAGGCGAGCGCTGGCGACAGGGCTGGGCATCCTCGCCGCGCTGACCGTGCTGACCGGCGTCCTGCATGCCATCGGCGTGGCGCCGCTGTCGATGCTCCGGATCCACGTCGGCATCGCCGTCTGTGTGGCCCCGTTCCTCCTCGTCCATGCCTGGGGACGCCGCCAGCGCCCCCGCCGCACCGACCTCTCCCGCCGGACCCTGCTCAGCGCCGGCGCCCTGGTGGCGGGTGCCGCAGCGCTGTGGGTGGCGGGCGAGGGCGCCCTGCGGCTGACCGGCGCCGCGGGCGCCGACCGCAGAGGTACCGGCTCGCTGGAGCACGGCACCGACGATCCGACCGCCATGCCCGTCACCCAGTGGTTCACCGACACTGTGCCCGGGAGAACCGTCGACGCGATCGACGTCGTGGTCGGCGATCAGAGGGCCCGAATCCCGACCAGCGACCTCGACCGGGGCGACCGCGTCCGCGCCGTCCTCGACTGCACCGGCGGCTGGTACGCGGCGCAGGACTGGACGGGCGTGCGCCTCGACCGGCTCCTCCGCGAGGTGACCGGCAAGCGGCTGCCGGACGACTGCAGCATCGACGTCATCTCCCGCACCGGCTACCGCCGCCGCCTCCCAGTCCGTGACGCGTCGGTCCTCCTGCTGGCATCGTCGGTCGGCGGCCAGGCGCTCTCGGACGGGCACGGAGCGCCGGTGCGGCTGGTTGCGCCGGGGAGGCGCGGCTTCTGGTGGGTCAAGTGGGTGGAGCGGATCGAGGTCGTCGACGCGCCGTGGTGGCGGCAGTCTCCGTTCCCACTCCAGTGAAGACAGACAGACGTCGAGCGCCCCTTCCCCGCGAGGGAAGGGGCGCTCGACGAGTGGGAACTACTGGACGGCGCGGCGGCGGGTCATCACGGCGCCGGCCACGGTGGCCACGCCGACCCATGCGACCAGGATCGTGATGGACAGTGCCTGGTGGGTGCCTTGGGCCAGGCTGAGCACCGCGTTGCCCGGGTCGACCTTGTCGGCGAACGCGGGCTTCACCACCTGCAGGATCGGCAGCACGCCCAGGTCCAGCAGGTAGATGCCGGTCAGCGCTCCCGCGGTGTTCCCGACAGCGGCACCGACCCCGGCGCCGATGAGCGCGAACGCCGCACCGGCGACGGCGATCATCAGCACCGCCCGGCCGCCGCCGTTCCACGAGGCACCAGGCTCCAACAGCGCCAGGACGCCGGACGCCAGCCCCGCGGCCACCACGGCGAACACCGAACCCATGACCGCCACGGCGGCCGCCTTGGTGGCCAGCACGCGAGACCGGCGCGGCTCGAGCAGGTACGTCGTCTGCACGGTGCCGTGGGTCCACTCGCCGGCGGTGGCGAGCACCCCGAGCGAGATGAGCGCCAGGGCCGAGAGCATGCCGGTCACCACGATCGGGCCGGTGACCGTGCTCAGCGGCTCGCTGGACGCCCCGGCGGCGATCGCCATCGCGGCCGGCGCGAAGAGGACGGCGGCGCCGGCGACGGCCAGACCTGAGCGGGTGGACAGCGACTTGCGGATCTCCAGCCCGACCTGGCGAGGCACGGAGGGGCTGGTTCGACGAGCGACGACGGGACGGGACGGGGAGACGATGGCTGTGGTCATGGCGGTTCAGAACCTTTCGAGAAGAAGAGGGGTGCGGCTCAGGCGGCCGCGGTGAGCGAGAAGAAGACGTCTTCCAGACCGCGCTGCAGCGGCCGGAGCTCGGAGAGCATGTGACCACCGGCGGCCGCGACGGCGCCGACGTCACCAGGCGCGGCGCCGACCACCACCAGCGCGCCGTCGTCGCCGGGGGAGACCTCGAAGCCCTTGGCCGCGAGGTCCGCGGCCAGCCCGGCGGGGTCGGCCGAGCGCACCGACGTGCCATCGGAGCCGAGCAGCGAGGCCACCGGGCCGTCGGCCACGATCCGGCCGCCACCGATGACCAGCAGACGGTCAACGGTGTGCTCGACCTCGCCGAGCAGGTGCGACGACAGCAGGACGGTCCCGCCGCGCGCGGCGTGGCCGCGCAGCAGCCCGCGCATCCAGCGGATCCCCTCCGGGTCCAGCCCGTTGGCCGGCTCGTCGAACATCAGCACCGGGGGGTCCGCCAGGAGCGCCCCGGCGATCCCCAGCCGCTGCCGCATCCCGAGCGAGTAACCGCCGATCCGCCGCCGGGCGGCACCGGTCAGGGCGACGAGCTCCAGCACCTCGTCGACCCGCGACGCCGGGACACCGATCGTGTCGGCCAGCAACCGCAGGTGCGTCCGTCCCGTCCGGCCGGGATGCACGGCCGACGCGTCGATCAGCGTCCCCATGACGGCGCCGGGGTTCGGCAGCGCCGCGTACGGCCGCCCGTCCACGAACGCCGAACCGGCGGTCGACGGCACCAGGCCGGTGGTCATCCGCATCGTCGTCGTCTTGCCGGCGCCGTTGGGACCGAGGAACCCGGTCACGGTGCCGGGCTCCAGGGTGAAGGACACGTCGTCCACGACGGTCCGCCCGCCGTACTGCTTGGTCAGTCCGCTGACCGTGATCATGAGAACCTCCGCGGCTCGACCGGCCTCTCCGGTCTCTGGGGAGAACTCTGTCGAGAACCCGCAGGTCACCGCGTCGGCCGGACGACCAGAGCTCGCGTCGACCATCGGAGCGTCGCGTCATCCGAAAGTTGACGCCGATCCGCTACCGGCGGCCGACCCGGGGACGCCGCGACGACACATACGCTCCGGCACATGAGGCTCCGGGCGCGCATCTGGCCTGGCCTCCGCACGCGCGGAATCTGGCTGGAAGTCGCCATCGCGGTGCTCAGCACGGTGGCCATCGGCGCCGGCGGCGCAACCGGCGACCGCGGTCCGGTGCCGGTGGCGGTGTTCGCACCCGTGACCGCCGTCGTCTTCGTCCTCCTGCTCACGTTGCGCCGCAGGGCTCCGTTCGTGTCGTTCCTGCTCGCCGCCCTCCTCTCGGTGCTGTCCCCGGCGATCGACGCCGCGCTGGCGCCGCTCTCCTACGCGGTGGGCCGCTACGTCGGGCGCTGGCCGGTTCGGAACGTCGCGGCGGTCGTCGGGATGGTCGTCGTCGCCCGGCCCTGGGCCGGCGGCCCCGCCGGGGACCAGTTCAGCCGGTGGATCGGCGGCGCCGTCCTCGTGCTGCTGCCAGGCGCCGTCGGCATCTACGTGCGCACCCGGGCGCTGCTGCTGCAGGCGCTGCGCGACCGTGCCGAGCGCGCCGAGGCGGAGCGGGAACTGCTCGCGCGCGACGCCGTCCTCATCGAACGGACCCGCATCGCCCGCGAGATGCACGACGCCGTGGGGCACCGGGTGAGCCTCATGGTCCTGCAGGCCGGCGCCATCGAGATGGCCGCGGCCGACCGCACCCGCGTCGAGCAGCTCGCCGGGCAGGTGCAGACGGCGGGGCGGCAGGCCCTCGAGGAACTGCGCCAGATGGTGGGCGTCCTCCGCGGCGAGGAGACCGATGGCGCCGCGCCGCTCGGCCCGCAGCCCGGCCTCGGGGACCTGACCAGCCTGGTCGCCCAGTCGCGGGACGCCGGCATGACCGTGGACCTGACCGTGCGGGACGCCGATCCGCCCGTCGACCCGGCGGCCGGCCGCGCGGCGTACCGGATCGTGCAGGAGGCGCTGACCAATGCAGGGAAGCACGCGCCCGGGGCGCCGGTCCGCGTGACGGTCGAGCGGCCGGCCGACCGGCTCGTCGTCCGGGTCGTGAACGGTCCGTCACACGTCCGCGTCGACGACGCCCCCGGCGGCGGCTACGGGCTCGTGGGGTTGGGTGAGCGGGTGCGCACCCTGGGCGGCCGGCTGGCAACCGGCGCGCGGCTCGACGGCGGCTTCGAGGTCGAGGCGGAGCTGCCGGCATGACCGAACCGGTGACCAGGGTGCTGCTCGTCGACGACGAGGAGCTGGTGCGCTTCGGCCTCCGGACCGTGCTGGAGTCCGCCGGCGGCTTCGATGTGGTCGGCGAGGCGGGCAACGGGGCGGACGGCGTTGCGGCCGCGCGGGAGCTGCGCCCGGACGTCGTCCTCATCGACATCCGCATGCCGGTGATGGACGGGCTGACGGCGACGCGGGAGATCCTCGCGCTGCCTGACCCGCCGCAGGTCGCCGTCCTCACGACCTTCCACGTGGACGAGTACGTGTACGCGGCGCTCGCCGCGGGCGCCGCCGGCTTCCTGCTCAAGGACACCCCGCCGCGGGAGATCGCCGCCGCCGTCCGCGCCGTCGCCGACGGCACCGCCACCCTCTCCCCTGCCGTCACCACGACCCTCATCGACTCCTACGTCGAGCGCCGCGCGGCCCCGAGAAGGGCCGCCGCCCTGGAGCGGGTCGACACGCTCTCCGGCCGCGAGCGGGAGGTGCTGCGGCTGCTCGGCACCGGCGAGTCCAACGCCGAGCTGGCCCGGCTGCTGTTCGTCAGCGAGGCGACGGTGAAGACCTACGTCAGCCGGCTGCTCACCAAGCTGGACCTCGCCAACCGGACCCAGGCGGCGATCCTCGCCCACGAGGCCGGCCTCCTCGAAGGCTGAACACCCGGTGGCCCGTCAGCCGGTGGCCCGGGTCGGGGCGTCCGAGGAAGGCGCCGGCCGGGCAGCCGGAACCTCCGGAGCCGCGGCCGGAGCCCGCGCGGCGTACTCCTCGAACGCCGCGCGCGGGTGCT
>JAODNJ010000556.1 GCA_025465155.1 Frankiales bacterium
CCGGCAAGGAGGGCCTGGTCCCGCTCGACACCGGTCAGGCCGGTGCGGACGAGGACGTGGTCCGGCAGCGCGGTCCGCACCGGGTCGCTCGCCTTGGTCCAGTGCGGGTTCCGGTCGAGCACGATTCAGGTCTGGGGGTTCTCCGAGGCGACCACGTAGGGCCCGGTGGAGAGCGGCGACGCGCCGTAGTAGCCGGACTTGTCCGCCTCGATCGGAACAGGGCTGCTCGACGGCAGCGCCAGCACGTACGGGAAGTCGGGATCCGCGGTGCGCAGCTGGAACGTGATGGTGCGGTCGTCAGGGGTCCCGATGGACCCGAGGCCCAGCTTGTCCTTCGTCTCGTCCTGGTAGGGGCCGGGGTACGGGTTGCCGGGATCGTCGAGGAGGTCGACCACGTGGGTGGGGCCGCCGACGACGACGTCGGAGGCGAAGGACCGCTCGATGCCGTATTTGACGTCGCGCGAGGTGACCGGCCGCCCGCTGGAGAAGCTCACGCCGCCGCGGAGGGTGAAGGTCCAGGTCTTCCCGTGGTCCGGCGTGCTGCCGAGACTGGTGGCGAGGTCGGGGACGAGGTCTCCGGTCTGCCCGGGCTTCGACGAGTAGGTGACCAGGGTGCGGACGTAGAGCCGCATCAGATTCCAGACGCCCGGCTGGTACGAGCGCTGGGGGTCGAGGCTGTCGACCTGGCCGGCGACCACGCGCAGCGTCCCACCGGCCGCCGTCGAGGGCGCCCGGACTCCGGTCACCCCGGCGTCCGGCGAACCGGCCTGCACGGGGACGTCAGCGGTGCCGCTCACCCCGGCGCAACTGACGGCCAGGGCCACGACCAGGACGACGACGGCCGCGGCACCGATGATGCGGCCGCGCGGCCACCCGCGCGCCCATGCGGGCAGCCGGCTTCCCAGTTCCTCGAGGATGCCGCCCACCGCCTGCTTCGCCCCAGGCCGCCCGGCGGACGCCGAGCCCGGTGGCTCAGCCGACGTCGGCGGCGATCCGACAGATCTGCGCGAACTCGTCGGCGTCCAGGCTTGCGCCGCCGACGAGCGCACCGTCGATGTCCGGCCCGGCCAGGATCCCGGCCGTGTTCGCGGCCTTCACCGACCCGCCGTAGAGGATACGGACGACCTCGGCGGTCTCCGGGCCGAACCGCTCGGCGAGCCGCGAACGGAGTGCCGCGCACACCTCCTGCGCATCGTCCGGCGTGGCCACCTCGCCGGTGCCGATCGCCCAGACCGGCTCGTACGCGATGACAAGCCCACCGCCGGCCCCGGCGCCCGTCCCGCGGACCTGTTCCGCGCTCAACCCCTCGAGCGCGGCGTCGAGCTGGGTGCAGCAGTGCACCACGTGCCCCTGGTCGCGGCGGACCTCGAGCCCTTCTCCCACGCACAGGATCGGGACGAGGTCGTGCCGCAGCGCCGCCCGGACCTTGGCCGCCACCACGTCGTCGTCCTCACCGTGCAGCGCACGCCGCTCGGAATGGCCGACGACGACGTATGCGCAGGCCAGGGCCGCGAGCATGCCGCCGCTGATCTCCCCCGTGTAGGCGCCGGCGTCGTGCATGGAGAGGTCCTGGGCGCCGTAACCGATGGCGAGCTTGTCGCCGGTCACGAGGGTCTGCACGCTGCGCAGCGCGGTGAACGGCGGCAGGACCACCACCTCGGCGACGTCGAGGTCCTGTTCGGTGAGGGAGAACACGACCTTCTGGGTCAGCCCGATGGCCTCCAGGTGGGTCATGTGCATCTTCCAGTTGCCGGCGATCAGCGGCCGACGGCCGGTACGGGGCGTGGTCACCCGTGTGCGCGCCATCCGCGTCAGCCCTCCAGCACCGCGAGACCGGGCAGCTCGCGTCCCTCGAGGAACTCGAGCGAGGCGCCGCCGCCGGTACTGATGTGCCCGTAGGCGTTCTCGTCGAGGCCGAGCACCCGGACGGCGGCGGCGGAGTCCCCGCCACCCACGACCGACAGGCCCCTGACGTCGGCGACCGCCCGAGCCACCCCGCGGGTGCCCTCCTGGAACGGGGCGAGCTCGAACACGCCCATGGGCCCGTTCCAGAACACGGTGCGGGCGGGGGCCAACAGCGCGGCGAACGTCTGCACCGTCTGCGGGCCGACGTCGAGCCCCTTCAGGTCGGCCGGGATCTCCTCCGCCGGCACGACGGTGGTCTCCGCGTCGGCCGTCAGGTCGGCCGCGCAGACGACGTCGACGGGCAGTGCGATCCGCTCCCCCGCCTCCTCCAGCAGCCGGCGGCAGGTCTCGACCTGGTCGGCCTCGAGCAGCGAGCCGCCGACGCCGAGGCCCTGCGCGGCCAGGAATGTGAAGCACATGCCGCCGCCGACCAGGAGCTTGTCCACCCTCGGCAGCAGCGCCTCGATGACGGCGAGCTTGTCGCTGACCTTCGAACCGCCGAGGACGACCACGTAGGGCCGATCGGGCTCGGTGGTCAGCTTCGTCAGCACCTCCAGCTCGCGGGCCACCAGGCGTCCGGCGGCGTGCGGCAGCCGCAGGGCGACGTCGTAGACCGACGCGTGCTTGCGGTGCACCGCGCCGAACGCGTCGTCGACGTAGACGTCGGCCAGGGCGGCCAGCCGGTCGGCGAGCTCTCCGCGCTCGGCGTCGTCCTTGGACGTCTCGGCGGCCTCGAAGCGCACGTTCTCCAGCAGCAGGACATCGCCGTCGCCCAGCCCGGAAACCCGCTTCCGTGCGTCCTCCCCTGCGACGTCCGCCGCCAGGGGCACCGCCGCCCCGAGCAGCCCGGAGAGCCGCTCGGCGACCGGCGCCAGCGAGTACTGCGGATCCGGGGCGCCCTTCGGCCGGCCCAGGTGGGCCGCGACGACGACCCGGGCGCCGGCGTCGCGCAGCGCCTGCAGCGTGGGCAGGCTGGCGCGGATCCGCCCGTCGTCGGTGATCGCCCGGGTGTTCTTGTCCAGCGGGACGTTCAGGTCCGCGCGCAGCAGCAC
>JAODNJ010000010.1 GCA_025465155.1 Frankiales bacterium
CTTCCGGCACCGGCCCGGCGCTGAACGTGAAGGGGCTGGAGGAGGAGCGCCGCGCATCCACCGAGCGGCTGCAGTACTCCGCGCCCGGCCTCGACGCTTCGGCGAAGGACGGCGGCGCGGCGAAGGCCGCCAAGACGGCGACGGTCTCCGGTACCAAGGAGCCCTCGCGGAACGCGCCCTGCCCCTGCGGCTCGGGCAAGAAGTACAAGGTCTGCCACGGGAGGCCCGGACAGAGCCGCTGAGCTGGGCTTTTACTCTGCGGTGCCTCGGCTGGTCCGCACATAGTCCGCAGCAGTCCGCAGAACCTCGTCCACGGCTGCCCTGGTTCGGTCGTCGGAGTCCGGCCAGAGATGGCTGTAGGTGTTGAGCGTCGTGACGGCGCTGGAGTGGCCGAGCCGCTCCTGGACCGTCTTGATCGACTCTCCATGCCGGATCAGCAGGCTGGCGTAGTAGTGCCGCAGGGAGTGGTAGGTGATCTCCCGAAGTAGGCCGGCCCGCGTGACGGTCGCCCGCCACATCTTGGAGAACAGCTGGCGAGTTATCGGCTCGAAGATCAGTCCCGCCGTCGGAAACTCGGCGAGGTGGCCGCCTTCGGCCCATTCGTCGTGCTGCTCGGCGAGCACCGCGCCGACCAGGCGGATCAGGGAGTCGTGGTCGGGAAAGGTGCCCACGACGTCGGTCCGTCGGCGGATCTCCCGGTTGAGCCGCTCGGAGGGGCTGCTGCTCCAGATCTGCCGCCAGACGCCCTTCGGGAAGCAGGTGAAGGCCAGCACGTCGGCGCGGGCGGCCTCGAGGTGCTCGGCGACCTTGGGCAGCTTGTCGGCCAGGGCGTCGAGGATCCGGTCGAACTGGGCGCGCACCGAGGCGGCGTCGGGCTGGTTGTAGACCGAGTGCAGCAGCGCGCGCACCCACGGCCAGCTGCTCTTGGGGCAGACCGCCATCAGGTTCGCCGCGTACTGGGTGCGGCAGCGCTGCCCGCGGCATCGGGCAGGGTGGCGCCGATCGCGTCGACCAGCCCGCGGTGGGCGTCGGAGGTGACCTGCAGGCCGAGGATCTCCCGGTGCCCGTCGCCGTTGACCCCGGTGGCCAGCAGGGCGTTCACGTTGACAACCCGGCCGCCCTCCCGGACCTTGAGCACCAGCGCATCGGCGGCCACAAGCGTTCAGGGCCGGGCATCGAGTGGGCGGTGCCGGAAGTCCGCGACCTGGGTGTCAAGATCGCGGGCCATCTTGCTGACCTGGGACTTCGAGAGCCGGATGATGCCCAGGGGCTGGATCAGGCGCTCCATCCGCCGGGTGCTCACCCCGAGCAGATTGCAGGTCGACCACGGTGGTCAGCGCCCGCCCCGCCCGCCGGCGGCGTTCCAGCAGCCAGTTCGGGAAGTAGGACCCGGAAGGCAGCTTCGGGATCGCCACGTCCCGGGTGTCGAACTCCCGGGACCGGTAGCCGTTCCGGACGTTGGTGCGCTCGGCCGAACGGGCGCCGTATTCGGCTCCGCAGACCGCGTCGGCCTCGGCAGACATCAGCGTGTTGATGAACGTGGTCAGCATCTGCCGCAACCGATCAGGGCTGGCCTGGGCCAGCTGCTCGTGCAGAAAGCGGGCACGGTCGATCATGGGTGCAGTGGTCATCGCGTGGAACTCCTCGATCTTGAGCGGAAACTCAGTTCGAAGAATCACGCGGTGGCCGCCTACACGTCTACGCCAAGGCCCTGACCGGGCTGCTGGCACACCACCTTGTGGACGCCACTGAGAAATCCGTCAGTACGAGGCATGAGACCAGGTCTTCCATCCGCGGTGCGGCGCCGGCGCCGGGCCTCGACCTTGCGGCCTCAATCACAGTCGTCACTTGGATCCCAAGCACACCGTCCCGGTGTCGTAACTCTGCTAGCGTGCGACACAAGCAGGGAGTAGCGGGTATATGACTTTGCGTGTTCAACGGCGGCCTCCTCTCGGGCACGCTCGTGACCGAAGTAGGCGGGGTGTGATGATCACGGACGGGGTCCTGCCAGTTCCGCGCGGTCGGCTGCAGATGCCATGGCGCCCTGTCCCCCGGGCGCGGGCCCGGGTGCTGGTGTTGGGGGCAGGCTTCATCGGAGCGCACATCGTGCGCGTGCTCGTCGAGGCCAATTATCAGGTCGACGTCCTCACCCGCTCGGCCCCGCGGGGTGAACTGAGCTCCCTCCTCGACGGAGCGAGCGTCGTCCTCGGCGATGTGATGTCGATGGGCCCCGTCGCCGGACTCTTGGCCGAGGTGGACCACGTCGTCTACGCCGTCGGCTCGTCGTCTCCGATCGAGTCCGACCTGAACCCCGCCGCGGACGTCTTGGCGGTCGTTCCCCCGGTCATCCAGTTGCTGGAACTGCTGCGGCTGCGCCCCTCCGTCGGGTTTACGTACCTCTCATCCGGCGGGGCGGTCTACGGCAACGTGTCGTCTCCCCTCGTCAATGAAGACACCCTGCCGGAGCCGATCAGCTCGTACGGCATCCTTAAACTGACCACCGAGAAGTACGTCCAGATGTATGGCGAGCTCCATGGCATCCCGATCAGGATCTTGCGCGTCGCGAACGCGTACGGCCCCGGACAGCCGTGGGTAAAAGGACA
This sequence comes from Frankiales bacterium, assembly GCA_025465155.1. Lineage (GTDB taxonomy): Bacteria > Actinomycetota > Actinomycetes > Mycobacteriales > Geodermatophilaceae > Geodermatophilus. Next base: position 2,604 of record JAODNJ010000010.1, read on the forward strand.
GGGCATCGTCGCCCGGATGATGCACAGCGCGCTGACCGGTATGCGGTTCCCCGTCTTCGGCGACGGGCAGAGTGTCCGCGACTACGTCTACATCGACGACATCGCCCAGGTGGTCGCGGGACTCATCTCCTGCAAGGGAGGCCATCGCATCCTCAACCTCGGTTCTGGGACCGGACACACGATCCTCGACCTGATCCGGCTGGTCGAAGAAGTGTCCGGTCGAGCGATCAACGTCGACTTCAAGCAGGCACGGTCGTTCGACGTGCGTTCCAACGTGCTGGACATCCAGCGGCTCAGGCAGGCCCTGCCGTACAACCCCCTCCACATCTCCACCGGTCTTCATCGGACGTGGCAGTCCATGTCCGCACTGGACCTCGAAGAGATGGCGGTATAGATCGCGCCACGCTCGGCCAGCGCCGCCTGACCCTCGCGCGCCCGGTCGCCCGGCAGGGCCGTGAGGCGCAGTCTCGGCTCTGTGCCCACGGCTCCGGGCGTCCGTCCGGAGGTGGCAACGCCCTCGGTGGGTGTCGACGCCCGACTCAGGGGGCTGGGGTCAGGGACCAGGAGCCGACGATCTTTACGAGTCCGGGTTCCGTCGCGTCGTCCGCGCGGACCCGGAGGGGAAATGCCCGGTCCAGGTAGTCGTACGTGTGCTCCTTGTCGACCGCGGCCGTGGTGACGGTGAAGTCGCCGGACTGCAACGTCTGCGACGGGATGTGGAAGCAGACGTATCCGTTGCCGGCCTTGACAGCGAACGCGGCGTCCCCGTGGCCGGAGTTCGGCCCGGCGACCTGGATCCCGTTCTGGCTGGTGACCTCCAGCCCGAACGTCACGGACGGGAGGTCCTGTATGTTCCGGTAGCTGATCTTGATCGTGTAGGGAGCCCCGTGGTGAGGAAACGGCAGGGGGGCTCCCTCGGCGTCGAGGTAGTCGACTGACGTCACGCGGACCTCGCCGGACCCGCGTCGGGGAGTCTCGCCCTGGGGCTCCTCGGCTGTCGCATCGACAGCCGGCTCGACGAGCGTGGCCGGCCCTTGGACGGCTGACAGCGCCTCGCGTTGGAGACGGGCCTCCGCCTCGTGCTGGTTGACCGCGGCAAGATTGGCGTCAACGACTTCGCGGGCGGAACCGACCGCCTTGAGCGTGCCGCCCTCGAGCCATGCCGCCTGGTCGCAAGGATCTGCGACCAGGTCTAGGGAATGGGAGACCAGGATGATGGTCACGCCACGCCTGCGCAGCTCGTAAAGGCGCTCGAAGCAACGACGCTGGAACTCCTCGTCGCCGACGGTGATGACCTCGTCGTGATGAGGGTTTCTGGTTCCAGGCTGACCGCGATGGCGAAACCGAGCCGGACGTACATTCCTGAGGAGTAGACCTTCACCGGGATGTCGATGAACTCATCGAGTCCACTGGACTCGATGATCGCGTCCGTCGCGGCGTCGATTTGCTTACGGCTCATGCCAAGGATCGACCCGTTGAGGTAGATGTTGTCTCGACCGGACATCTCGGGGGTGGAAACCGGTACCAAGCTCCAACATGGCCGTGACGCGCCCGTTCGCCGTGATCCGTCCGGAGGACGGGCGGTGGATGCTCGCCACCAGCTTCAGCAGCGTGGACTTTCCGGAACCGTTGTGGCCGATGAGCCCGAAGGTCGATCCGCGCGGAATGTCGAGACTTGCGCCCTTGAGGGCCCAGAAGTCCTCGTGCCGGTCGGGTCGACGCCGCGCGCTGAAGACCTCCTTCAAATTGGTCTTCCTGTCGTTGAACAGCCGGAATCGCTTGGTGCCGTCGCGGACGTCGATGGCGACATCAGCCTCATCTGCCCGCTTCGTCGGAATCATCTAGGGCAACAGGGCGGTCACAGTTCCTCGCTGATGTCGGCGGAGTTGCGCTGGAAGAATGTCCATCCGGCGGCGAGGACGCCGACGCTGACCACCAACAGGTAGGCCAGGCGCGCCCAGCCGGGGAACTGCAGGTCCCACAGCGTGGCGTGGAATGCCTCCACAAAGGCGGTGATGGGGTTGTACTCGTACAGCCGCAGCCACGGGCGCGCGTGGTAATGATCCGTCACAAGCTTGATCGGGTAGATGATCGGCGACATGTAGAACAGCAGGCTGAGCACGACACCGATGATGTAGTTCACGTCTCGGTATCGGGCGTTCAGACTTGCCAACGCCATTCCGACACCGAGCGCGAACAGGGCGAGGAGTGCCAGAAGGACGGGGACGAGAAGAATCGTCCAGCTCGCGTTCAGCGCGATGACGTACAGGAGCAGTAGTAGGCCGAACTCGATGACTGTCTGGTTGAGCACCGCCGCGGCCGAGTCGATCACCGGGGCGAAGGGAGGGAAATGGATCTTCCTCAGCAGTGGCCCCGCGCCGACCAACGCGGCCATTCCACTGTTCGTGACGGAGGCGAAGAAGTTCCAGACCACCAGGGCGGTGAACAGGTACACCGCGAAGTTGACCAGCGACCGTTGCCCGCGACGGGAGCGTGGAACCGGATCAGGACGCCGAAGACCAGGCTGTAGATTGCGAGTGTTCCGAGCGGGTTGAGCAGCGACCACGCCGACCCGAGGAAACTGCCCTTGTACTTTCCTTTTATCTCGCGATTGGCAAAGCTAGCAATCGGTCCTCGGTATTGCTGTACCGCGCGAACAGATCCGGTCATGTGACAATGTCCACCTGTCTTGTTCTCCGCCGTGGTCTCTCCACAGCGCGCCAGCCGACCGGACTGCCGCGAAGGGGGTGAATGCGTGCCAACCCATGAACTAGCCGGTCGATCATGGTCTGGCTGATACAGTCGGCTGCGTGCTGAACGGACCGCCGCGCCGTCTGGGCGGCCCGGATTCTCTGGCCCGCGCGCGCTTGCGGGATTGGGTGCTCGTCCTGGGCATGCACCGCAGCGGAACCTCCGCAGTGACGGAGACGCTGACGGACATGGGTCTCCAGGAGCCCCACCCCGCCGACCTTCTGGTGGGTCATCCCGGCAACCCCAATCACCACGAAAGTCGGTCTCTCACCGCCTTCGACGAGGAACTTCTGGCCGCGCTGGGAGGTAGCTGGGGTGCGCCGCCGGAGGTTGGCGACGGATGGGAACTGAGCGGCCTTGGGCGGGACTGGACGGCGGCCGCGGCCCAGACGCTCCTGGGCGCCTATCCACGGCCCGACCCCGCCGTGGTCAAGGACCCACGGATGTGCTTGTTGGTGCCCTTCTGGCTCGGCGTCCTGGGACGCCCCAAGGGCGTGCTGCTGATGTGGCGCAACCCTGGCTCCGTCGCCCGTTCCGTCGCGAACGTCTCGGGCTGGCCCTACGTGCACGGTCTTGCCCTCTGGGAGGTCTACAACCGGCAGTTGCTGAGCGACCTGGCGGGCCAGAACGTTTTCGTGCTCTCGTACGACGACCTCGTGGCCGATCCGCGGGCGTTCGCGCAGGACGCCTCAGCCTGGTTCGACTCCCTGGGGATCCCCGACGCAAGCCGTCCGCTGCCGTCTCCCCGGACCGAGCTGCGGCACTTTCAGGACGACGTCGGCTCCGAGGACGAGAGCCTGCTTCCTGCCCACCGAGAGCTCGTGCGGACTCTGAAGGCCTTGGGCGGGCATCACCCGACGTTTTCCTCGCCCACGGTTCCGGCCTGCACGGCGTGGGCTGCGGGCATGCTGTCGCTACGGCGCCAGTACGAGACTGCCCATGAACAGGTGCGCTCCCGAGTGCAGACGGAGGCCGAGCTGGGACGGCTGGGAACGGCCTATGCCTCCCTGGCCTCTGCCGTCAGGGAGGCCGGTGTGGTCCCCACCCTGCCCCAGGTGCCTGACGAGGCGTGAGCCCGCTGCGATTCGCGCGCGGTGCGGGCCGAACGACGTGGTTATGTATCGTTCGTGCGTGCGCATGGGGGGTGGCATTTCGTGGTCGCGAGTCGGCCGAGACTAGGCGTCCGCATCCGGGGGGTGTCGCTGTGAGCTCGTTGCGCGCCGGTGCCTTGCGCGGCCTCAGGCGGCTCGTCGACCGGACGTCCGAAGCCCCTGGGCCACGCCTTACGGCCTTCTGGGAGGGGCCCGAGCGCGACGATCTGCGGGCAGGGCAGCCACTGCGACTCTCCGGGTGGGCCCACACCGACGGTTCGGACGTCCCCCGGATTTCGGTTCTGCTCGACGGGGTCGTCGTGGCCGGCGCTGATGCCGCGCAGCCGAGGCAAGACGTTCACCAGCACTTCGGCGGTCGTGGCCGCGCGGGCGGCTGGGCGATTGACGTGCCCACGTCGGTCGCCGATCGGGGTGCTCGACTGGAAGTCCTCGCCACCGACGGGCTGGAGGACGTCAGCGCCGGCACCGCGCCGGTGCTCGAGGGAAACGCCAAGCCCATCGGTCACCTGGACGGCCCGGCGGACGGCAGCCGCGTCCGAGTCGGGGGGGTGATCTCGGTCGCCGGATGGGTGCTCTTCGGCGGTCAGCCCGCCGACCGCGTCGAGGTGTTCGTCGGGGGCGAGCCGGCCATCCCCCTTCGCCGGGGCGAGGCCCGTCCCGATGTGTCCGACAGTATCGATCTCCCCACTGCCATCGCCAGCGGCTTCACCGGCGTCGTGCCGGTCAGCGATCGTTGGCGGGGGGAGGCGATCGACTTCGTGGTCCGGGCGCACTCGGTGCAGGGAGAGGTGTGGACCTCCAATGTGGCCCGCATCCGCGTGGAGGACAGGCCCAAGGCAGCCGGCGAGATGGACGAACTCAGCCTCGACGTCCTGTGGCCCGGTTATGGCCGCCCCGGGCGGGAGGTCGGGACAAAGCTCCGGGTCTGCGTGTTCACCCACTCACTGAACCTCGGTGGGGGTGAGCTCTACCTCCAGGAGCTGCTGCTGCGACTGCGCCGAGAGTACCCAGTAGAGCTGATCGTGATCTCGCCACTGGACGGTCCGCTCAAGTTGCAGCTCCGGAAGGCCGGGATTCCGGTGCACATCACCGACGCGTACTCGGTGCGTCCGGACCACTACCTTGGCCGCGTCTCGGAATTGGCCACCCTAGTCAGGACCTGGGATGCCGACGTTGTGCTCGTGAATACGCTCGGCGAGTTTGCGCCGGTGGATGCAGCCGTCGAGAGCGATGTTCCCGTCGTGTGGGCCATCCACGAGTCCTTCGAGTTGCCGGTCTTCAGCCATCTGGTTTGGGGAGAGAACGGCCTGTACCCGGAGGTCGACCGTCGTTGGCGGAAGTGCCTGGCCGTGGCACACACTGTGTTCGAGGCGGACGCGACCCTCGAGATGTTCCAGGAACAGGTCCCTGGTCTCCAGGGCCGCCGCATCCAGTACGGCATCGACGTAGCCGAGATCGCTCGCTACCGGAGCGACCACGATCGTGACCGCCTGCGTGCGGACCTGGGCTTCGAACCGTCCAACACCATCCTGTTGTGCATGGGTGTTTTCCAGCCGCGGAAGTCGCAGTTGGCACTCGTGGTGGCCTTCTCGCAACTGGTACACCTCTTCCCGGAGGCGCGCCTCGTGCTGGTCGGTGATCACCCGTCGCCGTACGGCGATGCCGTGCGCGCTGCGGTGGCTGAGCTGGGGTTGGAGGACCAGATCCGGCTGATCCCGATCGAGCCCGACACGTACCGCTGGTATCACGTCGCTGACGTGATGATCAGTGCATCGGATACCGAATCGCTGCCTCGGTCAGTGCTCGAAGCCATGGCTTTCGGCCTTCCCACGATGGCCGCCGACGTCTGGGGTCTGTCCGAGGTTATCCGCGACGGCGTGAACGGGTGGCTGTGTCAGGCGCGCAGCGGCAACGCCCTTACGGTCGGGATCCGCCGCGCGCTCGAGTGCCCTGCCGAGGAACGGCAGCGCATTTCTGCGGCGTGCCTGGCGGACTCGTCCATGTACGACGGAGCGCACTACCCGGCCAAGTACTTCCAGCTGATGACCACTCTGGTAGCCGCCCACCGGTCCGGGGAGGCGCACCTCGCTGACAGGAGAACCATGTCCGAGTCCACCGACCTGGGGCGCGAGCCGACAGGCGGGTGGGAACCCATTCGCCGTGAGGGAGAAGCAGGCGCTGCCATGGAGACTGGCACCTCCGCGGATGACCTGGATCAGGTCGGGCGGCGCGTACAGGCGGCCGAGGCCGCACTCCGGGAGATGAGTCGGCTGCGTGACAAGGCACTTCAGGCCGCGGCCGACCTGGACAGCCGCCTGCAGGAGGTCACGGTCCAGCTTGAGAACCAGCGCGCCGTCGCTGCAAACGCCGCTCGGGAACGGGACGACTTCGGAATGCGTCTGATCCACGCCGAGGAGAGAAGCGCCGCGCCCCTAACGATGGCAGCAGTCACGGAGCGGGAAACCCTGCGCCGCCGGCTGGACGAGACGTCTGAGCGACTGTCCGAACTCGAGCGGGAGATGCTCCTGATTCGCCGCACGGTGAGCTGGCGTGTCACCCGACCCCTCCGTTCCGTCCGGACGGTTCTGGGCGGTCGCGGGGGCCGCTGACTCGGGGCAGTACGTTTCTATGGGGATTGTGCGGGCGCTCGAGGTCATGAACAAGTAGTGGTCCGAGCCGCGCCGGCTTCCCCGCCCGAGAGATGGAGACCCGATGAGCTCGGCCACGAGGACGGAGACGGGTCCGACGGCGGTCGGGTCGTCTTCGAGGGCAGCCCCGCCGACCTCGTCACAGCCTGTTCCACCCTCACCGGCGAGCACCGTCGCGTCCTATGTCGGCGGCTGAGTGCCGCCGACATAGAAGGGACACACGGTCAGCCGGCGTGTCTAGTGATGATCGAGGGGGAAGCGGTGACCGTGCCTCTCCCGCTGCCCGGTGTCTCGGCGAATCGGGCCGCGCCTGTCGCGGCACAGACGCGTCACCGCGGCCGGGCACGGCCAGGCGGAAGCACTGCAACGCCCGGCCGTCGTTCCCGCGACTTCACCGCTCCCTGTCTTGATCGATCGGTGGGGTGGTCTCGGCCGTTCGCCCGGCCAGCTGGTATCGCTCGGGCCGCGCCGCGAAGTCCTTGCGGCTGCCGGCGCGGCTTCCTTGGATCGGATGATGTCCTCGAGCGCTGCCACGTGCACCGGCAGGTCACCCACACGCAGGCGGGTGGCCCGCGGCGCCAGCTCGTCGTAGCCGCCCACAAAGGCGGCGGGGCGGATGGTGAGATTCAGCTCTCCTGCGATGTCTGCCGGTTGAGCATCCGCTGACCGACGAGCGACTCGCCCGAGGTGTCCGCCTGACGGGGGTCACTTCAGCCCTCGCTGCCGTGCTATGCATCCGACGTGACTTATCGCGACAGCTGGCTCCTGCCGCAGATTCAGGCAGTTCCCGACATACTCGCCCAGGCGTCGGGCTACCAGTCTGACTGGCGCATCACAGAGGCAAATGAGCTGCTCGCCGCGGAGGAGCCTACGGAGGCCCTACTGGGCATCGCATGGGACTTGGGGCCCTACCGCGACGAGTTGCCGGAGCGGGTTGTTCGGCTCCTCAAGAATCAAGTCGGCGACGAGACAGGTGTGCATCCCGCCTTCCGCCCTTAGCTCTGAAAGCCAAGGCGCCTCATTATCCGGTCGCTCAGAAGGGCCGCTATGGGCGAACCGGAGGTCCTCCGCCGACTGTCGCGTCCGTGCGCCGGCTGCGGCGAGCCGGGGAAGGGTGGCCCGGAGGCCCAGTCCGTCCGGACTGGTGTCCTTCCGGCGACCGCTGAGCGGGGCATCGTCTCGGTGCACAGGGCGCCCGCTCCTCAGCCTCGTGTGGAAGATCTTGGTCCGCAAAAAGTCCGCAAGACGTCCGAACGAGGTCGCTGTCGATCGTGATCGTCCAACGGTGAAATCGCATGTCAGAGTGAGTTTCCATCAATGTCCAGGATTCTCAGATTGCCGCAGACAAGTGGTACAAGGTCTGCCACGGACGGCCCGGCCAGAGCCTCTGAGCTGGGTTTTACTCTGCGGCGTCCCGCTATCTCAGCACGTACTTCGACACCGGCAGCGAGCGGCAACAACACGCGCCCTGAGCGGCCCCACGTGGGGACACGTCCGCGAAGGACTCATGCGGCGTCTGTGTCGTTGGCGTCAGTCGTCGGGGCAGGCTTGCGCCGTCTGGCAACCACAGCCACCGCGATGCCGATCAAGCCGACTGCAAGCGCGAGGACGTAGATCCACGTCGCTGGCCTCATAGCGGTCTGCCACGTAGCCCGTTCCGTGGTTGACCAGCAAGAGCAGCCATCCCGTGTCTCCTCTTGGGCGCTCGACACCCAACTGGGCGGCCAGTTGCCGTGCACTATCGGAAGGGCAGCCGGTGTCACGCAAAGCACCCCCGAGCGCCTCCGTCATCCAGGGCTGAACAGCGGGCGGCCGGCCGGACATCACGGCAAGACGGTATCGCCGTCCTGTTCTGGCCTGTGGGGTTAGCCGGGATCGGTCCAGGACGATGTGGCTGGGTCGGGGCTCGAGCCCGGCCGGCCCTTCGGGGGCCGACGGCCCGTACGCAGCGTGGTGGGTCGTTCACCTGAGGTTCGACTGACGGCCCTGTGACTGCCACAGAAGCTCCGTAACTTCCCTCGCGTCACACACAGGCGGCACGGGGGACGCAGTGGACAGGGCATTGACAGTTCGGGCACGCGGGGTCAGCAGGTTCTTCGGCGACGTGGTTGCCCTCGACGGGGTCGACTTCGACGTCGCAGAGGGTCAGGTGCACGGCCTGGTCGGTCCGAACGGG
>JAODNJ010000015.1 GCA_025465155.1 Frankiales bacterium
GCTCACGCCCGTGCGGCAGGGCCTCACGCGCGCACCGACTCGTCAAGGGAGATGAGAGTTCGTTGAAGACTCCGGGATCAGTGCGGCACTGGCGCACCGTCGCGAGCCTCGGTGCGGTGGCACTGCTGGCAACCGCGTGTGGCAGCTCGGGCGGCAACTCCGCGTCGGGTTCGGGTAGCGGCCCCATCAAGATCGGCGTGTCCCTCTCGCTGACCGGCGACTTCTCGGCCGACGGCAAGGCGTTTCAGCAGGGCTACCAGCTCTGGGCGAAGACGATCAATGCGAACGGCGGCCTGCTGGGCCGGCAGGTCACGCTGGACGTCGTCAACGACGCGAGCAGCCCCGTCCAGGTCGTGACGAACTACCAGAAGCTGATCAGCGTCGACCACGTCGACCTCGTCTTCGGGCCCTTCTCCACGTCGCTGACCAAGGCGGCCTCGCAGGTGGTGAACCGCTACGGGTATGCCTTCGTCGAAGGCGCCGGTGGTGGCCCGTCGGTCTTCACCTCCGGGCTGCACAACGTGTTCGACGTCAGCCTGCCGGTGGCCAACAACCTGGTCAGCTTCGCCAAGTGGATCGCGGCGATGCCGGCCGGGCAGCGTCCGCACTCGGCCGCATACGCGACCCAGGACGACCCGTTCACGGCTCCGCAGCTGGACACCGCCCGGGGCATCCTCGAGAAGGCCGGCGTGCAGACCGCCTACAACAAGACCTACCCGTCGGAGACGACCGACTACGGCCCGATCGCCTCGGGGATCATCAGCTCCAACGCCGACGTCGTCCTCGTCGGCACGCTGCTGCCGGACATCTCCGCCTTCGTGAAGCAGTTCGTCCAGCAGAACTACAACCCCAAGGCGCTGGTCGCGACGGCAGGGCCGGACCAGGGCGCCCAGTTCATCCAGAACGTCGGGGCCAACCACACCGAGGGGATCATGGTCCCCAACGGCTGGTACCCGACGGCGAACAACCCCGGTAACGCGGACCTGGTGGCTGCGTACATCAAGCAGTACGGCGGCACCGCCGCGGACGTGAGCTCCGACGTCCCGGAGGCCTACTCGGTGGGCGAGGTGACCGCCCAGGCGGTGAAGAACAACGGCAGCCTCGACCAGAAGAAGCTGATCGCCCAGCTGCACAGCGGCACCTTCGACTCGGTGCAGGGCAAGGTGAAGTTCGACGGGACCGGCCAGAACGTCGACGCCTTCGCCTACGTCTTCCAGTGGCAGGGCGGCAACCTGGTGCCCTACCAGCCCGACGCGAACCAGGTGCTCGCTCCCGTGCCCCCGGCCAACCAGCCCGTCGAGTACCCCAAGAAGAGCTGGTAGGTCCCCCGAACTCATTGGCGGAACCGGTGCCGCGGCTCCCTGTCGCGGCACCGGTGATCATAGGAGACTTCCATGGGTACGGCGCTGACCAAGGCCGTCGTGAACGGCATCCTGACCGGCGGCGTCTACGCGCTGATGGCCGCCGGCCTCACCCTGATCTTCGGCGTCATGGAGATCATCAACATCGCTCAGGGCATCTTCGTGGTCCTGGCGGCCTACCTCAGCTATGTGCTGCAGGTCCACCTCGGGATCGATCCGTTGGTGGGCCTGGTGATCACCATGCCGGTGATGTTCGGCGTCGGGGTGCTCATCGAGTGGGGGTTCGTCCGCAGGCTCAAGGCGCAGAACCGCAGCGCGCTGTCGATCCTGGTCACCTTCGCCGTGGCCATCGTGATCGAAGGCTTCCTCACCCAGTTCTTCTCGGCCGACCTGAAGATCCTCAAGGCCTGGTACGTGGACCGGTCCGTGCACGTGCTGGGCTTCTACCTGCCCTACATCTACCTGATCGGGTTCGTCCTGGCGGTGGTGCTGCTCGCCGCGTTGTACCTGTTCCTCTACCGGTCGCGCAGCGGCAAGAGCATCCGTGCATCGGTCCAGAACCGGGCGGGCGCCGAGCTCATCGGGATCAACATCAACCGGGTCTCGGCCATCACCTTCGGCATCGGCGCGGCTGTGACCGCGGCCGGCGGCATGGTCTTCGGGGCCACCAACTCGTTCAACCCCAACTCCGGCTACGACCTCATCTCCCGGCTGCTGGTCATCGTCGTCCTGGGGGGCCTGGGCAGCATCGGCGGCGCGCTGGTGGCCGCCGTCGTCGCGCTCGTCATCGAGGACGTAACGGCGGTCCTCTGGTCGCCGGTCTGGGCCAGCACCATGTTCTTCGCCGTGCTCATCGTGGTCCTGCTGGTCCGGCCCAACGGGCTGTTCGGTCGAGCGGCGGTCCGGGCGCAGTGACCGACCCAGCTTCGAAGGAGCCGTCCATGGCCCAGTCCTCCGCAACCCTCGCCGGGCCGGCGGATCCGTTCGACCGGCCGGCGGTGCGGACGGCGCGACGCGTGCTGCTGCCCGTGGTCGTCGTCCTCGCGGTGGTCTTCCCGTTCGTGTTCACCAACCCCGCGACCACCTCGATCGCAATGTTCACGCTGCTCTACGTCGGCGCCACGTCGGCGTGGAACATGTTCTCCGGCTACACGGGCTACATGGCCCTCGGCAACGCCGTCTTCTACGGCAGCGGCGCCTACTTCTTCGCGAACATCACGCTGCACCTGCACCTGACCGGCGGGGTCGGCATCTTCGCCCTCGTGCCCGTGGCCGGGCTGTTCGCCGGGCTCGTGGCGCTGCCCGTCGGCTGGCTCGCCCTGCGCACCCGACGGCACACCTTCGTCGTGATCACGATCGCGATCTTCTTCATCTTCCAGCTGCTGGCGTACAACCTGCACTCGCTGACCAACGGCTCCTCGGGTATGGCCCTGCCGATCCCGCCGTGGGACGCGCAGACGTACAACACGTACTTCTACCTGGCCGCGCTCCTGGTGGCCGTGGTCGCGATCGTGCTGTCCTGGGCGGTGCGCCGGTCCAGTTTCGGCCTGGAGCTGCTGGCGATCCGGGACGACGAGGACCGCGCCCTGGGCCTCGGGGTGAAGACGACCCGGGTCAAGCTGGTGACGTTCGTGCTCAACGGCGCGGTGACGGGGATGTGCGGCGCGATCTACGCCTACTACCTCGGCAGCATCTATCCGCCGTTCGCGTTCGAGGCGATCTTCGACGTCACCGTCGCGCTGATGGCGTTTCTCGGCGGCCTGGGCACGGTGAGCGGTCCCGTCATCGGAGCGCTCATCCTGGAACCGGTCCAGCAGTACATCACCCTCCGGTTCACCAGCGGTGGCCTCGCCCTGATCACGTTCGGCGTGCTCTTCCTCATCGTGATCAGGTTCCTCCCCGACGGGATCGTCCCCTCGCTGGCCGCCACGATCCGGAGGCGCTGGACGCCCCGCACGGGGGCGGCGGCGACCCCGCCCGCGGCCGGCCCACCTGTCGGTCCACCCACCGTGGGCCAGACGGTCACCGTCTCCCGTCCCGGTCTCACCGGCGGGGTGTCCCGGTGAGCGCGCTGCTGGAGGTCACCGACGTCCGGCGGAGCTTCGGTGGTCTGCAGGCGCTGTCCGGATGCTCGTTCAGCGTCCAGCGCGGCTCGGTCACCGGGCTGATCGGCCCCAACGGCTCGGGCAAGACGACCATGTTCAACGTCATCACCGGGTACGAGCGGGCCGACGCCGGAGCCGTCCGTTTCGACGGCCGCGACATCACCGGCCTGTCCGCGGACAAGGTCGGCGCCCTCGGCGTGGGCCGCACCTTCCAGCTGAGCCGGGTCTTCGGCCGGCTGACCCTGCTCGAGAACCTCCGGGTGGGCCGCCGTGCGGTCCCGAAGTCCAGGCGCAAGGAGCTCTTCAGCGACGAACGCTGCCTGGAGCTCCTGGACTTCGTCGGCCTCACCCGCTTGGCGCAGGACCCTGCGGGCAGCCTCTCCTACGGTCAGCGAAAGCTGGTCGAACTGGCGATGGTGCTCGCGCAGGAACCGTCGGTGATCCTGCTGGACGAGCCTGCCGGCGGGATCAACCCGACGCTGATCGGGCAGATGGCCGACCGCATCTCCGAACTGAACAAGCAGGGCGTCACCTTCCTGCTGGTCGAGCACAACATGGAGTTCGTCATGGGGATCTGCGACGTCGTCGCGGTGATGGAGCGCGGAGCCGTCATCGCCGTGGGGGACCCGGGGACGGTGCGCCATGACCCCCGCGTGCTGGATGCGTACCTGGGGGGTTCCCTGGACGACGAGCCCGACCCGGTGCCGGCCGGATCGCCGGCGGAGCCCGACCAGGCGGGAGAGTCGGCATGAGCGCGCTGCTCCAACTCGACGGCGTCTGGGCCGGCTACGGCGGGAGCGACGTCCTGCGGGACCTCACGTTCTCCGTGCCGGCCGGCAGCGTCACGTGCGTCGTGGGCCCGAACGGGGCCGGCAAATCGACGATCCTCCGGGTGGTCAGCGGTCAGGTGGCTCCTCGGCTCGGCACCGTGACCTTCGAGGGGCAGCGGATCGGGGGGCGCAATCCGCGGCAGATCCTCGCCCTCGGCATCGTGCAGGTGGCCCAGAGCCACAGCCTCTTCCCGGACATGTCGGTGCGCGACAACGTCGAGATGGGCGGGTTCCTGATCCGGGACAAGGCCGAGGTGACCAGGCGGCGCAAGCAGATCGAGGAGCTCTTCCCGATCGTCGTCGATCGGGCCGACGACAAGGCCGGGGCGCTGTCCGGCGGGCAGCAGCGCCTGGTCGAGTTCGCCCGGTGCCTCATGCTGGACCCCAAGCTCGTCGT
>JAODNJ010000020.1 GCA_025465155.1 Frankiales bacterium
CGGTTCGAGAGCGCGCATGCGCTGAATGGGTGGGCAGGGGCGGGGTCGAACCGCCGACCTCTCGCTTTTCAGGCGAGCGCTCGTACCGACTGAGCTACCTGCCCCCACCGATGAGAACACCGGAGAGCGACCCTGACGGGACTCGAACCCGCGACCTCCGCCGTGACAGGGCGGCGCGCTAACCAACTGCGCTACAGGGCCTTGCATGTGGGGGTGTTGCTGATGGTGCCGTGCCCCCAACGGGGTTCGAACCCGTGCTACCGCCTTGAAAGGGCGGCGTCCTGGACCGCTAGACGATGGGGGCTCGCGTTCGCCGGGGGCACGAGAACCATACATGCCGCAGGAGGCCGGTTGGGCACCGGCCCGGGACGGGTGCCGGAGCGATCGGTACCCCGCTCAGCCGAGGGAGGCGCGGAGCTCCACCGAACTGTCGGTGACCTTCGTGCACTCGAGCCGCAGCGGCCCTGCGCTCACGCTCTGACCCTGCGAGCACGAGACGCTGTGCCCGGCGACGGTCACGACCGCCTGGCCGTTGGAGGTGCCGGCGAAGCCGACGGTGTTTCCGAGGACCTTCGCCGTCGCCCCCTTGCCCGAGAGCGTCGTCGAGCACGAGGTGCCCGAGCAGGAGACGCCGTCGGACTTGACCTGGCAGGCGGCCAGCGGCACGAGGATCAGTGCGCCGGCGAGCAGGCCCGCGGCCGCCCGGGGCAGGCGGGACGTCGACAGCTGCATGTCCCGCAGCGTAGGGCGCGAGAGGTGGCGCGCAACGACGCCGCGCGAGCCGGGACGTTCAGACCCGGCGGCGGCCGCGAGGGGTGAAGATCCAGCGGAGGACGGCGAAGCGGACCAGCCCCAGGGCGCCGGTGACCAGTCCGACGAGCAGGAGCCGCGCGGCCGCGCCGGTGACGCCGGTCGTGTCGTCCAGCCACTCGAGCGCGACCCCCGTCGCGACGATGCCCACCAGGGCAACCGCGCCGCCCTCCCACTGGGCGGTGAACCAGCTGACCCGTCCGTCGGCGTGGAAGGTCAGCCGCCGGTGCAGCTCGTTGGCGAGAACCGATGACAGGACGGCGCCGAAGAGGTTGGCGGCCTGGTCCCCCAGCCCGCGGGAGCAGACGAACACCACCGCGTAGAGCAGGCTCGAGATCCCGCCCACCAGGACGAAACGACCGAACTGCGCCACGGCGTCGTCCTGGCGGAGGCGCTCGACGAGCGCATGGGGTGCGTCAGCGACCGCCGCGGTCGTCTCCTCCTCACGGCCGCCGGGGGTCCCCTGAGGGACGTCGGCGCGGGGCGCCGGGCAGCGGAGCAGGGACGGGCCGGTCACGAGGGTCCTCTCGGGCAGGGCGGTAGGGCATGACACATCGCGGCATGCCGGAGCGTTCAGTGGGTCCAACCATCTTTGTCGGCAAACATGCCCGTGAACTGCACGGATCCAGTGCCGTTCCTCACGATCCGGCCGCTTCGTGCCCCGATGGAGGGATCCGCGACCCCCGTGTGCGATCGCGCGTCGCCGTCCGGCGGCCCGGGTAGAGGCCTGGCATGAGCCTCATGGGGATCCTGGACCGGGTCGGGGACGCGACGAGTGTGGACAAGGTGGTGGACCCCGCGCGCAAGGCCGTGCTGGCGGTTCTCCGCCCACCCGCGGTCAAGGACTTCCTGCATGGCACGTGGCTGGGGCATCCGCTGCACCCGGTCCTGGTCCAGGTGCCGGTCGGCTCGTGGATCTCTGCGGGGGTGCTCGACCTGGTTCCGGCGATGCGCCCGGCCGCGACGATGCTGATCGGCACCGGCGTCGCCACCGCGCTGCCCGCCGCGCTGGCCGGCGCCGCCGACTGGTCCGACCAGGAGGCGGGTGTGCGCAGGCTCGGGGCCGTGCATGCCGGGCTCAACACCGCCGCACTGGCTCTGTACGTCGGGTCGCTGGCCGCTCGCGGACGGCGGCGCGGGGGCCTGGGCCGGTTCCTGTCGTACTGCGGGCTGGGACTGGCCGGCACCTCGGCGGCGATCGGCGGTCACATGTCCTACGCGCAGGCCTCGGGCGCCTCGCACTCCGCCACCGCCGCCCAGGCCCTGACCCATGACTGGCTCGACCTAGGACCCCTCGACGACCTGCCGGAGGGCCGCCCCGCGCTCCGAACCGGGACCGGGGGCGGCGTCGCGGTGCCGCTGGCCGTCGTCCGGCGGGGGGCTCGGGTCGACGTCTTCGTCGGTAACTGCGCGCACCTCTCCGGGCCCCTGTACGAGGGCGACGTCGAAGAGGTTCGTGGTTCGGCCTGCCTGGTGTGCCCCTGGCACGGTTCGGCGTTCGACCTCGACAGCGGAGAGCCGCGGCATGGGCCGGCCGCTACGCCGCAGGAGAAGCTCGAGGTGCGCATGGAGGCCGGCCGGGTGATGGCCCGGCTGCCGGCGCGGCACGCCTAGCCCGGGCCTGGCGTGAAGAAGCCGACCCGGCCGCCCCGGGGGGAACGGGTCGGCCGGGCCGGGGTCTGCTCCGCGGCGCCCCCAGCGGAGCGTGCGGAAGTCGTGAGGCGTCACCTGTGCGTGAGGCAACCGGCTGGGTCGCAGCCGCGATGACGCTACGTAACGGACGACGGTGGACGGGATCCCCTGAACGAGTGACGCGGCCCGGTCCGGTGACAGCGGGT
>JAODNJ010000046.1 GCA_025465155.1 Frankiales bacterium
CGAGCATCCTCGCCCGCTCCCAGGGCCTCGGGACGGCGGTGGCCGACGACGAGCGCCGCGCGGACCTGCTCGCCCGCAGCGCGCGCGGCGAGTGGATCGGCGCCATCGCGCTGTCCGAGCCCGATGCGGGATCCGACCTGGCCGGCGTCTCGACCCGCGCCGCGCTGGAGGGCGACGAGTGGGTCGTCACCGGTCGCAAGCGCTGGTGCGGCAACGCCGAGGCGGCCGACTTCATCCAGGTGCTCGTGCGCGAGCGGGACCCGCAGCCGGGGGAGTCCCGCTCCACGGGCCTGGTGAACCTCCTGCTGGAGAAGCAGCGTGGCGAGTTCCCCGAGGGCCTGACCGGCTATCCGATCGACAAGGTCGGGTACCACGGCTTCCTCACCTGGGACCTGACCTTCGACGGTGTCCGGATCCCCAAGGACAACGTCATCGACGAGGCCGCCGCCAGCGACGAGGAGGGCGACGCCGCCACGCGTGCCGGCTTCGCCGAGGCCCAGAAGTTCCTCAACACCGCACGGGTGCACACCGCCGCCCGCGCGGTGGGCCTGGCCAGGGCCGCGCTCGAGGACTCGATCCTCTACCTGCAGGAGCGCGAGCAGTTCGGCCACCCCATCGGCGACTTCCAGGCGCTGCGCTTCGCCGTCGCGGAGATGGCCGCGCAGATCGAGCAGTCCCGCGCCTTCTACCGGCAGGTCGCCCACCTGCTCGACCTCGGCCAGCCGTGCGAGAAGGAGGCGTCGATGGTCAAGCTCGAGGCGACCGAGATGGCGGTGCGCGTGACCAACCAGGCCATGCAGCTGCACGGGGGCAACGGCTACACCACCGAGCGGCAGGTCGAGCGGCACTGGCGCGACGCGCGGCTGACCACCATCTTCGAGGGCACCAGCGAGATCCAGAAGCGGATCATCAGCGACCGTCTGCTGCCCCGCAGCCCCCTCGCCTGAGCCCGGCGGGTCACGCGGCCTCGAGCAGCGCCTCGTCGGCGTGGGCCACGTGCTTCAGCTGCCGCCAGATCAGCGTCAGCAGGACGGCGGAGCCGGCGAAGGCGAACCAGAAGGGGCCGGTGATCCCCCAGAACCGGGCGATCAGGCCGCCGATCCCCTGGCCGGCCACGATGCCGCCGAAGACGCCGATCAGGTAGAGGCTGCCCACCCGGCCCTGTAGCTGGGCCGGCACCGCCCGCATCCGCACAGTGCGCGACGTCGTCCCCCACACGAAGGCGTGCGCCCCGAAAACGAACATGATCACCATTGCCACCCACGGGGTGGAGGTCAGGGCAAGGCCGAGGTGGGTGAACGTCTCGAGCGTCAGCCCGACCCTCATCAGGGTGGCCAGGCTCGCGTGCCGTTCCAGCCAGTCGTAGGACGCCGTCCCGGCGAGCCCCCCGACCGCGCCCACCGTGGTCAGCAGGCCGAAGCCGACCGGGCCGAGGTGCAGGCGCTCGCTCGCGTAGAGCACCAGCACCGACCAGGACGCACCGAAGGTGACGTTGAACGTGACGATGGCGAGCGTCAGGGTGCGCACCGCCCCGTGCGACCACGTCCAGCGCAGGCCCTCGACGATGTCCCGGCCCACCCGGCTGCGCTCGGCGCGGCGGGGGACGGCGGGCAGTACGAGGCGCGTGGCCAGCACCGCGCCGAGTGCGACGCACACGGTCTGGACGAGGAACGGCCAGGCGGCGCCGGCGGCGAACAATGCCGCGCCCACAGCCGGCCCGACCAGCTGGTCCAGCGTGAGCTGGCCGGCCATCAGGCGGGCGTTGCCGATACCGAGATCGCGCCGGGGCACCACCATCGGCAGCAGGGTGCCGGCGGTCGTGTCGGCGAAGACCTCGGCCGTGCCCAGCAGGAAGACGGTCACCAGGATCGCTGCGATGCTCACCGACCCGGTCACCAGGACGGCGGTCAGGACGGCGAGCACGGCGGCCCTGAGCACGTCGACGACGACCACGAGCAGCCGCCGGTCCACGCGGTCGGCCAGCACGCCGGCGTACAACCCGAACAGCAGCCAGGGCAGCCGCTGGAGGAGGCCGGCGAGCGCCACGAGCAGCGGGTCGTGCGTCTGCGAGGCGACGAGCAGCGGGCCGGCCGCCACGGCGACGCCGTCCGCGAGGTTGCCCATCCACGAGGAGCCGACCAGCCAGCGGAACGACGTCCCCATCCGGGCCGGCAGCAACTTCTCGACGATCCGGCCCACGAGGGGAAGAGCCTACGGTCGCCCACCGGCCGGGGCCGACGGCACGCCCGGTCGCCGCGGAGTCGCTCGAGCGCGGAAACGGTTCCCGGGCGACTCGACTACGGACGCACGACGCGGGCCTCCCACGGGGCGAGGACGGCGGGGTCGGCGACGTCCAGGTTGCCGAGCACCAGTTCCGCGGACACCGCGTCGGGCACGAGCTCGGCCAGCGGCTGGGGATTCCGGCTCAGGTTGCAGACGACGAGCAGGGTGGTGCCGTCCAGCGAGCGCGTGAACGCGTAGACCTCCTCGTGGGCGGGGAGCAGCATCGTGAAGTCGCCGAGCGCGACCGCGGGGTCCTCGTGCCGGAGCGCGATCAGCCGCCGGTAGTGGGCGAGCACCGACCGGGGGTCCTTGCGCTGGGCGGCGGCGTTCCACTCGTCGTGGTCGGGGTTCACCGGCAGCCACGGCGTCCCCGTCGTGAAGCCGGCCGACGGCGACGCGTCCCACTGCACCGGCGTGCGCGCGTTGTCGCGGCTCATCCGGCGCAGCGCGGCGAGCAGGGCGTCCGCGGGCATGCCGGCGGCGCGGGCCTCGGCGTAGTGGTTGATCGACTCGATGTCGCGGAAGTCGCCGATGCCGGCGAACGGGTGGTTCGCCATGCCGAGTTCCTCGCCCTGGTAGACGTAGGGCGTCCCCCGGTGCAGGTGCAGCAGCGTAGCCAGGCAGGTCGCCGAATCGCGCCGGCACTCCGGGCTGTCGTCGCCGAACCGCGAGACCGCCCGCGGCTGGTCGTGGTTGTCCCAGTAGAGGGAGTTCCACCCGGCATCGGCCAGGGCCGCCTGCCACCGCCCGAACGAGGCCTTGAGGTCCAGCAGCCGCAGTGGCCGGGGATCCCACTTCGACGGCCCGTGGTCGAGGTCGACGTGCTCGAACTGGAAGACCATGTCCACCTCGGCCCGCGCCGGGTCGGTGAACAGCCGCGCCTCCTCGACGGTCACCCCGGGCATCTCGCCGACGGTCAGGAACGAGCCCTCGCGCCCCGCGAACACCTCGCGGTGCAGCTCCTGGAGGAACTCGTGGATCCGCGGGCCGCACAGGTAGGACGCCGAGCCGTCGCCGTAGGGGCCGCCGGGCAGTGGCGGGCCGTCGTGCAGCGAGCCGTCCGGGTCGACGTCCTTGGAGATCATGTTGATGACGTCCATGCGGAAGCCGTCGACCCCCCGGTCGAGCCACCACCGCATCATCTCGTAGATCGCCTCGCGGACCTCGGGGTTCTCCCAGTTCAGGTCGGGCTGCCTGCGGTCGAACAGGTGCAGGTAGTACTCGCCGCTCGGCTCGTCGAGGTTCCAGACCGAGCCGGAGAAGAAGGAGTGCCAGTTGGTCGGCTCGGCGCCGGGGTCACCTGCCGCGAACCCCTCGCGCGGCCCGCGCCACCAGTACCAGTCCCGCTTCGGGGAGTCCGGCCCGGAGCGGGACTCCATGAACCACGGGTGCTGGTCGCTGGTGTGGTTGACGACCAGGTCCATGAGCAGCTTCATCCCGCGGCGGTGCAGCTGGTCGATCAGCTCGTCGAGCGTCTCCAGGGAGCCGAACAGCGGGTCGACGTCCTGGTAGTCGCTGATGTCGTAGCCGTTGTCGGCCTGCGGTGAGGGGTACACCGGCGAGAGCCAGAGGACGTCGACGCCGAGGTCGGCCAGGTGGTCCAGGCGCCGCAGGACGCCGCCCAGGTCACCGATCCCGTCGCCGTCGGAGTCCATGAACGAGCGCGGATACACCTGGTAGACGACCGCGCGGGTCCACCACGGCGCGTTCGCTGTCGGCACGGCCGCGACGCTAGCCGCGGAACGTGTGGTGGACCGCCTCGACGTTGTTGCCGTCGGGGTCGCGGAAGAACACCGCGTAGTAGCCCGCGTGGTACTCCGGCCACACCCGGGGCGGGTGCAGGATCTCGGTCCCGGTCTCCTGGGCGGCGTGGAAGACGCGGTCCACCGCCTCGTTCGACGGCGCGGTCAGCGCGAGGTGCACCGGCCGGTGGCCCGGGTCGACCAGCGGGCCCAGCCAGAGATGCGGGAAGCCGTCGGGGCCGGCGAGGCCGACGGTCGGCCCCGCGGGGTTCTCGAACCGCATCGCCTCGCTGACACCGGCCGCGGCGAACACCCGGGTGTAGAAGGCCACCACGGCGTCGACGTCGGCGACCTGCAGTGCGAGATGGTCGAGCACGGCGGCGACGGTAGCCCTTCCGGCCGACCGGTGGCGGGCGCGGGCCCGCGTCGGCGCTGCTTGGATGGGGACAGGCCCCGGGAGCGCCCCGGGACAGGAGGGAGCACCGTGGCCGAGCTGACCCGACCGGACGTCGACCCGCCCACCGGACCGGCTCCGGCCGATCTGGTCATCGAGGACCTCGTCGTGGGCGAGGGTCCCGAGGCGGCGCCCGGGAGCCTCGTCAGCGCCCACTACGTCGGCGTGACCCACGACGGCGGCGAGCAGTTCGACGCCTCCTGGGACCGCGGCGACCCGCTGGAGTTCCAGCTGGGCGTCGGCATGGTGATCCAGGGCTGGGACGAGGGCATCGCCGGCATGCGCGTGGGCGGGCGGCGCCGGCTGACCATCCCGCCGGGCAAGGCCTACGGCCAGCGTGGCGCGGGCGGCGTCATCAAACCCGGCGCCACCCTGGTCTTCGTCGTCGACCTCGTCGGAGTGCGCTGAGAACGGACCCTTCCGGGGTCCCCTCGCCCGCTCGGCGACCCCCGGGAATGGGCGGGCCGCGCATGCGCAGGTCTGCGGCGGGGAACCGGTCGGAGATGACGCAGCCTGCGCCGACCGCCAAGCAGCCCGAGGGCACGCAGGCGACCCAGAACCGGGACGGCGGCGAGTCGGCCGGCACGGTCATCCTCGCGGGCGGCGTCAACCTCGCGATCGCCGTCGCCAAGTTCGTCGGCGGGATGATCAGCCACTCGTCGGCGATGCTGTCCGAGGCCGCGCACTCGGTCGCCGACACGGTCACCGAGGTCCTGCTGTTCGTCGCGCTCAAGCGCGGCACCAGGTCCCCCGACCGGCGGCATCCGTTCGGCTACGGCCGGGAGACCTACTTCTGGGCGTTCATCGCCTCGCTGTGCACGTTCGTCGTCGGTGCGGGGTTCTCGGTCTTCCAGGGTGTCCAGACGGTCGTGACGCGCAGGGAGGAGGGGTCCCCTCTCGTCTCCTACATCGTTCTCGCCGCGTCCTTCGTCCTCGAGGGCACGTCGCTGGTCAAGGCGGTACGGCAGGTGCGCGGCTCCGCCAGCCGGTGGCGGATCACTCCTGGCCAGTACCTGGCGACGACCACGGACACCACCGTGAAGGCGGTGACCTTCGAGGACGCCGCCGCTCTCGTCGGGCTGGTGCTCGCCGCGCTGGGGCTGTTCCTGGAGCAGATGACCGGCAGTGCCGTGTGGGACGGGGTGTCGGCCATCGCGATCGGCGTGCTGCTCGTCGTCGTCGCCGGTTCGCTGGCCCGGGCCAACATGTCCCTGCTCATCGGGCAGTCGGCCTCGCCGTTGATCGAGCAGCGGTTGCGTGAGGAGATCGAGTCCCTCGACCACGTCGTCGCGGTCCCCTTCCTGCTCACCTCCGTCATCGGCCCTGCCCAGCTGCTGGTCGCCGCGAAGGTCGATTTCGAGGACGGCGCAACCGCGACCGACATCGAGCGGACCGCCGACGAAGCGGAGCGCCGGCTCGTCGAGGAGTACGACGGCGTGCGGTACGTCTTCCTCGACCCGACGGCGGCCAACGCCCGGGCGCGCATGCAGGCCCACCGCCCCGACCCCGACTGATCCCTCCACCGGACGTCCGCTTCCGCGCCGGAATGCGGGGGACCGGTCGCGAGTTGGGTGGGGCGTGCAGATCGAGGTGTGGTCCGACGTCGTGTGTCCCTGGTGCTACATCGGGAAGCGGAGGCTGGAGACGGCGCTCGAGCGCTTCCCGCACCGCGACCAGGTGCAGGTGATCTGGCGCTCCTTCCAGCTCGACCCGACGATCCCCGAGGGCGAGGTGCACCCGACGCTGCCCGCGCTGGCGGCCAAGTACGGCCGTCCCGAGGCCGAGATGCGCGGCTCCATGGAGCAGCTGAACCAGCTCGCCGCCGCCGAGGGGCTCGACTACGACCTCGCCAACGGCATGAGCGGCAACACCTCGCCGGCCCATGAGCTGCTCCACCTGGCCGCCGAGCACGGTCTCGGCGGCGCGATGAAGGAGCGGCTGCTGCACGCCAACTTCGAGGAGCGGCGGCTCGTCTTCGATGTCGACTCGCTCGTTCCGCTCGCCGCCGAGGTGGGGCTGGACGAGGCCGAGGTGCGCGAGGTCCTGACCGACCGCCGCTACCGGTCCGCCGTCGAGCAGGACGCCGCGACCGCGCAGGCGCTCGGCGCGACCGGCGTCCCCTTCTTCGTCGTCGACCGGAAGTACGGCGCAGCCGGCGCGCAGCCGCCGGAGCTGCTCCTCCAACTGCTCGAGCGCGCCTGGGCCGACGCCCACCCGCTGATCACCGTCCCCGCGGCCGACGGCTGCGAGGGCGACACCTGCGCGGTCTGAGTTACCGGGTCGCCGGGCCGCCCTGTTCGGTGCCGGAGACCCGCCGCAGGAACTCGTGGCAGCGCCGCGCCCGCCGTGAATCCTCGTCCATGACCTCGCGGAAGAAGTCCGCGATGTCCTTGAGGCCGGCGTTGTCGGCGTCCCGGACGTACTGGCCGTAGTCGTGCCCGGCCTTGAGCGAGTGGTACTGGACGGAGATCAGGTCGTACGTGACGTCTTCGAATCCGGTTTCGCCGGTGGCCATGGGGCGCTCCTGGGATGACGTGCCCGCGCGGGCCCGGGCTCGGCCCGCTGCCAGCGGTCGATGCCCGGCTGCGATCGGCCGGAAACGGACCGCTCCGTCACGATCCTGCTGGTCAGCGCCCGGAAAACGCGCCACCGGTGACGTCGCCGCCGCCGGCGTCGTCGGCCTCGGTGCCGCCGGCGGCCAGTTCGTCCTCCCCGGTGGCGGCCGGGTCGTCCCCGGTCGACGCGAGGTCCTCCCCCTGGGCGATGGCGCCGGGATCGGCCTGCTTCGTGCGGGGATCGTCGAGGGGGTCCGGCACGTCGGGATCGGTGACCGTCATGCAGCGGCCTTGCCCCGGTCGGCGGACGCCGAACCCCGCCGTCCCAGCGCTCAGGCGGGTCGCCCGACCTGCACGGGGTCGGGCCCGGTCCAGGGGCCGAGGCGGCCGAGCAGCTGGTCGCGCAAGCCCAGCCGCGGCCCGGCCTGAACCGGGTAGACGTCGTAGGAGCCGCCGGTGAGCTCGCGCGCGGCGTGCAGGGCCCAGTTGGGGTCGTCCTGCGCCTCGCGGGCGAGGGCCACCAGGTCGGCCTGGCCCTGCGCCACGATCGCCTCGGCCTGGCGGGGGTCGACGATCAGGCCCACCGCGACCGTCGGGATGTGCGCCTCGGCGCGAACCCGAGCCGCGTAGGGAACCTGGTAGCCGTAGCCGATCGGGTGTGCCCAGCCGCCGCCCAGGCCGCCGCCGGAGGTGTGGACGGCGTCGACGCCACGGGCCTTCAGCTCCCGTGCGAAGGCAACGGTGTCCTCGATCGTGGAGCCGTCGGCGGAGGCGTCCACCGACGAGACGCGCACGAACAGCGGCTTGTCCTCGGGCCACACCGCCCGCACGGCGTCGACCACCTCGAGCGGGAACCGCATACGGGCCTCCAGCGAGCCGCCGTAACCGTCGGTCCGCCGGTTGATCAGCGGCGACAGGAACTGGTTGAGCAGGTAGCCGTGGGCGGCGTGCAGCTCGACGACGTCGAATCCCGCCGTCAGCGCCCGGCGAGCGGCCCCGACGAACGCCTCCCGGACCTCCGCGAGCTCGTCGACCGTGAGCCGGTGCGGGGTGGGCCAGCCCGGGCCCACGGGCACCGCGCTGGCGGAGACGGTCTGCCACGGCTGCTCACCCCGGCGGGCGTTGTCCACGGTCACCGGGCCGGTGCCGTCCCACGGCCGCAGGCTCGAGGCCTTGGCGCCGGCGTGGCCCAGCTGGACGCCGGCCGCGGCGCCCTCCGCGTGCAGGAGGTCGACGATGCGTGCCAGTCCCGGGATGTGCTCGTCGGACCACAGGCCGACGTCCCCGTGGCTGATCCGGCCGTCCGCCGTCACGC
>JAODNJ010000049.1 GCA_025465155.1 Frankiales bacterium
CGGCGACGACGACGTGCGCCCCCTCCGCGGCGAACTTCCTGGCGCTCGCGCGGCCGATGCCGCTCGCCGCACCGGTGATGACCGCGACCTTGCCGTCCAGCCTGCCCGCCACGTGCCCTGCCTCTCAGTCGACTACCACCGTGTGTGTGCAAAGCTCGTCACCGAGGACCGGTCACTGCTCCGTCGCCAGGAAGACGTTCTTCACGTCGGTGAACGCGTTCAGCGCGTCCGGCCCGAGTTCCCGGCCCAGCCCCGACTGCTTCATGCCGCCGAACGGGGTCCAGTACCGCACCGACGAGTTCGAGTTGACCGAGAGGTTCCCGGCCTCGACCGCGCGGGCCATCCGGAACGCCCGGCCGAGGTTCTCCGTCCAGATGGACCCGGACAGCCCGTACTCGGTGCCGTTGGCCAGCCGGATCGCCTCGTCCTCGCCGGTGAACGGGACGACGGCGACGACGGGGCCGAAGATCTCCTCGGTCCACGCGGGCGACGCGGGGTCGACAGGCGCGAGGACGGTCGGCGGGTACCAGAACCCGGGCCCGTCCGGGACGCTGCCGCGGTAGGCGACCGGCGCGCCGGGGCCGACGTAGGAGGCGACGCGGTCCCGCTGGACCGCGCTGATCAGCGGTCCCATCTCGCTGTCCTCGGAGCGCGGGTCCAGGACGCGAACCCCGGCGACCGCGTTCTCCAGCAGGGTCAGGAAGTCGTCGAGGACGCCGCGCTCGACCAGGATGCGGGAGCGCGCGCAGCAGTCCTGGCCGGCGTTGTCGAAGACGCCGTACGGGGCGGCCGCGGCGGCCCGCGCGAGGTCGGCGTCCGCGAAGACGATGTTGGCGCTCTTGCCGCCGAGCTCCAGGGTCACCCGCTTCACCTGCTCCGCGCTGCCGGCCATGATCCGCTTGCCGACCTCGGTGGAGCCGGTGAAGCAGACCTTGCGCACGGCCGGGTGGGTGACGAACCGCCAGCCCACGACCGACCCCTTGCCGGGGAGGACCTGGAACACGTCCTCGGGGATCCCCGCTTCACGGGCCAGTCCGGCGAGCCGGATGGCGGTCAGCGGCGTCATCTCCGCCGGCTTGAGGACGACGGTGTTCCCCGCGGCCAGCGCCGGCGCGAAGCCCCAGCCCGCGATCGGCATCGGGAAGTTCCAGGGAACGATGACCCCGACCACGCCGAGCGGTTCGGCGAAGGTGATGTCCACGCCGCCGGGCACCGGGATCTGCCGGCCGGAGAGCCGCTCCGGAGCGCCCGCGTAGTAGTGCAGCACGTCGCGGACGTTGCCCGCCTCCCAGCGCGCGTTCCCGATGGTGTGCCCGGAGTTGGCCACCTCAAGCTGCGCGAGCTCCTCCACCGCCCCGTCCACGAGCTCGGCGAAGCGGCGCAGCAGCCGGGCCCGGTCGCCGGGAGCGACGGCCCGCCAGGCCGGGAAGGCCGCGGCCGCCCGCTCGATCGCGCGGTCGGTCTCCTCGAGGGACGTCAGCTCGAGGCTGGTGACGATCTCCTCGGTGGCCGGGTTGACGATGTCCAGTACGTCAGCACTCACGCTGTCCATGGGTCGACTCCGGACTCGTTCCGCTCCTCGGTCGCCGGTGCTGCCTGCGATGCTCGCTCGCCCCTCGTGTGCACAACCGTTCTCGTGTTCACAACCGTTCGAATCCCCGGAATCTCTCCCAGTCGGTGACCGCCGCGTCGTAGGCGGCGACCTCGACGCGGGCCATCGTCGTGTAGTGCTCGACGACGTCGTCCCCGAACGCCGCGCGGGCCAGTGAGCTCTTCTCGAACAGCTCGGCCGCGTCCCGCAACGTACCCGGCACCCGCGGCTTGCCCGAGCCGTAGGCGTTGCCCGTCTGCTCGGGCTCCAGTGCCAGCTCGTTCTCGATGCCGGACAGCCCGGCCGCGATCGACGCGGCCAGGGCGAGGTAGGGGTTGACGTCGCCGCCCGGCGTCCGGTTCTCCACCCGCAGCGACGGGCCGTGGCCGATGACCCGGAGCGCGCAGGTCCGGTTGTCCAGGCCCCACGCGACCGCCGTCGGGGCGAAGCTGCCCTCGGCGAAACGCTTGTAGGAGTTGATGTTCGGCGCGTAGAGCAGCGTGAACTCGCGCAGCGCGGCGAGCTGGCCGGCGATGTAGTGCTCGAACACCTCGGAGAAGCCGTGCGCGCGGTCGCCGGCGAACACCGGCCGGTCCTCGCCGTCGCGCAGGCTGACGTGCAGGTGACACGAGTTGCCTTCCCGCTGGTCGTACTTCGCCATGAAGGTCAGGCTCATGCCGGCCTGGGCGGCGATCTCCTTGGCACCGTTCTTGTAGACGACGTGGTTGTCGGCGGTCGTGAGGGCGTCGCTGTACCGGAAGGCGATCTCGTGCTGGCCGAGGTTGCACTCGCCCTTGGCCGACTCGACGGTCATCCCGGCGCCGGCCATGCCGTTGCGGATGCCGCGCAGCAGCGGCTCCACCCGCGACGTCCCGAGGACCGAGTAGTCGACGTTGTACTGGTTGGCCGGCGTGAGGCGCCGGTAGCCGGTCTCCCAGGCGTGCTCGTAGCTGTCGCGGAACACCATGAACTCGAGCTCGGTGCCGGTCATCGCCGTCCAGCCGTAGGCGGCCAGGCGATCCAGCTGACGGCGCAGGATCTGCCGCGGGGAGGGCCCGACCGGTGCGCCGTCCAGCCACTCGATGTCGCCGAGCACCAACGCCGTACCAGGCTGCCAGGGCACCAGCCGCAGGGTGGCCAGGTCCGGGCGGATGGCGAAGTCGCCGTAGCCGCGCTCCCAGGACGACATCTCGTAGCCCCGGACGGTGTTCATGTCGACGTCGACGGCGAGCAGGTAGTTGCACGCCTCGGTGCCGTGCGGCAGGACCTCGTCGACGAAGAACCGCGCATGGAACCGCTTGCCCTGCAATCGCCCCTGCATGTCGGTCAGCGCCAGGACGACGGTGTCGACCTCGCCGGAATCGACCTTGACGCGCAGTTCCTCGACCCCGATCGTCACGCGGTCGCCCCGCCGAGCGACTCGAGGTCGTGCTCGACCGCTTCGAGCTCCGCCTCGGTGCCCTGGACCTTCGGCCCGGTGAACCACTTCCGCGCCGAGACGAGCCACCAGATCCCCGCGAAGCCCAGCACCGCCAGCACCGCGATGGGCGTGTAGTTGAAGCTCTTCGCGGTGACCGGGCTGGCCGTCGGCAGCATGAACAGGATGGTGATGAACACGACCCAGACGACCGCGATCACGCCGATCGGCCGGCTCCAGCGCCCGAGGTGCCACGGACCGGGTTCGAAGTCGTCCCCGCGGAGCAGCCGAAGGAACGTGGGCGTCACGTAGGCGATGTAGAGCCCGATCACCGCGATCGAGGTGACCGCGGCGTAGGCGGTGGCGTTGAACAGGTAGGGCAGCCCGAGCACGAAGGCACCGCCGGCCGCGAGCCAGATGGCGTTGGTGGGTGTCCGGGTGCGCGGGTTGATCTTGTGCCAGAGGTGCGACGCCGGCAGCGCGCCGTCCCGGGAGAAGGCGTAGATCATCCGGGAGTTCGCCGTCACCGACGACATCCCGCAGAACAGCTGCGCGCCGATCGCGATGAGCAGCAGCAGCTTGCCGCCAGTGGCGCCTACCGCATCGATGAAGATCTGCGCCGGCGGGACGCCGGTGGCCGACGTGGCCTCCCCGGCGTAGTTCTGGATCGCGAACGTCAGGCCGATCAGCAGGATCCAGCCCGCCACCAGCGAGACCAGGATCGACATGATGATGCCGCGGGGGCCGGCGGTCGAGGCGTTGCGCGTCTCCTCGGTCATGTGCGCCGAGGCATCGAACCCGGTCAACGTGTACTGGGCCAGCAGCAGGCCCAGCAGGGCGACGTAGAAGGTCGAGCCCCAGCCGGTGTTGTTGACGAAGTGGCCGAAGACGAACGCCGCCGACTGGTGGTGCGACGGCGCGAACACGAGGACGCCGACGATCAGCAGGACCCCGACGATGTGCCACCAGACGCTGATGTCGTTCAGCTTCGCGACGACGTTGACGCCGAAGCCGTTCAGCAGGGCGTGCAGCACGAGGATCACGGCAAACAGCAGGATCGTGTGCCAGGGGCGCGCGTCGAACCCGAACTGGAGATCGAGCAGCGCGTTCAGGAAGAAGGCCGCGCCGAAGTCGATGCCCGCGGTGACGGCCACCTGGCCGAGGAAGTTGAACCAGCCGGTGAACCAGGACCAGGCCGCGGAATTGCGCGGAGCCAGACGGGCCGCCCAGTAATAGAGGCCGCCTGCCGTCGGGTAGCTGGAGCAGACCTCGGCCATCGCGAGCCCCACCATGAGGGTCATCAGCCCGACGATCGGCCAGCCCCAGACGATCATGACCGGGCCGCCCGTGTTCATGCCGTAGCCGTAGAGCGTGAGGCAGCCGGAGAGGATCGAGATGATCGTGAAGGAGACGGCGAAGTTGGAGAAGCCGGACATGTTCCGGCGCAGCTCCTGCGCGTAGCCGAGCTGGTGCAGCCGCTGCTCGTCGGCGTCGAGGACCTGCCCGTCGGGTGCGGATGACGTCGCCAGCGGCACACCTCCTGTGTGCGTGGCTGTCGGCGTGGCTGTGGCCGGACCCGAGTACTCGGCCGGGTCTGCGGGCGGGCGAGGTTCCACGACGTCCCCTTCGTGCCCAGCAGGGCCGGGCGGGCGGCAAAGCATCGGTGACCGGTCAGGCCTGTGCGGCCGGTCATTGGGCCAGGTGGGGCCCATTGATCTCGCGTCCGCGCGCCGGTGTCAAGAGGCGGCCGGCCAGCTTTACGGCGATGCAACCTGCCGCGCAACCTGCCGCGCCCCTGCCGCGAGGCGCTGCTCAGCCGAGGAAGCCGCGGAGCAGCGCCGCCGTCCCGGCCAGGTGGGCCCGCATGAGCTCCCCGGCGCTCGTGCCGTCACCGGAGAGGACGGCGGCGACGACGGCCGCGTGCTGCTCGCTGGAGTGGGCGAGGTTGCGCTCCAGGAGGGGGATCTCGTCGAGCAGGTCGCAGATCCGCATGCGTGCGTCGGCGACGGCGGCCACGAGCGTCGCCGAGCCGCTGAGCTCGGCGATGGCGAGGTGCAGGCGTGAGTCGGCCTGCCGGTAGTCGCGCAGCGGGGCCTGGGCGACCTCCTCCGCGCGGCGACGGAGATAGGTGCGCTGCCCGTCGGTGAGCGCGGTCCGGGCGGCGGCGACCGCGGCCCCGATCTCGACCGCCTCCCGGTAGACGAGGACGTCGTCCAGCTCCGCCGCCCGGGCGCGGGGCAGCCCGGTGCCGGAGCGCTCGGCGACCGGGCGGTAGGTGACGAACGTGCCGCCGAAGCGGCCCCGGCGCAGTTCGACGTATCCGGCCTGCTCCAGCGCGTAGAGGGCCTCGCGCAGGGTCACCCGGCTGACCCCGAGGCGGGCGGCGAGATCACGTCCCGCGGGCAGCCGGTCGCCGGTTCGGAAGACCCCGAGCTTGACGGCCTGCAGGAGCCGCTCGAGCGCGTCCTCGAACGCGTTGCCGGTGCGGACCGGCCGCAGCACCGCGTCGGTGGCCAGCTCCGGGACTCCGGACGCCGACCACGACGCCTGCTCACCCATGGCCCGAGTATCGGTCACCACCGGACCGACGGGACCGGTACCCGCCCCGGGCTTGACCCGGCGCGAGTGCGATCCGACCATGGCACTTCTCCACCTCAGGCGGTGACGCATGCGGTCGGTTCGCGCCTGGTTGCTCGCCCGCGACCCCGAGTGGCGCGCGGCGCGGAGGGCCGCGCGGACCGCGATCGTCATGCCTGCGGTGTTCGCGCTGGCCTCGCAGGTGATCGGCAACGGGACGATCGCGACGTTCGCCGCGTTCGGGTCGTTCGCGATGCTCCTGTTCGCCGACTTCGGGGGCCCGATGCCCGAGCGGCTGGCCGCGCAGGCCTCGCTGATCGCGGCCGGCTGCGTGTTCATCACCCTCGCCACGCTGGCGTCGGGCAACACGTGGGTCGCGGCGGCCTCGATGTTCGTCGTCGGCTTCCTCGTGCTGTTTGCCGGGGTGGTCAGCTCGGTGCTGGCCGCGGCGAGCACATCGGTCCTGCTCAGCTTCATTCTCCCGGTCGCCACGCCGGCCGGACCGGCGTCGATCCCGGACCGGCTCGCCGGGTGGTTGCTCGTCGGTGCGGCGTCGTTGCCGGCGGTGGTCCTGCTCTGGCCGGCGCCGCGGCGGGAGCCGCTGCGGGACGCCGCCGCGGAGGCGTGCCGGCGGCTGTCGGAGCGGCTGTCGTCCGAGGTCGCGCACCGGGACGACGGGAGCGGCGCGGCGGTCGACGAGGCCGTCGCGCGGTCCGACGCCGCGGTGGCGACGCTGCGCGCGCGGTTCCTCGCGACGCCGTACCGGCCGTCCGGACTGACCACGGCCGACCGCGCCGTCGTCCGGCTGGTCGACGAGGTGGTCTGGCTGGACGTGATCCTGCACAACGCGGCCGCCGCGCCGCGGAAACCCCCGGTCGACCCGACCGTGCGAGCAGTGATGGCGGCGGCCGCGGTGCTGCTCGAACACGCCGGCAAGGCCCTGGGCCGGGTGCCCCCGCAGGACAGCCTGCAGGACCACCTCGAGGACCTGGCGCGTGCGCGGCGGGCGATGGAGGTGGCGGCCATGAACGCCGTCGTCCTGCCGCCGCGGGACGCCCCGGCGCAGGAGCTGGCCGGCTCGCTGGCACCGAGCTTCCGGGCGCAGGAGCTGTCGTTCGCGGTGACGGCCATCGCGGGCAACGTGGAGATCGCGACGGCCGCGGCCCGGCGGAGCTGGTGGCAGAAGGCGCTCGGGCGTCAGCCCTCCGGGGTCAGCAGCCGGCTGGCCTCCGCGCAGATGCGCGCGATGGCGCACGCCGAGCCGCACTCGGTGTGGCTGCACAACAGCGTGCGTGGGGCGATCGCTCTCGCCGGCGCCGTCCTCGTCGCCGATCTCAGCGGTGCCCAGCACTCGTTCTGGATCGTCCTCGGCGCCCTGTCGGTGCTCCGTTCCAACGCCCTCAGCACGGGTCAGAACGCACTGCGTGGGCTGGCCGGGACCGCGGTGGGGTTCGCCGTCGGCAGCGCTCTGGTACTGCTGCTGGGGACGAGCCGACCCCTGCTGTGGGCGCTCCTGCCGGTGGCCATGTTCGTCGCAGGCCTCGCGCCGGCCCTGTCGTTCACCGCGGGGCAGGCCGGCTTCACCGTGGCGCTGCTGATCCTGTTCAACATCATCAGCCCCGCGGGGTGGCAGGTCGGCCTGGTGCGGATCGAGGACGTCGCGACCGGCTGCGCGGTCAGCCTCGTCGTCGGGGCGCTCTTCTGGCCGCGCGGGGCCGCGGCGGCGCTGGCGCAGGAGCTGTCGGAGGCCTACGCGGAGTGCTCGGCGTACCTGCGGGCGGTGGCGGAGACCGGCGCGGTCGCCGGCTCACGGGAGATGGCGGAGCTGGCGGCGTCGCGGGCCACCGCCGCGGCACGGAGGCTCGACGACGCCTTCCGCGAGTTCCTGGCCGAACGCGGCCGGAAGCAGCTGACCCTGTCGGACGTCGCGGCGCTGCTCACCGGCGTCGCCGGGCTGCGGCTCACCGCGGACGCCGTCGGCGACCTGTGGCTCCGCGACGGGTCGTCCCAGCGGACCGAGGCGCCGCGGGCCCACCTCGAGCTGATCGCCGCGACCGAGCGGGTGACGAACTGGTACGCGGCCATGGCGCAGGCCGTGACGGGCTCGGGACCCGTTCCCCGGCCACTCCCCCGCGACGAGGGAGCCGACGGCCGGCTCATCGAGGCCCTGCGCAGCGACCTGGAGGACGCCCTCGGCGTCGACGGGCACGTCAAGGCGCACACCGTCCGGCTGGTGTGGACCAGCGACCACGTCGATGCCGCCCGGCGGCTGCAGGAATCCGTGGAGCAGCCGGCCCGCAGTGCCGCCCGCTACCGCTCCCGCACCGGGCCGTCGTCCTGGCTCGGGGCGGCCGGGCCGGCAGACGGCGACCAGCGGTGACGCCGGCTCCCGAGGGTCAGGTCGCGATGGCCGGCAGGTGCAGGTCCAGGCCCAACAGCACCGCCGGCCAGAGGACGACGGCGACGATCAGGGACAGCGCCTCCGAGACCCCGGCCACACTGTTGTAACCGTGGGTCAACGCGACGACGACGCCGATCGCGAGATACACCAGCCCGATCAACGAGATGCGCACGGGGACCTCCTCCTAGGCGGACACCGGCGAGTGTGCGACCAGCGCCTGTGCAGATTCTGAGCGAGCCCGGAGATGGGCCGTGCCGACGGGTTCCGTGACGATCCCACGGCTGCGCCGCGCCCAGCCGAGCAACCAGAGCAGCCAGCCGATGGCGCCGACCAGGCCCATGCTGATCAGCCGGTAGAGGACGACGACGCCCAGCGCGGCGGAGGCGCCGGCGCCCCCGGCAACCAGTCCGACGATGAGCACGCTGTCGACCGTGCCGAGGCCGCCGGGGAAGATCGGCAGCCCCGAGGCGACCATGCCCGCGATGTAGGTCAGGGCGAGGGGAACCGGGTCCACGGCGACGGTGAGCGCTGCGCAGCACAGCGCCAGGCTCGCCGCATCGGTCACCCAGTTGCCCACCGAGTGGGCGCCGGCGACGGCGAGGTCCACCGGCGGGATGCGCACGCGGAGCACGCCGCCCACCCAGGTCACCGACCGGTCGAGGCGCCGGCGCCGGGCCTCGGGAACCCGGGCGCGGATGGCGGCCAGCCGAAGCGTGAGTGCCGCCCGCCAGGACGGCCGACGCCGGAGAACGGCCGCGACCCCCGCCAGCAGCGCGAGCCCACCGACGATGGTGCCGAGAGCCAGGGCATCGCTGGTGTCTTCAGCCGAGGCGGCAATCCCGACGGCAATGCTGAGGACGACCAGCCCGATGCTCGAGAGGACCCCGCTGGCGGCCGTCGCCCATGCGGCAACCGTCGAGTCGGCGCCGAAGGCCCGCATTCGCCGATAGTTGTAGGCGGTGGACACCAGCGGACCGCCCGGCAGCGTGATGCTCATCGAGTGTGCCGCGTAGGCCAGCCCTACGGCCCGGCGCAGCGGCACGCGGGTGCCCGCACCCCGCAGCAGCCGGCGCT
>JAODNJ010000066.1 GCA_025465155.1 Frankiales bacterium
GCGGCGATCCCCTCGGCCAGCGACTGGCCGAGGTCGCGGCGTGCCCCGGGGTCGACGACGGCCCGGTCGCCCCGGGTCCGCTCGAGCGCGGCGGCCAGCGTCCACGGACCGGCTGCCTGGATCTTCAGCGGGCCCACGTAGGCCTCGGCGACGTCGTGGACGGCGTCGAGGTCGCGGGCCAGGAACTCCTGCGCCCGGCGCAGGTCCACCCCCGGCCGCGGCACCAGGCGCCAGCCGGCCGGCGTGAGATCCACGGCGAGGTCGACCAGCAGAGCGGCGCTGCGCCCGGCCAGGTCGGCGCCTGGCCCGCGGTCGGGCAACTCGGGGAGGTATGGGAACTCGGGTAGCTCACCGAGGACGACGCGCAGCGCCTCGGCCGGATCGGTACCCGGCAGGGAGCCGACCCCGGTGGCGGGCCCCCAGCTGGTGGTGGGGGCAGGGTCGGGCTCGGGCGTTCGGGGTCCCTCGTCGGGACCGGTCGGCAGGGCCACGGGGGGACGGTAGCCCGCCCCCGCCGCGGCCCTTCCGCCCGGATCAGGCGATCCTGGTCGCGTGGTCGGCGGGCGGCCGGCTCACCGGCGCGTGGGCGCCGAAGTAGGCCACCACCCGTGTCGACGTCGACGGGCCCGGTGGTGCGCCCTGTCCCCGGGGGGAAGCGGTGAAGGCGTCGCCACCGGCCGCCAGTAGGAGTTCGCCGCGACCCGGTGGAAACCCGCCGGGTCGAGGAGCACGCCGTTGATGTCCGCGTTCGAGATCCGGGAGCCGTACGACCCGTCCCCCTCCCCTCCGCTGCTGGCGTAGGACAGGCCGGTGGGCGGGCCGCCGGGGTTCATGCAGGCGACCACCGGCGAGCCGTACCGAGCCTGCTGCAGCGCCTCCCACCGGGCCTGCCAGACCGGGTTGCCGAGCGCCGATTCGCCGCTGGCGGAGGGGGCACGGGTGATGTCGCCGGTGCGGCGGTCGAGCGACAGCCGGATGTCGGTCACCAGGCGGCCGTGGTAGCCGGCCCGGGCTTTCGGGAGTTCACGCAGTCGCTGCGACGGTTCCCTGGCCGAGGACGCGGTCGCCCCGCACGGGGTCCGGCAGGTAGACCACCGCGGACTGGCCCGGGGCGACGCCGCGCTGAGCCTCGGCGAGGGTCACGAGGAGCCCACCGTCGCCGTCCGCCGCCACCTCGCACCGCACCGCCGTGCCGTGTGCCCGCAGCTGAACCTCGGCGCGGAGCGGGAGGCGGGGCGCCGGACCGGTCCAGGTGGGGGTCGCGGTGCGCACCCGGGTCACCCCCGCCAGCTCGGCCGTTCCCACTGTGACGGTCCGGGTGACCGGCTCGATGCCGAGCACGTACCGGGGCCGCGCGTCGCCGACGTCGACGCCCAGGCCGCGCCGCTGGCCCACCGTGAAGCCGTAGGTCCCCCCGTGCTCGCCCAGGACCGCGCCCGTGCCCGCGTCGACGACCGGGCCGGGCTGCTCACCCAGCCGCCTGGCCAGGAACCCGCGGGTGTCGCCGTCGGGGATGAAGCAGATGTCGTGCGAGTCGGGCTTGGCCGCCACGGCGAACCCGCGCTCGGCGGCGATCTCGCGCACGCGCTGCTTGGTCATCCCACCGAGCGGGAACACAGCGGCGGCCAGCTGCGCGGCGGTGAGGACGCCGAGAACGTACGACTGGTCCTTGGCCGCGTCGACCGAGCGCCGCAGGTGGCCGTCGGCGAGCCGGGCGTGGTGGCCGGTGACGACGGCGTCGAAGCCGAGCGCGCGCGCACGGTCGAGCACGGCGGTGAACTTGATCCGCTCGTTGCAGCGCAGGCACGGGTTCGGGGTGCGACCGGCGGCGTACTCGGCCACGAAGTCGTCGACGACGTCGTCGGTGAATCGCTCGGCGAGGTCCCAGACGTAGAAGGGGACGCCGAGCTCGTCGGCCACCCGGCGGGCGTCGTGGGCGTCCTCGACGCTGCAGCAGCCGCGGGCCCCGCTGCGCAGGGTCTGGCGGTCCTGGGAGAGGGCGAGGTGGACGCCGGTGACGTCGTGGCCGGCCTCGACGGCGAGCGCCGCCGCCACCGCGGAGTCCACACCCCCGCTCATGGCCGCGAGGATCCTCATCGGCGGTTCAGTCCCGCGTTCCGCGCGCGCTCCACGACCGGCGCAATGGCGTCGAGCACCGCGTCCACGTCGGCCTCGGAGGTGGTATGGCCCAGGCTGAACCGCAGCGAGCTGCGGGCGCGCCCGGGGTCGGCACCGACGGCGAGCAGGACGTGACTGGGCCGGGCCACTCCCGCGCTGCAGGCGGAGCCGGTGGAGCACTCGACCCCGCGGGCGTCGAGGAGCATGAGCAGCGCGTCGCCCTCCGCTCCCGGGAAGGACAGGTGGGCGTTGCCGGGCAACCGGCCCGGTCCGGGCTCCGAACCGCCGAGGACGTCGTCCAGCGGGGCACCGTTCAGCTGCGCGTCGGGCACCGCCTCGACGACGCCGGCGACCAGGCGGTCGCGGAGCCGCGAGAGCCGCGCCGCCCGCTGCTCCCTGGTCGCGACGGCGGCCTCTGCCGCGACGGCGAGGCCGACGATCGCCGCGACGTCCAGGGTGCCGGAACGCACGTCCCGCTCCTGGCCACCGCCGTGCATCAGGGGGGTGCACTCGACCTCCCGGCGCAGCAGCAGAGCGCCGGCGCCCATCGGGCCGCCCAGCTTGTGGCCGGTCATCGTGAGCGCGTCGACGCCGCTCGCGGCGAAGTCCACCGGCACCTGCCCCACCGCCTGCACGGCGTCGGTGTGCAGGGGGACGCCCACGGCGTGCGCGACCCGGACCAGGGCCGGCACGTCGCTCACCGTGCCGATCTCGTTGTTCGCCCACATGACGCTGGCCACCGCCACGTCGGTGCCGTCGCCGAGGGCCTCGCCGAGCGCCTCGGGGGTGACCCGGCCGGTCGCCTCGACCGGTAGCCAGGTGACCTCGGCACCGTCGTGCTTGGCCAGCCACTCGACGCTGTCCAGGACGGCGTGGTGCTCGGCCGGACTCACCACGATCCGGCGGCGTCGCTGGTCGGCCGCGCGGCGGGCCCAGTACAGCCCCTTGACCGCGAGATTGTCGCTCTCCGTGCCGCCTCCGGTGAAGAGCACCTCGGACGGGCGCGCCCCCAGCGCCTCGGCCAGCCGCTCGCGGGACTGCTCGGCGGCGCGGCGCGCGGCCCGCCCGCTGGCGTGCAGCGAGGACGCGTTGCCGACCCGGCCCAGCTGCTCGGTCATCGCAGCGAGGACCTCCGGAAGCAGCGGGGTCGTCGCTGCATGGTCCAGATACGTCATGGCGTTCCCGAGGGTAGTCGCGGCCGGGGACGGGCCCCCGGACAGCCGTCGAGCGCCGGTCCTCGGCGCAGGACCGGCGCTCGATGGCTGGCGCACCCGGAAGCGCGGCCCGGAGGGATCAGCCCTTGCGGGCGGTGATCTGCTCGGTCGCCGCGGGGACGATCGAGTTCAGGTCGCCCACGACACCGAAGTCGGCCAGCTCGAAGATCGGCGCCTCGGCGTCCTTGTTGATGGCGACGATCGTCTTCGAGGTCTGCATGCCGGCCCGGTGCTGGATGGCCCCGGAGATGCCCACCGCGACGTAGAGCTGCGGCGAGACGGTCTTGCCGGTCTGCCCGACCTGGAACGAGTGCGGGTAGAAGCCGGAGTCGACCGCGGCGCGGGAGGCGCCCACGGCCGCGCCGAGGGAGTCCGCGAGCGCCTCGATGATGGCGAAGTTCTCCGCGCTGGCCACGCCGCGACCGCCGGAGACGACGATCTCGGCCTCGGTCAGCTCGGGGCGGCTGCTCTTCTGCTCGACCACGCGGTCGACCACGCGGG
>JAODNJ010000088.1 GCA_025465155.1 Frankiales bacterium
GCCGCGGACCGCAGTCCCGGCAGGCGATCGGCTGGGCGTGGAAGCGCCGGTCCGCCGGATCTGCGTACTCCCGTGCGCACCGGGCGCACATCGGGAAGCCGGCCATCGTCGTCCGGGACCGGTCGTACGGGAGGTCGAGGGTGATGGTGAACCGCGGACCGCAGTCGGTGCAGGTGGCGAAGGGGTGCCCGTAGCGGCGGTCCGCGGGGTCGGTGATCTCCCGCAGGCAGGCCGCGCGCCGTGGCCCCTCCACCTCCGCGACGACGCCGCCGCCGTCGTTGTGCACCTCGCCGGTCAGGCCGAGCCCGGTGGCCGTGGCGTGCACGAAGGGGCGGAAGCCGACGCCCTGCACCACGCCCCGGACGACGAAACGGCGGCGGACGGCGGCAGCGGTGCGCAGCGAGCTGGTCACGGGATTGGTCCGTCCCCGGGCCGGCCCATCAGCTCGAGACCCGAGAGCGCCCGGGCGGCCTCCGCCTCGTCCACCACGCTGACCGCGAAGCCGACGTGGATCAGCACCCAGTCCCCGGGCCCCGGCGGCGCGTCCAGCATCCCGATGTTGACCCGCCTCCGCGCACCGGAGACGTCCACCAGGGCCAGCTGGTCGCCGAAGCCGGGCACCAGCTCGATCACCCGGCCCGGGATGCCGAGGCACATCTCAGCTCCCCGCCGGAACGGCCGCGCCGCTGACCAGCGCGCGGATCCGGCGGACGGCCGGCCCCACGGCGGCCGCGACGGCCGGGGACAACCCGATCCCCTCGGCCACGGTGCCCGGGATGCAGCCGACGACGACGGTCCGGGGCAGCCTGCCGCCGAGCGCCCGCAGCGAGCCCAGGACCGCCACCGGTGACAGGCCGTGCGCGTCCACGGCCGCCGGCGCGGCCGCGACGTCGTCCTCCGACACCGCCAGCACGTGCACCTCTCCCGGCGGGCCGTCGCCCGGAAGGGCGTCGACCAGGATGAGCTCGTCCCAGCCGTCGAGCAGGTCGTAGCTCAGGTGCACCCCGCGGATGCCGTAGTCCACGGCCGTGACCGCGGGTGGCAACCGCTCCTCGCCCAGCCTGGCGATCACTGCCGGCCCGAACCCGTCGTCGCCCAGGAAGAGGTTGCCCACGCCTGCGACGAGAACGCGGGGGGCGCCGGGGCTCACTCTCGCTGCTCCTCGCCGCGGGTCACGCCGCCGGTGTGGGCAGGGCCGACGCCCGGGTCCTCCTCCCCCGCGCCGTCGACCGATCCGGCCGGCTGTTCCTCGGCGGGTGAGGAGGTGCGGCCGCCGGGGTCGTCGACGTCGGCCGCGTCGCTGGTCCGGTGGCGCCGGGCTCCGCCGACATCCGCACCCTGCCGCTCCGTGCTGCCGGGCTCGACGTCGTCCGCTGACTGCTTCCGGTCCCCGTACGGGGGAACGCGCGGCTCACTGGTCATGTCGGTCTCCTCAGCCTCCGGCGTCACCGGTCGGCAGGTCGGGCATCCCTGGGTCGACCGTGTCCCTGTTCGCGTCGACGTCGGTGTCGCTCTCGGTCCGGCCGGCCTCGCGGTCGGCCGGACCCGAGGCGGGTGACTCGGCTCCGGTGTCCCGCGAGCCGGGCCTTCCGCGTGCTTCCTGGGGTTCTTCCCCGGTGTTCCGGTCCATGTCCTCTCCTCGGGTCCTCTCCTCGGGTCACATGCGCCGCATGGCCAGGTAGCGCCGGATGTCCGGCAGCGAGCGGACCGCCAGCACGCCGACCGCGGACGCGGCGGCGAGCAGCAGCCCCGTGGTGATCACTCCGACGGTGCGCATGGTCGTCCTCCTTCCGCCCGCGCCGCTCCCTGCGGCACCGGCTCCAGTTCCTCGGGGGCGAAATACAGGTGGCGGCCGTACCACTCGTGCAGGTCCGCCGCGGGATCGTCGACGAGCACCACGGCCACGTGCGTTCCGCCGTCGACGTCGGTCTGGACGGCGGCGACGGTGGCCTCCCGGCCCGCGTAGAAGAGGTCCTGCGCGTCGGCCCGGCGCCGCGGGTGGATCCGGACCAGGCTCCCCCGTCGCACCGGTGTCCCGTCCACGGTGACCGAGGCCTCCTCCGGGTCCACCGCGCCGTCGACGGCCGGATCCCACCAGGGCCGGCTGTCGGACTCCGACCCGGCCGGCGGCTCGTCCGGCAGCCCTGGGAACACCGGCGCGTGCGGATCGCGGAGGACGCCGTGCAGCCGGGCCAGGACCTCCGCCGGCATGGTCTCGGCGAGCTCCACGACCGCGGCCGCGCGCGGATCGGTGGCCCGCGCAGCCGCCTTCTCCTCGTCGCTGAGGGTGAGTACCCGCAGGGTGAGGATCTCGTCGATCTCGGTCGCGTCGTAGAGCGGCCCGGCGCTCTCCGGGGCCACCTCGGGATGGTCGTAGAGGATGATCGGGCTGACCAGCAGCAGGTCGTGCTCCCCCTGCGCGCCGGCCAGCACCGGGAACCAGCGGTCCCGGTCGCACGCCGCAGCGGCGGCCGCGAGCTCCGCCGGCGGCTCCAGGAGCGAGACGAAACCGCCGAGGTCGGTCGTGACCAGCAGGTGCGTGCCCAGCAGCGAGGATCGCGTCGCGCGGTCGCGACCGGCCGGCACGCCGCCGGTCGTGTTGATGACCCTCACCGACACCCGGAGGGCCGCCCCGAGGTCCTCGGCCCGGAACTCCAGGGCCGCCGTCACCGGCTCCTGGCAGCGGACCACGCGACCGACGACCCGACCGGCGTCGAGGATCGGCTCCTCCGAGCGCGCACCGGGGACGACGACAGGGGCGCGGTGGCCCCGCGCCAGGTCCGAGACCCGCACCGGCACGGTGACCTCGACCTGGACTGCCTCGTCGAAGGAGAGCCACACGCCGGACCCGGCCCGGAGCTCGGCAACGGGCACGAACCGCTCGCCCTCCGCGGCCTCGACGCTGCGGGTCTGCAGGTGCAGCCCGCGCAGATGCACCGTGAGCATGGCCTCCGGCGGGGCGTCGAGCAGGAGATCGGCCGACATCCGGTCCGGCTCGCCGTCGCCCCGCTCGGCGGCTCCCGCGGGCCCGAGGACGCCGAACTGCCAGCGCAGCCGGTTCTTCGCCGAGGCCGCCGTGTACGGATAGAGCAGGTAGCCCTCGTACAGGACGGCGTCGGCCACCATCCGGGCCGCGGCGAGGCTGCTCACCCGCCGGTCACCTCCGCGCCCGCGTGCGCACCGGCGAGCAGCCGCCCGATGGTCTCCTCCCAGGAGGTGTCCCCCGTCCGGGCGCGTTCCTCCTGCAGTGCCCGCAGCGTGTCCCGCCGCAGCCGCAGCCATCCGCTGTCCGGCCAGTGCAGGTCGACGAGCTGCCGCCACACCGCCAGCGGCATCCGGTGCTCGGCCTCCGCGGACCAGGGCACCGGCTCGATCCGCAACCCGGCCGGGCCGCGGCGGAAGACGGTGCCGCTGAACAGCAGCCGGAGCGGGACCTCGCCGCCGTCGAGGGCCTGCAGGTACCGCGCCGCCGCGACCTCGAGGTCGTAGCTGCACGGCAGCGGCAGGTCGACGTCGGCACCGCCGGTGAACCCGGGCACGACGGCGGAACAGGTGGTCCAGGTGGTCGGCTTCACGGTGGTCCCCCACCGGGGGCGCTCGCCGAACAGGTCCAGGAGTCGGCCCGCCTCCTCCGCCCCGTAGGCACGGCGCTGCGGCTCGAGCACCACCTGCGCCCGCAGCGCAAGTGCGTGCACCGGGTCGTTGCCGGGGTCGTCGATGTGCAGGCCGACGGTCAGCGTCGGCGTCGCGGCGTAGCGGTCGGGGACCACGGCGCGGATGGCGAAGGACAGCTCGCTCACCGGGCACTTCCCCGCTCGGCAGGCCGGCTGCGAGCCGCCACGTCGTCGGTGAAGTCGGCGAGGACGGCCCGGGCCTCGGCGCCGCCGTCGAAGCCCCGCCAGACCTGGCGCAGCCGGCCGACGAGCTCGTAGCAGCGGTCGATCGGCACCAGCCAGCACCGCGGCACGGCTCCGGACAGGGCGGTGACGAACAGCGCCTCGACGTCGCTGCGGGCCTGGCCGAGCTGTGGATTGCCGGCGACGACGTCGTCCCAGGCCGCGAGCGGGAGTTCGGACTCGGTGGCCCCGGCCGGGCCGGGGTAGAGCGCGACGACTCTGTCCGTCGGAGAGCTGTGGAAGAAGAAGGCCAGCCCCACCGGGATCTCCAGGGCGTCCCACTGAGGGCCGGGGAGGGCGAAGCCGGGGAAGAAGAGGTGGCGCTCCGGCACCGCCCGGTAACGGGTCTTCACGCCCTCCGGGAAGAGCAGCCAGCACGGCCGGCACGCGCACAGGATGGTGCGGCGCTCGAGGTCCACCACGTGCCGGTGCTCGGCGGCGACCTCGGTGGCGCACAGCTCGCACTGCTCGCCGGGGGCCGCGGCGACGGGCGCCGGCGCCGCGGCCAGCCGCCGCAGCACCGCCAGGGCGCCCGTGTCGCGCGGGGCCGCGCGGCCTCCGGCACTCACGCCGGCACCTCCACCGGTACCGGCAGCGCCAGGGCCACGCTGTCCTCCCGGACGAGCAGGGGCACCGGCTCCAGGTGGTCCGGCCCGACGTGGGCCGGGTCCCGGGACTCCGGCCCGTCCGCCCGGGCACCGGCCCGGCGGACGTCGAAGTGCGCTCCACAACCCGGGCACCGCAGCAGCAGCTCCCGGGAGCCCAGGGCGCGGCCGAGAGAGCCGCCCGCGAGCCCGCCCTCGCAGGCGGCGCACCGGTCGCGGAAGGCGAACAGGTCGGCACCGGCGCGCAGCACCACCACCGCGGCGCCGCGCACGCCGAGACCGCGCACGACGCCGTCGGGCAGCCCGGCGGCCTCCGGCGCGTCCACCCACGTCGCCGCCCGCTCGTCCGACGGCCGGATCCGCAGCGCCGTGAGAGGCACGAACCCGCCCGAGGGCGGCTCCGGGGACACGAGCTCGATGCCGGTGGTCTCGGGCGCGGCGGCACTCACCGCGCCCTCGATCGCCAGCTCCAGCGTCGCGCCGGAGGACGGGCAGCTACCGCAGGTACCGGAGAACTGCAGCCGCACCAGCCCCTCGGGGGTCACGCCGAGCAGCGCCACGTCGCCGCCGTGCGAGCCGAGGTAGGGCCGCACGTCGTCCAGGGCCTGGCGGATGCGGGTCTCGACGTCGTACGGGTGCAGCCCGTGCACGAGCAGCAGGCTGGCGACCAGCTCGTCGTCCGCGAGCGCCCGCGCGGCGACGTCGTCCAGCCGGCCGGCGTCGGCCAGCACGTCCAGCAGCCGCTCGAGCCCCGCCCCGTAGAGGTCCACGACCAGGCGCACCAGCTCCTCGGCCCGCTGCGCGGCGACCGGACCGGCCACGGCGCAGGATTCGAGCAGGCTCGCGATGCGTGCGCCGACCGCGGCCGGTTCGGTGGGGCCCCCGTC
Organism: Frankiales bacterium; assembly: GCA_025465155.1. Classification (GTDB taxonomy): domain Bacteria; phylum Actinomycetota; class Actinomycetes; order Mycobacteriales; family Geodermatophilaceae; genus Geodermatophilus. Next base: position 5,389 of record JAODNJ010000088.1, read on the forward strand.
CATGGCAGTGCTCACCCGAGCTCGGCGCCGGCGGACGCCGTGGGGGTGTGCAGCTTCTCCAGCGTGGTGCCGTTGCCGAGGTACATGTGCACCCCGCACGGCAGGCAGGGGTCGAAGCTGCGGACGGTGCGCATGATGTCGATCCCCTTGAAGTGCTCCCTGTCGTTCTCCTCGAAGATCGGCTGGCCCTGGACGGCGTCCTCGTACGGGCCCGGCGTCCCAGCGGAGTCGCGGGGGCTGGCGTTCCATGGTGTCGGCGGATACGGGTGGTAGTTCGCGATCTTCCCGTCGCGGATGACCATGTGGTGGCTGAGCACGCCGCGCACGGCCTCGGTGAAGCCGCAGCCGATGGCCTCGTCGGGCACCTCGAACGGCTCCCAGGTCCTGGTGTGGCCGGCGCGGATCTCGGCCAGGGCCTTCTCCGCGAAATGCAGGGCGCAGGCGGCGGCGTAGGCCTGGAAGTAGGTGCGGGCCCGGTTGCGCTCGAGGGTGTTGCTCCACTGCGGCACGTGCCACTCGAAGCTCACCTCGGGCTTGAGCGCCGTCTTCGGCAGGTTGATCTGCACGCTGTGCCCGGTTGCCTTCACGTACCCGATGTCGACGAGGTTGGCCAGCGCCGTCGACCACAGCCGGGCCAGCGGGCCGCCGCCGGTGTCCAGCGCGAGGTTGTCCCTGCCGTCGAACCAGCGGGGGCTCATCACCCAGCTGTACTTGTCCTCGAGGTCCCGCTTCTGGGGCCGCGGATTGGTGTGCTGGTTCCAGGGGTGCCGGACGTCGACCGGGTTGCCCAGCGGGTCGTTCTTGACGAAGACCTCCTGGCCCTTCCAGTCCTCGTAATAGGAGCTGCCGAGCAGGATCCGGATGCCGAGGTTGATGTCCACCAGGTCGGTGGTGACCAGCCTCCCGTCGACGACCACCCCGGGGGTGACGAACATCTTCCGGCCCCAGTCGGTCATGTCGGCGTACCTGAAGTTGCAGACCTCCGGGTCCTGGAACGAACCCCAGCAGCCGAGCAGCGTCCGCCGCAGCCCGAGCTGCTCGTAACCGGGCAGCGCCTCGTAGAAGAAGTCGAAGAGGTCGTCATGCATCGGGACGACCTTCTTCATGAACTCGACGTAGCGCATGAGCCGGGTCAGGTAATCGGTCATCAGCTGGATGGTCGCCACCGTGCCGACGCCGCCGGGGTAGAGCGTCGAGGGGTGGACGTGGCGCCCCTCCATGAGGCAGAACATCTCGCGGGTCGTCCGGCTGACCTGCAGCGCCTCGCGGTAGAACTCGCCGGTGAAGGGGTTGAGCGCCCGCATGATGTCGGCGATCGTCCGGTAACCGTGGTCGCCGGCGTGCGGCGAGGCCGTCGCCTCGGCCCGGGCGAGGACGGCGGGGTTGGTCTCGGCGACCATCCGCTCGCAGTAGTCCACCCCGACCAGGTTCTCCTGGAAGATGTTGTGGTCGAACATGTACTCGGCCGCCTCGCCGAGGTTGACGATCCACTCCCCCAGGTGCGGCGGCTTCACCCCGTAGGCCATGTTCTGCGCGTAGCAGGAACACGTGGCGTGGTTGTCCCCGCAGATGCCGCAGATCCGGCTGGTGATGAAGTGCGCGTCCCGCGGGTCCTTGCCCTTCATGAAGATCGAGTAGCCCCGGAAGATCGACGAGGTGCTCTTGCACTCGGCGACGACGCGCTGCTTGAAGTCGATCTTCGTGTAGATCCCGAGGCTGCCCACGATGCGGGTGATCGGGTCCCACGCCATGTCGACGAGCTGGCCGGGGCCCTCGTCGCTCGTCTCGGACCCGGGGGCCGGCATCGTCCTGGTCATGGGGAGTGCTCCTGTCGTCGGCGGATCTCGCCTGGAAGGACTGAACGGCTGGAGGGCTGTGCCGATTGGTCGAGAAGTGGACCTGTCGCGAAGTCGACGGGTGGCGCCGGCGCGGGGAGGCGCCGGCGGACCGATCACCAGGAGCGGACGGCCCCGGTGGTGAGCTCGCGGCCGGGCCTGCGCCAGCGCGGCTCCTTGTCCACGGTGTGGGTGGTGATGGACCGCAGGGTGCGGACGACGGAGCCGTAGGGCGCCACCATCGCGCTCGACGCCCGCGCGCCCGGGGGCTCGTCCATGAACGGCATGAACTTGTCCGGGAAGCCGGGCATCGTGCAGCCGATGCAGATGCCGCCCACGTTCGGGCAGCCGCCGACGCCGTTGATCCAGCCGCGCTTGGGGACGTTGCACTTCACGACCGGGCCCCAGCAGCCGAGCTTGACGATGCACTTCGGGGAGCCGTACTCCTCGGCGAAGTCCGCCTGCTCGTAGTAGCCGGCGCGGTCACACCCCTCGTGCACCGTGCGCCCGAACAGCCAGGTCGGCCGCAGCGCCTCGTCGAGCGGGATCATCGGAGCCTGGCCGGTGGCCTGGTACAGCAGGTAGGTCAGGGTTTCCGACAGGTTGTCCGGCTGGATCGGGCAGCCGGGCACGCACACGATCGGCAGGCCGGCCTTCGACCGCCAGTCCCAGCCCAGGTAGTCGGGCACGCCCATCGCGCCGGTGGGGTTGCCGGCCATGGCGTGGATGCCGCCATAGGTGGCGCACGTGCCGGCGGCCACGATGGCCAGCGCCTTCGGGGCCAGCCGGTCCAGCCACTCACTCGTCGTGATCGGCTGCCCGGTCGCCGGGTCGTTGCCGAAGCCGCTCCAGTAGCCCTCGTCGTGCAGCTTCTCGTTCGGGATCGAGCCTTCGACGACGAGCACGAACGGTTCCAGCTCGCCGCGGTCGGCCTTGCGGAACCATTCGAGGAAATCGTCCGCGCCACCCTGGGAGCCGCACTCGAAGTCGATCAGCGGCCAGTGCACCGCCACTTTGGGCAGCCCCGGCAGCGCCCCGAGGGCGATCTCCTCGATGCTCGGCTGGGTGGCGGCGGTGAGGGCGACGGAGTCCCCGTCACAACTCAGGCCCGCGTTGATCCAGAGCACATGGACCGTGGCCTGTTCGGCCGCGATCGCCTCGGCTGTGGGCATGACGCACATCCCGTCGGGACCCGGCTGATTGGAGCCCCACCACGCCGTCGTGACCGGCCTCGTCGGCCTGTGCGGCGCGTCACAATGCGTACTCCCGTGCCCGGGAAGGGTCAAGTGGAAGAGGCTTGCTCCGCTGGTGCATGCACCGGCCGGCGGGCACGCAGAACGCTGTACCAGTCCTCCAGGCCTTGGCCCGACGTCGCACAGACCGGAAGGACGCGAGCACGGGAGTTCACCGCCCGCACCGCGGCGGTGAAGCGGTCGACGTCGAAGGGCACGTACGGCAGCAGGTCGGTCTTGGTGAGCAGCACGAGATCGGCCGTCGCGAACATGTGCGGGTACTTCAGCGGCTTCTCGTCACCCTCCGGGGTCGAGACGACGACGACCCGCAGGTCCTCGCCGAGGTCGAACAGGGCCGGGCAGACCAGGTTGCCGACGTTCTCGATGACCAGGAGCGCTCCCGGCGATGGGTCGAGGGCGCGGACTCCGCGGGCCACCATGTCGGCATCCAGGTGGCAGCCGGCCCCGGTGTTGATCTGCACGGCCGTGGCCCCGGCGGCGCGGATCCGGTCGGCGTCGACGGTGGTCTCCTGGTCGCCCTCGAGCACGTGCACCGACCACTCGCCGCCGAGGTCGGCGATGGTGCACTCGAGCAGCGTCGTCTTCCCGGACCCCGGGGAGCTCATCAGGTTGACGGTCAGGAGCCCGCGGGCGCGCAGCCACGTCCGGTTGGCGGCGGCCAGGTCGTCGTTCTTCGCCAGCACCCGCTGTTCCATCACGACCGTGTGGGTGTGCCGATGTCCCGCGTCGTGCTCGTGCACGGTCGTCAGGCGGGCACCTGTGTCCTCGCCGCAGCCGCAGGTCGTGCACATCAGGCAACCTCCACCGATCGGACGAGCAGGTCCCTGCCCCCGGTGACCTCGACGTCCGCACTGCCACAGGGGCAGAGCAGGATCGGGACGTCGAGCCCGAAGTCGGCGCCGCAGTCGCGGCAGTGCCCCAGTCCGGGCGGCTCGTCGATGAGCAGGCGGGCCCCCTCGAGGGAGGTCCCCTCGACGACCAGGTCGAAGCAGAACCGCAGCGCGTCCGGAACCACTCCGGAGAGCCGACCGACGTCGAGCCGCAGCAGGGTCACCTGCGCATCCCCGGTGCGCGCCAGGACGGCGTCGACCACGCTCTGGCTGATCGCGAGCTCGTGCATCGGCGCCTCCGAGAGCCCGTCCTAGACCTTGGCGAGGACGGGCGCAAGGGAGCCCGCGCCACGAGCTCAGCCGACTCAGCTCACGCGCCGGCTCCCGCGACCCGGTCGGTCAGCGCGAGAATGCGGCGCCAGGCGTCGGCGCACGCCGCCTGCCACTCACCGAACGCGCGGTCGAAGAAGGAGTGCGGCGCGCCCTCGTACACCGCCGTCTCGACCTCGGCGCCCGCCGCCCGCATCGTCTCGGCCAGGCGCAGCTGGTCCTCCACCGGCGTAGCGGCATCCGCTCCGGCGATGAGCATGAGGGTGGGCAGGTGCGCCCGCTCGGCGGAGTCGCCGACCATCGCGGGGCGCCCGTAGAAGCCGGCGCACCCGGCCAGGTCGAGTTCCCCACCCGACTGCCGCCAGGAATGGCTTCCGCCGAAGCAGAAGCCGACGGTGAGGACCGGCAGGTCCGGCCGGGTGCGCTCGCGGAGGTAGCCGAGCGCGGCGTCGATGTCGGCGTCGATGGCCGCCGACGTCGTCTTCGGGATGTGGGCCTGCCAGTCGAAGTCCGCGTCGCGGGTACCGGTTCCGGAATCCGCGCCGGCCAGTCCGGCGGTGCGACCGAAGTAGTCGATGGCCACCGCCGGCAGGCCGGCCTCGGCGAAGCGCTCGGTGAGCGCGACGTAGTACGGGTGGAGCCCGCGGATGTCCGGGAGGACGACGACGCCGGCACCGGCCGGCGCCGCCGGGGCGGCGTAGGCCGCGGAGAACTCCGTGCCGTCCGCCGAGGTCAGGCTGAGCGTTCCGCGCTCGGCCACGTCGCCGCCGCGCGGCGGGGCGGGCGGGCGGCTGTCGGCGTCGTGGCACATGCCCCTGGTTGTACCCGGCGGTTGGGGGGACCGCCCGGCGGGTCAGTCGCCTGCGGCCTCGCTGGCCGGCTCCGAGCGGCCGCCGAAGACCTTCGCCGCGATTTCCCTGCGGGCCTCGGACAGCCACTCGTGCTGCTGGTCGGCCTGGGTGATCAGCCGGTCGAGCAGGGCCCTGTCCAGCCGCGGCTCGGCCTCGGCAACCTCGCGCAGGGTCTCGAACCCGGCCCGCTTGCCCAGCACGGCCGTCGCGATGAACTCGAACTCGATGACGTCGGACAGCGGGGAGCGCGACAGCAGCCGGCCGTTGAGCTTCAGTCGTGACACCTTCTCGCCCACCCAGGTCGCCACCTGCTTGTACTGCCGCACCGGGACGCCGAGCACGTCCATCATCGCGCGGAGCGCAGACCGCTCCTCGCGCAGCTCGGTCAGCAGCCGTTCCAGGGGCGCCTCGTAGGGGGTGCCGCGGTGCGTGCCCACCATCCGGCTCACGAGCTCGACCCCGCCCGTGGAGGCCATGAGGTGGTCGTTGCAGTAGATGCCCAGCAGGTCGGGATTGCGGATGCCGCCGGACGGGGACGACTCGGACACGGTTCCTCCAGCGGGGGTGGTCGCAACGGGCCCCTGCCATTCTCGGTGCCCGGCGCCCGCGCCGCTCGACGTGGCTGCGCCTCGCCGATCGCGGTCAGGTCCGGAGGAGCACCACGCAACCGACGCAACCGGCCGCCCAGAGCACGCTGGCCAGGGTGCCGATGATGAAGCGCTCGGCGGCCGCCGGGGCCTTGAGCTCGGCGTAGCGGCCCAGGCCCTTCACCGCGACCAGCACGGCAAGCCCCTCGGGCCAGCCTGCGAGCAGGGAGCCCGCGACGGCCGCGCGCTCGAGAACGCCGACCCATGCTCCGCCGCGCAGCACCTCCGGGTCTCCCGGGCCGCCCGCCGTGGCCGCGGACGTCGGGTCCGCGGCGCGCAGGACGGCGCTGGCCAGCGGTCCGCCACCGGCCACGGCCGCCAGGGCACCGACCGCGTAGCCGAGGTGAACCGCACCGGAGGAGGGCGCGCTCCCACGCCAGGCGAGCAGAGCGGCTACGCCGAGCAGGGCCGCGAGGACGGCGCCACCCCACTGCGGCCGCAGCCGCTCGCCGAAGGCGGCCAGCACCAGGCCCCCGGCCGCGGCGACCCCGAGGAGCGCGATCGTAGCGACGATCATCGGTTGCTCACCCCGCTGCTCTGTCCAGCAGCCGCGCGGCAGTGGGCCGGAGCTCGCGTTCCAGCTCCCAGGCACCCGTCGCGAGCCGCTGCCCGACGGCCTGACGCGAGACGCCGAGCTCCGCTGCCGCCTGGGCCTGCGTCCGGCCGGCCTCGATGAGCGAGACGGCCTCCCACGCGGCGTCGCTGCGCCGCTCCACCAGCACGGCCAGTGCGGTGAGCACCGCCTGGGCATCGCCCGAGTCGACAGGGACGGCACCGCGCACCGCGAGCCGGGCCGGCCGGTTCTTGGCGGCGTCGACCGCCCGGCGGGCGCACAGGAACGCCACCCCCGTCGCGGCGCGGGTGCTCTCCGGGAGCGGCGTCTGCACCGGGCCGGCCCCGACGCCGATGCTCCAGCCGCCCAGCCGGACGAGCTGCACGACGACGTCGACCACCTCGCCCGGATCGGCGAGCACACCCTGGAACTCGTCGCCCGCCGTCCGCTCGAAGGGCAGGACAGCCGCTACGGTGCTGTTGAGCCGTCGCAGGACGTCGCCCACCCGGTCAGGGCCGCGGCGGCTGCCCCGCTGATCGACGGTCAAGACGTACGGCACCTCGCAAGCCTGACAGCTTTCACTGGTAAAAGCAAGGCTCAGAGCTTGTCAGGGGATTCGGGCGGGAACCCACCCGTGGCCACCGGCCCCCATCCCGAGATCTCGATCCGCAGCAGCGACTTGCCCTGGCGGGTCATCGCCTCGCGGTACTCGGCCCAGTCCGGGTGCTCGCCGCTGATGGCCCGGTAGTACTCGACCAGCGGCTCCAGCGCCTCCGGCAGGTCGAGCACCTCCGCCTGCCCGTCCACCTGCACCCAGGGGCCGTCCCAGTCGTCGGAGAGGACGCACAGCGACACGGCGGGGGCGCGCCGGGCGTTGGCTGCCTTCGCCCGCTGCGGATAGGTCGACACGACGATCCGCCCCTCCGCGTCGACGCCGCACGTGACGGGCGAGAGCTGGGGGGCGCCCCCGGATCTGCGGGTCACCAGCACCGCGCGGTGCCGCGGGCGGAGAAAATCCATCAGGGCGGAGCGGTCCACGCGGTCGGCGGTCGCGGTTCTCGGCATGCCCGCGACCGTACGACGGACCGCCGACGCTCACGGCCGGGGACGGAGGTGATGTCGCATCCGCCGCCTCGGTCCCCCATCGGGGGAGGATGGGAATGCCACGGCCCCGTGGTGAGCTGCACCCGCCACATCACGGTCGTCAGCCTGGTCAGGCTGTCACGCAGGCAGGAGGTCCCGGTGGTCCAGCGTCCGGAGGAGCTCGTCGACGTGCTGCCTGGGGCGCAGCCCTTCCTCGACCGCGAGGCGGAGGCCGGCACCCCGGGGCAGCGCCGTGGCCTCGTCCTGGTCCACGACCTTGCCGGCGAGTTCGACGCCGCCCACGCCGGCGCGCTCGCGGGGGCGCACCTGCTCAGCAGCCTCCCGCACGAGGTCATCGCCCGGTTCGACGTCGACAGCCTGGTCGACTACCGGGCGCACCGCCCGCGGATCACCTTCACCGGTGACCGCTACGAGTCGTTCACCGCTCCGGAGATCCTGCTCTACGCCCTGGAGGACGACGGCGGCGCGCCCTTCCTGCTGCTGCACGGCGCCGAGCCGGACTTCGCCTGGGAGCGGTTCGTGGCCGCCGTCGGTCTGCTGGTCGAACGCCTCGGCGTCACCTCGGTGGTCTCGCTGCAGGCGCTCCCCATGCCGGTTCCGCACACCCGGCCGGTCACCGTCACCGCGCACGCCTCGCGTCGTCAGCTGATCGAGAGCTATCCGGTGTACTGGGCCGAGATGCGCATTCCGGGCAGCGTCGCGGCGCTGCTCGAGCTGCGGATGGGTGAGGCCGGGGTGGACGCGTTCGGCGTGGCCGCCCACGTGCCGCACTACCTCGCGCAGGCGACCTACCCGGCGGCGTCACTGACCCTGCTCGAGCACCTCGAGCAGCTCACCGGCCTGCACGTGCCCACGGAGGCGCTGCGCGAGGCGGCCGAGGCCAACCGCACGGAGATCGACGAGCAGATCGCCCGTTCCCCCGAGAACGTCGCGGTGGTCGCGTCCCTGGAGCAGCAGTTCGACTCGTTCGCCGCCGCCCGCGAGGGCACCGGGCTCCTCGGCGCGGCCGGGGAGATGCCCAGCGGCGACCAGCTGGCGTCGGAGTTCGAGCGGTTCCTGGCCGAGCAGGACCGCAAGCGCCCCGGCGACTGAGGCCCCGCGCGCGATCAGAGCTCCGGGTCCGCGACGTCCATCCGGGCGATGAGCCCACGGTCCAGCGTGTAGACGTGCAGCACGACCGCTTCGCTCAGCAGGTCACCGCTCCGGTCCCGGATCACCTGGTCGACCAGCACCTCGACCCGTCCGTCGGGCAGCTCCCGCATCAGGCGGGGATGGACGTGGGGATCGATGACCTCCCACTGGCGCAGCCAGTACTCGCGCACCGCCGTCATGCCGACCACACGGCCGCCCGCCCAGGCGTCGGGCCAGTCGACGTCCGCGGCGAACTGAGCGGTCACCCGGTGGATGTCGCGGGCGTTGAAGGCGTCGTAGAGCTCGGCGATGCTCTGCTGCATCCGGCCGACGCTATCGGGAGCCCGGCGAACCGGAACAGCGCAGCGGGCCGCGACCGGGAGTGCCGGGTCGCGGCCCGCCGCGGTTGCTGCTGGTCGTTCAGCCGGCCAGCGTCTCCCGCTCGTTGGGCACGCAGTGCGTCATGGTGAGGCCGCTGACGTCCCGCGGACCGTTCTTGCCGAGGTTGGCCGCACGCTGCAGCTCGGCCTCGGTGAGGGTCTGCGTCTGCAGCGGCGGCAGGCCGCGAACGTCGTCCGCGGTGATGCCGAGCCCCTCGCCCACGCGCTGGCCGAGCTCGTCCTCTGCCATGAACAGGTGCCAGACCATCCGCTCCTGGATGGGCCGGTCGCACTGGGACAGCCCGTCGACCAGGTTGGCGACCAGGTCGTCCTTCTCCCACTGCTCCGACAGCAGGTAGCGCTGGCCGGCCTGCGTGTAGTCGTCGGTCCGCGGGATCCGCTTGCGGGTCAGCCGGCCGGTGATCTCCGGGCCCTGCTCGTCGTGCGCCGGGTACTCCGCCTCCCGCAGGCCGCCGAGGATCGACGGCTCGTAGTTGACGTGCGGGTTCTGTCCCGGGCCGAGGTCGACGGCGTAGGCCATCTGCCCGTCGCGCTGGTTGGTGGCCACGCGGGCGTGCTTGGCCTGGTTCACCGGCAGCTGCAGGTAGTTGGGGCCGACCCGGTAGCGCTGGGTGTCGGAGTAGGAGAACGTCCGGCCGACCAGCATCTTGTCGTCGGAAAAGTCCAGCCCGTCGACCAGCACGCCGGTCCCGAAGGCGATCTGCTCGCTCTCGAGGAAGAAGTTCTCCGGCGTCCGGTTCAGCGTCATGGTGCCGACCTTGCGCAGCGGGAACTGGTTCTCCGGCCACACCTTGGTGTCGTCCAGCGGGTCGAAGTCCAGCTCGGGGTGCTCGTGGTCGTCCATCAGCTGGACGTGCAGGTCCCAGGACGGGTGGTCCCCGCGCTCGATGGCCTCGTAGAGGTCCTTGGTGTGCACGCCGAGCTCACGCCCCTGCGCCACCTCGG